>JAEWCE010000342.1 GCA_023390785.1 Pseudomonadota bacterium
CTTCGCATGGTCCCCCTCCCCCGCAAGCGGGAGAGGAGCGCCGACTGTGGTATCGATGTTGGAGCGCCGGAGAATTGATTCGGCGTTCCACGCATGAAGGGGCTCGATGGCGGACGACCTCAGCGCACCTCTGGGCCGCAAGCGCAGCGAAAAGAAGCCACGGCTGACGCTGTCGGCTGACCGCCTGCCGCTGGCTCGCCTGGCCTTCGGGCTTGCTGCCTTGGTGGTGCTGGGCGTGGTGGCGCGCATCGTCTTCGTCAACGACCCGACCGGCGGCCGGCCGGTGGCCGAGATCGGCATCAATTCGACGCACAATGCCAATGCACTGGCGACGACGCTGTCGACCGGCGCCAGCCAGGCGACCATTACCGCCGGGCCGGAGATTCCCGTCCCCGGTGCATCGGTGTCGATGGTGAATCCCGATACGCCGGCCGGCACCCCCAACGCGCCGGCCACGGTCGATACCGCGAACGCCAAGGCCCAGGGACTGGTGCCGGACCTGCTGGAAGAGTCCGAGCACGGCGCCATTCCGCGCATCTCGGCGACGGGCCAGACCCCATTCGAAGTCTACGCGCCGCCCCTGACCGTGCCGCCCGGCAGCGACGGCAAGCCGATGATCGCCGTGGTGGTGACCGGCCTTGGCCTCAACAGCACCGGCACCCAAAGCGCCATCACTTCGCTGCCCGCCGGTGTCACCCTGGCGTTTGCGCCCTACGGCAAGGGCCTCGTGAGCGAGGTGGGCAGCGCCCGCGCCGCCGGCCACGAGGTGCTGCTGGAGGTGCCGCTCGAGCCGTTCGACTATCCCGACAGCGACCCCGGCCCCGACACCCTGCTGACCGGGCAGGCGCCGCGCGACAACCTCAACAAGCTGTTCACCGTGCTCGGCAAGTTCGGCGGCTATGTCGGCGTCATCAACCACATGGGCGCCCGCTTCACCGCCTCCACCACCGATTTCGGCCCGGTGATGGAGGAATTGGGCGCCCGCGGCCTCGGCTATCTCGACGACGGCTCGTCCGCACGCTCGGTCGCAACGCAGCTTGCCGCCGCCAACGCCGTGCCGTTCGGCAAGGCCGACATGGCGCTGGACCAGCAGCCGGCGCGCCAGCCCATCCTCGACCAACTCAAGGCGCTGGAGAGCAAGGCCACCGCCAACGGCAGCGCCATCGGCGTGATTTCCGCCCTGCCCGTCTCCATCGACACGCTTGCCGAATGGAGCAAGAACGCGCAGGACAGGGGCTTCACCCTGGTTCCCGTCAGCGCCTTGATGCACAAATCCACATGACCGGACTCGACCGTGAGAGCATGCCCTACCGCGATTGCGTAGGCACCGCCGTGTTCAACGACAGCGGGCTGGTGTTCATCGGCCGCCGCAAGCCCGAGGACGATCCGGAATCGTCGGAAGTGCACGGCTCGCCCTGGCAGATGCCGCAGGGCGGCATCGACAAGGGCGAAAAGCCGCGCGACACCGCGCTGCGCGAGCTGTTCGAGGAAACCTCGATCCGCTCGGTCGAACTCATCGCCGAGGCGCCCGACTGGATTTACTACGACGTGCCAGACGACGTGCTGGGCATTGCCCTCAAGGGCAAATATCGCGGCCAGCGCCAGCGCTGGTTCGCCTTCCGCTTCACCGGTGACGAGAGCGAGATCGACGTCGACGACCCCGGTGACGGCTCGATGCCGGCCGAGTTCGACGCCTGGCGCTGGGAAGTGCTCGACCGGCTGCCCGATCTGATCGTGCCCTTCAAGCGCGAGGCCTATCTCAAGGTGGTCGACGCCTTCCGCGACGTGCCGCAGAAGCTGCGCGCCCGGTGAAGACGATCGGCCTCATCGGCGGCATGAGCTGGGAGAGTACGGCTCACTACTATGCCATTCTAAATCGTGAGGCGGCGGCGCGGCTGGGCGGCCTGCATTCGGCGCCGGTAATCGTTCATTCCGTCGACTTCGCGCCAATCGAAGCACTGCAGCGCCGCGATGCCTGGGACGAAGCGGGAGCCGAGCTGGCGCGAATCGCGCAGGGCCTCGAAGCACAGGGCTGTGGCGTCATCGGGCTCGCCACCAACACCATGCATATCTGCGCGCCGCAGATCGAGGCGGCGCTGGCGGTGCCATTCCTCCACATCGCCACGCCGACCGCCGCGGCGCTGCTGGCCGATGGCATCGCCCGTGTCGGCCTGCTGGGCACGCGCTTCACCATGGAGAAGCGCTTCTATATCGACGTTCTGGAGCAGCACGGGCTTGAGGTGATCGTGCCGGATGTCGGCATCACCAACCTCAACGGCATCATCTACGAGGAACTGGTGAGAGGGATCGTACGTAACGAGTCGCGGCGCATCTATGTCGAAGCCATCGGCCGCTTGCAGGCGCGCGGCGCCGACGCGGTGATCCTGGGCTGTACCGAGATCGGCATGCTGATCGACGACGCCGTGAGTCCGCTGCCGACCTACGATACGACCGAGCTGCACGCCAAGGCGCTTGTCGACGCAGCACTGGAATAGCGTATTACACCAGGGGTTGCGGGTGAGCACAGGGGACCTGCGCCTCCACCGCTGTCATC
>JAEWCE010000022.1 GCA_023390785.1 Pseudomonadota bacterium
CGTCGCGCGCAGGGCGGCAACGTTGCCGCCCGAAATGCCGTAGTAGAACAGCGCCGCAGCCATGCCGCCGGCCGCGGCGAGACGTTTGACCGACACGCGCCGGGCGATGCCCTCGAAGCTGCCGAGCAGCAGCCGCAGCATGGCGAAGACGCCACCGGCCACGATGGTCAGGTGCAGCCCGGAGACCGACAGCACATGCGCGATGCCGGCTGTGGCCATGGTGTTGCGCGCGGCGTCGGTCACCGCGCTCTGGTCGCCGTTGATGATGGCGCGGGCGACGCCGGCGGAGGGCTCGGGCAGGACGGCATCGACGCGGGCCGAGATGCCGCGGCGGATGGCGTCGAGCGCATGCGCCGGCGACGCGGCGCCGCCCGACGACAGCAGCGTTGGCGGATGGATGGTGTTGCCATAGGCGCCGACGCCGTCGAAATAGGCGTGGAACTGCGTATCGAAGCCGCCCGGATAGACCGGCCCGGGCACCGGTGCGAAGCGGAATTTTCCGGCAATGACGTCGCCCGGCGCGAGGTCGGGTCCACCCTTGACCAGCACCCGGGCGCGGCGGACGGGCAGCGCGCGGTCGCTGCCGGTGGGCGCGATGGCCGAGACGATGACGCGATGCTCGCTGGCCGTCTCGCTGACGATCTCGTCGATCTGCGCCCGGTAGTCGCCATAGGCCGGCCGTGCCAGCATGGCGGTGCCGAACAGCGCGCCATGGATCGGCAGCAGGCATAGTCCTGCCCAAGTGGCCGCCAGCAGCACTGCCACGCGCATCCGCGCCAGCGACGCGAAGGAGGACGCGAGCAGCAGCGCCAGCGCGCCGGCGCCAGCCGCGAGCGCGTAAGGATGCATCGGTGGCAGCTCGAGTCCCGCGACGAGCCCGCCGACCATGGCGAAGGGCAGCAGCACGAACAGCCGGCGCTCGTCGAGTGCGACAATCGCGCTGTCCGCGAGGCTCTTGAAGCGGCGGCGCGGTGGCGCGAGAAGAGGCGTCAAGGGGGCTGGCGGCGCCGGCCGCAGCGGTCGCGTCTGAAGCTCGGGACCGCCGATTTCCAGGGTTTCCGCCATGAGCCCCCCGCCCTTGCGATCCCCAAGGGCCATGCTACACACGGCGCCGCCATCCCGCCAAGGACCTCCATGCCCCAGACTGCCAGCAAGACCGTCGTTACCCGCTTCGCCCCCTCGCCGACCGGCTACCTGCATATCGGCAGCGCCCGCACGGCGCTGTTCTCCTGGGCCTATGCGCGACACACCGGCGGCCAGTTCCTGCTGCGCATCGAGGACACCGACCGCGAGCGCTCGACCGAGGCGGCGGTGCAGGCGATCTATGACGGCCTGACCTGGCTTGGCCTCGCCTGGGACGGCGCGCCGACGCTGCAGTTTTCGCGCGCCGCCCGCCATGCCGAGATTGCGCGCGAGCTGCTGGCGCGCGGCCAGGCCTACTACTGCTACTGCTCGCCCGAGGAGCTGGCGGAGATGCGCGAGACGGCACGGGCCAAGGGCCTGCCGCCGCGCTACAACGGCATGTGGCGCGACCGCGACCCGTCGGAGGCGCCAGCGGGCGTTGCCCCGGTGATCCGTATCAAGGCGCCGCTATCGGGCGAGATCGTGGTCAACGACCACGTGCAGGGCGAGGTGGTGTTCAAGACCGAGAACCTCGACGACTTCATCATCCTGCGCTCGGACGGCACGCCCACCTATATGCTGGCGGTGGTGGTGGACGACCATGACATGGGGGTGACCCACATCATCCGCGGCGACGACCACCTGACCAACGCCGCTCGGCAGATCATCATCTACAACGGCATGGGTTGGGACGTGCCGGAGATGGCCCACATCCCGCTGATCCACGGGCCGGACGGCGCCAAGCTTTCGAAGCGCCACGGCGCGCTCGGCGTCGGCGCCTACCGACAAATGGGCTATCTGCCCGAGGCCATGCTCAACTACCTGGCGCGGCTCGGCTGGAGCCATGGCGACGACGAGCTGTTCTCGATCGAACAGATGATCGAATGGTTCTCGCTTGAGGGGCTGAACAAGGGCGCGGCGCGCTTCGACTTCGTCAAGCTCGAGAACGTCAACGGCCACTACATCCGCGCCGCCAGTCCCGACTACCTCTACGACGTGATGGTGGCAACGGCCGAGGAGATCGGCCGCACCACCGACCACGCAGGGCTCGTTGCCAACAAGGCGACGGTGCTGGCCGCCCTTCCCGAGTTGCAGCCGCGCGCCAAGACCGTGCTGGAGCTGATCGACCTGGCGCAGTTCATCTACGCCGTGCGCCCGCTGCAGATCGACGGCGCCGCCGGCGAGCAGCTCACTGCCGAGACGCGCGCCATGCTGGCTGGCGCGAAGGCCGTTCTAGAGCAACTCTCCGACTGGAGCGTGCCGGCGATCGATGGGGCCATCCGCGCCTTCGCCGAGAGCCGCGGCCTGAAGCTGGGCAAGGTGGCGCAACCGCTGCGCGCCGCCCTCACCGGACGCACGGTGTCGCCGGGGATTTTCGAGGTCATGGTGCTGATCGGAAAGGCCGAGAGTCTTGCACGCATTGGTGACCAGGCGAACGGCTAAATCCGCCGCCGGATAGGTCAGCAATGTTAACCCATCGGTTGCAGAGACTGGGCAAATGGTCTAGGGCTGAGCCCATAAGCATCCGACCGCATCTGGCCATGATCTTGCTCTCCGCGAGGCCGATGGCCCACAAGGAGAGCACCTCATGTCAGACACCGTCGCCAAATTGGTCATCGGTGACAAAACCTTTGAGTTTCCGGTACTTAAAGGCTCCGTCGGGCCCGAGGTAATCGACATCAGATCGCTGTACGGGCAGACCGGGATGTTCACCTACGATCCCGGCTTCACCTCGACGGCGGCCACCGACAGCACCATCACCTACATCGACGGCGACAAGGGCGAACTGATGTATCGGGGCTACCCGATCGACCAGCTCGCCGAGAAGTCGAACTTCCTCGAAGTCTGCTACCTGCTGCTCTACGGAGAGCTGCCGAACGCGGCCCAGCTCAAGGATTTCGACAAGCGCGTCACCACCCACACGATGCTGCACGAGCAGATGCATCTGTTCTTCCGCGGCTTCCGCCGCGACGCGCATCCGATGGCCGTGGTCTGCGGCGTGGTCGGTGCGCTGGCGGCGTTCTATCACGACTCCACCGACATCACCGATCCGGTGCAGCGCGAGATCGCCTCGATCCGGCTGATCGCCAAGATTCCGACGATCGTCGCCATGGCCTACAAATACTCGGTCGGCCAGCCCTTCGTGTACCCCAAGAACGACCTCGACTACGCCAGCAACTTCCTCAACATGTGCTTCTCGGTGCCGGCCGAGGAGTACAAGGTGAACCCGGTCATCGCCCGCGCGATGGACCTGATCTTCATCCTGCATGCCGACCACGAGCAGAACGCCTCGACCTCGACGGTCCGCCTCGCCGGCTCGTCGGACGCCAACCCGTTCGCCTGCATCGCGGCAGGTGTCGCCTGCCTCTGGGGTCCGGCGCATGGCGGCGCCAACGAGGCGGCGCTCAATATGCTCAAGCAGATCGGCACGCCCGATCGCATCCCCGACTTCATCGCCAAGGTGAAGGACAAATCGTCGGGCATCCGCCTGATGGGTTTTGGCCACCGCGTCTACAAGAACTACGATCCGCGCGCCAAGGTGATGCAGGAGACCTGCAAGCGCGTGCTGGACGAGCTCGGGGTCGAGAACAACCCGCTGCTGCAGGTGGCGCAGCAGCTCGAGCACATTGCGCTCACGGACGACTATTTCATCTCGCGCAAGCTCTATCCGAACGTCGATTTCTACTCGGGTATCATCCTCGAGGCGATCGGCTTCCCCACCTCGATGTTCACCGCCATCTTCGCGCTCAGCCGCACCGTTGGCTGGATCGCGCAGTGGAAGGAAATGATCGCTGACCCGCAGAAGAAGATCGGCCGGCCGCGCCAGCTCTATCATGGTTCGCCGGCGCGCGATTACGTGCCGGTCGGCAAGCGCTAGAGCCGTTACCGACAAGGTAGAACGCCGGTGGTTATGGCCCCCACCCCCTGCCCCTCCCCGCAGGGGGGAGGGGGGCGATAGAACCGCATGCACCGGCGTTTCAGTCAGGCTCCCCTCCCCCCTGCGGGGAGGGGTTGGGGGTGGGGGCAGCGTCCACCGCTGATCGGGAATGATCGCGAAGCGCTCCAATGGCCGGCAGGTGCGCCAGCGCCCGATCGGCCGGATCGGTTCGGGGCGCCTCTGGCGCCCCTTTTTCCATGCCGGCGCGGATGCGTGCGAAGCCCTCGAGCTGGCGGGTAAGCGCGGCCTCATCGCCGAGCAGCGCTTCGAGTGCGGCCAGCACCTCGGCGGAGCGGCGCTCTGGCCCGAGCAATTCGGGCACGAGTTCGTCCCCCACGAGGATGTTCGGTAGCGAGGCGAAGCGCAGCCTGGCCTTGCTGGCGCGGCTCCATTGCGCCCGGTCGGCGACATAGGTGGTGACCATCGGCACGCCGGACAGCGCCAGCTCCAGCGTCACGGTGCCGGTGACCGCGACCGCCGCGATGGCCTCGCGAAAGGCCTGCCATTTGCGCGCCGAGGCGCTGGTGACGAACACCGGCACGTCCCAGGCGCGAACGGCGTCGAGCACGAACTCCTCTTCGTGCCGCGTGGTGGGCAGCACGAAATCCGAAATCTGCGGATGGCGCTTCAGCGCCAGCGTCATCTCCTCCATCAGCGGCAGGTGCCGGCGCAACTCGCCGCGGCGGCTGCCGGGGAGGAGCAGCAGCGGGCCACGCGCGGGTTGCGCGTCGCGCAAGACGGTGTGCTCCAGCGCGGGATGGCCGACATAGGTGGTGGGCGGCCCGTCGAGCCGCTTCATCACCGCCGGCTCGAACGGCAGCACGGCCAGCACTTCGTCGAACAATGGTTTGAGAAGCGGTGCGCGCTCCGGCTTCCAGGCCCAGACGCTGGGCGCGACGTAAAGCAAGATGCGGCCGGCGTAGCCGCGCCTGCGCAATTGCTGCGCCACCATCTGGCTGAACACCTGGGAATCGATGAGCACCACCAGGTCGGGTTCGGCGGCGAGGATGGCCCTGACCGTCTGGCGGATGCGCCACAACAGCAGCGGCGCGCGCCGCAGGACGTCCTGCACCCCCATGACCGAGAGGTCGGACATGGGAAAAAGCGACTTCAGCCCCTCTCCGGTCAGGCCCTCGCCGCCGACCCCCAGGAGCGTGACCGGCCGGCTGATGCGCAGCCGGCGCACGAGGTCGGCGCCGATGCGGTCGCCGGAAGGCTCGCCGGCGAGGATGAACAGGCGCGCCGGGTCAGCCATGGCGCACGCCGACGATGCTGATGCCATGGGCCGTCGCCGCGCGCTCGAGGTCCGGACGATCCATCAGCAGCGTACCGCGAGCCTCGACCGCGATCACCGAGATGCCGGCGGCGGCAGCGTTGGCGACGGTGCCGGCGCCGATGGTGGGCAGATCGACAAAGCTCGGCTGCTTCGGTTTGCGCGCCTTGGCGAGGATCAGCGGCGCCCCCGAATTGCCAACCAGACCCCGCCGGCGCAGGTCCGCCACCCGGGCCAGCAGCGCATCGGTGCCGCCGGCGTCCTCGGCCGCGATGGGACGGGTGCCCGAGACAACCACGGTCTGGCCGAGGTCGATGGCGCCGATGGTCCGCGCCGCCGCGAGCGCCGCCTGCGCCGCGCCGGACAGCGCCGGATCGAGGGCCGGGCCAGCGATATGGCCCTCGGGCGCAAGGAGATCCGGCGCGATCTCGTGCGCGCCGACCAGCTTGATCCGGGAGACGCCGGCAGCGAGCTGGATCATTCCGGCCAGACCGATGTCGCCGGCGAGGCGCGCCACCTTGCCGGCGACCCCGAAGGCCTTGGCCAGGCCCTCGCGTTCCGCGTCGGAGATGTGCACGGCGCCCGCCAGCACCAGATGGCTGGTGCCGAAATCCTTGACCGCCGTGATCAGCCGCGGCGCTTCGGACAGCGGGATGTGCTCGACGCGGTCGCCGCTGAGGTCGGTGCGGCCGACGACGTCGATGACCTGCAGGGCATCGCCATGGCGCCGCGCGGCCTCGGCCATCAGCGGGGCGAGCCCTCCCGACCCTGCGATGAGGGTCAGACGTCGCGCCATCAGTCCTCGTTGTGCCCGTTGCGGGGCAGCGTCAGCGGATTGTCCTTGGCTTCGATGATGAACTTCACCACGTCCTGCACCAGCACGTCGTTGGGGAAGATGGCCGAGGCGTCGTCGACGCGCTCGCGCAGCGTGCCCTCCGAAGCAAAGATCATGCGGTAGGCGGTACGCAGATTGTGGATCGCCTCGCGGTCGAAGCCGCGGCGCTTGAGGCCGACGAGATTGAGCCCGCTCAGTTCGGCGGGATTGCCCACCGCGGTGCCGTAGGGGATCAGGTGCTTCTCGACCTTGCTGAGGCCGCCCACGAAGGCGTGGGCGCCGATGTGGACGAACTGCGTCGCGCCCGAATAGCCGCTCATCACCACGAAGTCGTCGACGCGGCAATGGCCGGCGAAGGTGACGTTGTTGGAGAACACCACATTGTTGCCGATGATGCAGTCGTGCCCGATATGGACGCCGATCATGATCCAGCAATTGGAGCCGATGCGGGTGATCATGCCACCGCCGGCGGTGCCCGGATTGATGGTCACGTGCTCGCGGATCGTGGTGTTTTCGCCGATCTCGAGGGTCGACGGCTCGCCGGCATATTTGAGGTCCTGCGGGCGATGCCCGATCGAGGCGAAAGGATAGATGGTCGAGCGCGCGCCGACTGTCGTGTGGCCGGTGACGACGGCATGGGAGATGAGCTCGACGCCGTCGCCGAGCCTGGTGTCCTTGCCAACGATGCAGTACGGGCCGAGCTTCACATCGGCGCCCAGAACCGCACCATCTTCGACGATGGCCGTCGGATGGATGTTGGGAGCCATCAGGCGGAAGTCCCGGACATCACCATGGCGCCCACTTCCGCTTCCGCAATGAGGGTGGTGCCGACCATCGCCCGGGCCTCGTACCAGCCCATGGCGCTGCGGCGCCGGATCTTGCGGATGTGGTATTCGATGACATCGCCCGGCCGCGCGGGCTTCCTGAATTTGCATTTGTCGACGGTGACCATGTAGACCGCGTGCGGTCCGGTGGTCCTGTCGGCGGCGATGGCGATGGCGCCAGCGGTCTGCGCCATGCCCTCGATGATCAGCACCCCCGGAAACACCGGGTTGCCGGGGAAGTGCCCCTGGAACATCGGCTCGTTGACGCTGACATTCTTGATGCCGATGGCGGAATTGTCGCCGTCGATCTCGAGGATGCGGTCGATCATCAGGAATGGATAGCGGTGCGGCAGGCACTGCAGGATCGCGTCGATATCCATCGATTCGAGCGTCGTGGGGGCGTCAGCCGCCGGGTCTTTGAGGTCCACGGTCAATCCTTCTTGCTCAGTCGCCGCAGGGTCGCAACTTCACGCCGCCACTCCCGCACGTCGACGGCGGGAAAGCCGGCAATGCGCGATCCGGGCGGGAAACTCTTGGTCGCCGTCGCCCGGGCAGCTAAGACGCTGCCGCGGCCGATGGTCAAGTGGCCGGTGGTGATGGCCGCCGCCCCCACCATGACGCTGTCCTCGAGCGTGGTGGTGCCGGCAAGGCCCGACATCCCGGCGAGGAGGCAGTTGCGGCCGATCCGGCAATTGTGGCCGACCTGCACGAGGTTATCGATCTTGGTGCCCTCGCCGATGATCGTGTCGCCCAGGGCGCCGCGATCGATGGTTGAGTTGGCGCCGACTTCGACGCGATCCTGGATGATGACGCGGCCGAGCTGCGGAATCTTGCGGTTCGAAATGCCGTGGTCGAGCCAGCCGAAGCCCTCCGAGCCGATGCGGGCGCCGGCGTGCAGGACGACATTGTTGCCCAGATACGCACACTCGATGCTGACGTTGGAGCCGATGGTGCAGTTGCGCCCGATGCTGACCCCGGCGCCGATCACGGTGTTCGGGCCGATGACGGTGCCGCGACCGATCTCGACGCCGGGACCGAGGACCACGCCGGGACCGAGCCGCACGTCGTTTTCGGTGTAGGGAAGATTGTCGTGCGGGCCGAGCAGGCCAAGCACCGTGCCGCGCGTATCCTGCGGGTAGAGCCGGTCCAGGAGCTCGGCAAAGCTCAAATGCGGATTGCCGGCAACAATGCCGATGGTGCCGGGCGGCACATCGGACTGCAGCTCGGCTGAAACGATGACCGCGCCTGCGGCCGTGGCCCGCAGAGCGTCCCGGTAGTCGGCATGGGCGGCCAGGGCAATGTGCTCGGGGCCGGCGAGCGCCAGCTCCTCGACGCCCGAGATGGTGGGCCCCTCCCCCTCCAGCGCCTCGGCAGTGAGGCCGAGTGCGGCCAGCAGGACGCCAAGCGGCGCCGGTCCGGCAAAGCTGTGGAAGCGGATATCGACCATTGCAATTGTGCCAATGAAAAGGGCCGCGGCGCTGAGGCCCCGCGGCCCTCGAACTGTTTCACGCCACCCGGATCAGAGCAAGGTCTGCAGGGTCAGGGCGAACATCTGCGTCTTGTCGTCGGTGGCCTTGCTGAGCACGTAGGCGAAGTCGCCACGCAGCGGGCCGAACGGCGAGTCCCAGATGATCGAGGCGCCGACCGAGCTCTTCAGCGGTTGGTTGATCGAGGTCGGATCGAGCGCGCCGGACGCGCCCTGCCCGCCGACCACCGCCGCGTCGGCCCAGACCGAGCCGCTGAGCCCGTAGGTCTCGGGCAGCATCGGGATCGGGAACGTGGCTTCGACCGAGCCGCCGGCATAGGCCGTGTAGCCGACCGGCTGGGTGCCGATCCGCGGGCCCATGTTGGACGGCTGGAAGCCGCGAACCAGGGTATTGCCGTAGTTGAAGGCTTCGACCGGGTTCAGGCCGGATGCACCGAACGCGTTGATGATGCCCGCCTGGCCCTTGACGCTGCCCACCAGCCCCGCATCGGGGAAGATCGGCATGAAGTAGCGGGCCTTGGCTTCGGTTTTCACGAAGTTGTAGTCCCAGCCCACATATTGCTGCGTCAGCGTCGCGTAGAGGCCCTCGGTCGGGTGCTTCTGGTCGTCGAGGTTGTTGAAGGTCAGCGAGTAGCCGACCCAGGCCTTGTCGAGCTTCTGCTTGTCCACGAAGAAGGACGACTTCGGCGGCTGGACCGCATCGGCGATCACCGTCTCGTCGAGACCGGTGAAGAGTTGGGCCGAGACGTCGCGCGTGACCGGCAGCCCGAAGCGGAACTGCGCGCCGGTCGAGGTCGTGCCGTAGATGTTGGAGGAGGTCTCGTCGGTGATGGTATGGTACGCGTCCACACCGGCCGACATCTTGAGGCCCATGAAGTACGGCTCGGTGAACGAGAAGTTGAACGACTTGCCCGTCTGGCTCGCCCCAAGCGAGGCCTTGATGTACTGGCCGCGGCCCAGGAAGTTCCGCTCGGTCACCGACAGCTCACCCAACAGGCCCGACGAACTGTCGTAGCCGGCAGTGATGCCGTAGTCGCCCGTCGACTGCTCGGTGACGTTGATATTGAGGATCACCTTGTCGGCGGCGCTGCCCGGCTGCGCCGAGACATCGACCTTGGAGAAGAAGCCCAGAGCCTCGATGTGCTGCTTGCCGGCCGTCACCATGGCGCGGTTGAAGGGGTCGCCTTCGGCAAAGCCCAACTCGCGGCGGATGACGAAGTCGCGGGTCTTGCTGTTGCCGGTGATGTTGATGCGCTCGACATAGAGGTGCGCGCCCTCGTCGACGAGATAGGTCACTCCGAACGTGCCGGTCGCCGGATCGCGCTCGACGCGCGGCCGCACGTCGGCGAACGGGTAGCCGAGGTTGGTCGCCTCGACCGCCATGTCCTGCGCCGATTGCTGCATGTCGGCCGACGAGAAGCGGTCGCCCTGGCGAGTGCGGATGGTGTTGGTCAGATTGTTGGCATCGAGGCCGGCAATCGACGTCTCCACCCCGATCTTGCCGAACGAATAGCGGTCGCCTTCGACGATAGTGTAGGTGATGAAATAGCCGTTGCGCTTGGCATCGTACTCGGCGACCGCCGAAGTCACCTGCGCGTCCGGGAAGCCGTGGTTGGCATAATATTGCTGGATCAGTACGCGATCGACGTCGAGCTGTTCCTGCGTGTAGTTGTCATCGCGCAGCAGCCAGCTCAGCCAGCTCGTCTCGTGCGTCTTGATGATGGATTTGAGGTTCCACGAGCTGATCGAATTGTTGCCGGTGAAGTTGATCGCGGCAATGCCGCTGCGGCCACCCTCGTTGATCACGAACACCACGCGGGTGCGACCGTTGCCGGCCGGCTCGAGCCGGGTCGACACATCGACATTGGTGTAGCCGACGTCGGTATAGGCCTTCTTGATGGTGGTGATGTCGCGATCGAGCCCCGCCTGGTCGACGGTGCCGCGGTTCATCAGGTCGATCATTGCCACGAGGTTGGCGTCGGAGAAGCGCTGGTTGCCCTCGAACTGCACGGACGAGACGATCGAGTTCTCGACCACCTTCACCACCACGGTGGAGCCCTGCATGGTGACGCTGACGGACTTGAACAGCCCGGTCGCCTGCAGCGCATCGACCGAGGCGCTGAGCTTGGCGCTCGTCGCCTGCTCGCCGACCTTGATCGCGAGGTATTTGATGACCGCCGCGTCATCGACTTCCTTGTTGCCGATGACGGAAATCTTGGTGACGGTGGCCGCCTGAGCGGCTTCGACCCCCAACAGCGTGCCCCCGACGCCTACCGGCGCCAAGAACAGGAGCGCAAGCGCCAAGAATGCACTGCGCAGCAGCCTGGTGGGATCGATCATGATTCTAACTGCCTCTCAGACGAAAGGCCGGGGGAATCGCCATGCACAGCTGCCCCCAGCTACTCCAGTCCGAAGCATTTACTGGTTTTTTAACCAAGGGCAAGCAGCAAGGGCTTGTTGCGTTAGCAAAAGCTTGGTCCCCGTGCATTTGAGCAACACCCCGAAAACCAAGGTTAACAAACACTTAGCGAGTCGGGGGCGGACGGAGCCAACGGCCGGTCACGCCCGCCGGTGAGGCGCGGCCGGAGTTCTCCCCAACTGCTTCAGGAGGCGTGTCGCAGCGCCTCCAGCAGCGTGTCGTTGAGCAGCGTGAAAACCATCAGGCTGCCGACGATGGCAAAGCCGACGCGGAAGCCGATTTCCTGCGCCTTCTGGCTGAGCGGCCGGCCGCGCAGCGCCTCGATGATATAGTAGAGGAGGTGCCCGCCATCGAGGACCGGCACCGGCAGCAGGTTGAAGATGCCGATGTTGAGCGACAGCAGCGCCGCCAGGTTAATCAGGGCGACGATGCCGAGGGTGGCAACTTCCCCGGAAACCCTGGCCACCTTCACCGGCCCGCCCAGCTGCTGCACGTCGCCGCGGCCGACGAAGAAATCACCCAGGAACGCCGCGGTACGATCGACGATGAAGCGAATCTCTTCCCCCGTCATCGCCACCGCTTCCACCGGATTGGGCCGGTAGAGGGTGATATCGCCCTCCGCGATGGTGCGGGTCACGCCGATGCGGCCGATGCGCTGGCTGTTGCCGAATCTGTCGGTTTCGACCGCGACGTCGGGGGTGAGGACAATCGTCCGGTCGGCGCCCGCGCGCTCCAGTACGATTGTCACCGGCCGGTCCGGCGCCGTCGAGATCAGGCGCTGGAAATCCTCGAAGCCGCGCACGTCGAAACCGTCCACCGAGAGGATGCGGTCGCCGGCCTCGAGGCCCGCCTGCTGCGCGACGCCGCCCGCCACCACGTCGCCGATCACCGGCGGAATGGTGTAGCGGCCATAGCCCAGCAGCAGTGCATAAAGGACAAGGAAGGTGAACAGCACGTTCGCCACCGGCCCGGCGACGACCACGGCGATGCGCTGCCAGACGTTCTTGTTGACGAACAGCCTCGCCTGCTCCTCGGCGGGAAGATCCTGCACCGCCTCGGGGTCCGGCATGCTCGCGGCATTCATGTCGCCGACGAAGCGGACATAGCCGCCGAGCGGAATTGCCGAGATGCGCCAGCGCGTGCCGTGCCGGTCGTTGAACCCGGCCAGTTCCGGCCCGAAGCCGAGCGAGAAGGTCTGGATGGCGATGCCGTTCCAGCGCGCGACCAGATAGTGCCCCATCTCGTGCACGAACACGATCACGGTCAGCACCACGATGAAGGCAGGGATGGCGTAGAGAATGGGCAGGCTGAGGAAGGACAGTTTCTAACGCTCCTGGATCGCGCCGGACGGTAGGCGCCGATTGCGGTCACAGTTGGACGCGGTCGGGCAAGAGACTCGCCGCTCGATTGCCGCTTCCGTCTCGCTGTGGCGGCGCGCATTGTAGCGCCATTGCCTTACCGATCCAGAGTTGAAATTATTGCAGGAATGAGATATTGCAAAAATGCAATGGAAAGTGGAATTCCTGGATGCGGCGGTGGCCGCTGAGCTCGACCGGCTACCGGCGGATATCCGGGCGAGCTTCGAGCGTATCGTCCACCATCGAAATTGCTGGGCCGCAGCAGGTGCACGAACCCTATGTGAAGCACCTGCAGGGACCGCTGTGGGAGATGCGGATGAAAGGCCGGGACGGCATCGCACGAGCGGCCTATGTGACGGTCGTCGAACGCCGCGTCGTGGTGGTGCGAGTCTTTCCCAAGCGGACACAGAGACGCCGCGGCGTGAGATCGAACTGGCTCTCAGGCGGGCAACGGAGGTGCGATGAGCCGCAAGACCATACCGGCCGAAACTGTTTTCGCACGCTGGCGCGAGGACCCCGCCTACGTTGCGGCCTACGATGCGCTCGAAGACGAGTTCGCCCTTGCCGGCGCGCTCATCAAGGCTCGTAACGACGCTGGCCTGACGCAAGCGCAGGTGGCAGAGGCCATGAACACGACCCAGGCCGCGATCGCCCGGCTGGAAAGCGGCCGCAGCCCGCCCTCGACCCGCACGTTGCAGCGCTATGCAAAGGCGACTCGCACGAAGCTCCGCATCAGCTTCGAGCCCGACTCGGAGCCAAAGCGCACCCGTCCGTGAGCCCTCGCCTCACCAATAGAGGAATCCCGCCGCGACGCCCGAGATGCCGCCGTGGGCGAGGCCGATGAGGAACAGCAGTACGGCGCCGAAGCTGACACTGTCGAGGCGGTCCATGAAGCCGCCATGGCCGGGGATGATGTCGCTCGAATCCTTGATGCGGAACACGCGCTTGATGGCGCTTTCGGTGAGGTCGCCTGCCTGCCCGACGAGGCCCAGAACGGCCGAAAAGACGAGGCCCAGAAGCCACGGGGAATCCGTGAACACCAGCCAATAGAGGGTGCCGGCCAACGTGCCGATCACCCAGCCGCCGATGGCGCCGGACCACGTCTTGGCCGGGGAGATCATCGGCGCCAGCTTCGGGCCGCCGATCACGCGGCCGACGAAATAAGCGCCGGTGTCGTTCAGGGCAATGACGATGCCGAGGTACCAGCCGGCGACGATGCCGGCCGGACTGTTGCCGCGCATGCCCAGCACGGCGATCAGGAGCACGCCGAAGAAGGCGAGGCCGCCTGCCCGCCACGGCAGTACGGCCTTGTCGCCGAAGGTGGCGACGAGCCCGGCCAGCGCTGTGAAGGCGATGACGCCGAGCGGCCCGAGCAGCGGATAGGTGACGGCGGCAATGGCCATGAGACCGATCAGCACCATGCCCAGGGGCGCGAGCGGCCTGAGCGTTACCATCTGCTCCCACTCACGGTAGGTGACGCCGAACACCAGTGCGGCCAGCGCGGCGAAGACGTAGCCACCGAAATAGAGCCCGGTGGCGATGACGGTGACGATGACGGCGGCGGACAGGAGACGCGGCCCCAGGTCGGTCCAGGACGGGCCGGAGCGTGCCGGCGGCACCGGATCTGATGGACCGGGTGCTGTCACCGCCGCGCCTCGACGCCTCCGTAGCGGCGGTCGCGGCCGGAATAGTCCTCGAGCACCTTCACGAAGGCCGCCTCATCGAAATCCGGCCAGTTCTCCTCGACGAACACCAGTTCGGCATAGGCGCTCTGCCACAGCAGGAAATTGGAGAAGCGCTGCTCGCCGCTGGTGCGGATGATGATGTCGGGGTCCGGGATGCCGGCGGTGTAAAGGGCGCGGCCGATGGTGTCCTCGGTGATGTCCTCCGGCTTCAGCCGGCCGGCGGCGACCAGCGCAGCGATGCGACGCACCGCCTCGGTGATCTCGGCCTTGCCGCCATAGTTGAAGGCGACCTGCAGCTTGAGGCCGGTGTTCTGCGCAGTGGTGGCTTCGACTTCGGCGATCAGCCGGCGCAGGCCATCGTCGAGCCCTTCGCGGGAGCCGATGATGCGGACGCGCACATTGTTGCGGTGGAGCTTTTCGAGATCGGAGGCCACGAACCGCCGCAACAGACCGAAGATGAAGCTGATTTCGTCCTTGGGACGGGACCAGTTCTCCGACGAGAAGCTGAACACCGTCAGGTGCGGAATGCCGAAATTGATGCAGCTTTCCACCAGCCCCCGGAGCGCCCGGACGCCCGCGATATGACCCTCGGTGCGCGGCTTGCCGCGTGCCTGGGCCCAGCGTCCGTTGCCATCCATGATGACACCGACATGCGCGGGGATGCGCAGTTCCGGCCTGGAATGGACGCGCGGCTGCGCGGCGGGGTCGGTGGACATTGTTGGCCCTCCAGGGCCGGCGGCATGCGTGCAGGTTAAACCTGCATGATTTCCTGTTCCTTAGCGTTCAGGACCTGGTCCACCTCGGCGATCGCCGCGTCGGTGGCCTTCTGCACCTGGTCCGCCTTGGCGCGGCTGTCGTCCTGCGCGATGATGCCGTCCTTCTCAAGCTTCTTGAGCAGGTCCATGCCGTCGCGGCGGATATGGCGGATCGCCACCTTGGCCTGCTCGGCGTAGTTGTGGGCGACCTTGGTCAGCTCGCGCCGGCGCTCCTCGTTGAGCTCGGGCAGCGGCACGCGGATGGTCGCGCCCTCGGTGGCCGGGTTGAGGCCGAGGCCCGAATTGCGGATCGCCTTGTCGACGGCCGGCGCCATCGAGCGGTCCCAGACCTGCACCGAAAGCAGCCGGGCTTCCGGCACCGTGACCGTTGCCACCTGGTTTAGGGGCATCTTGCCGCCATAGGCCTCGACCATAACCGGCTCGAGCAGGCTGGCGCTGGCGCGCCCGGTCCTGAGGCCGGTGAGCTCGTCGCGCAGCGAAGCGATCGACTTCTGCATGCGCGTTTTCATCTCATCGAGCGAGAATGTGGGAACCGGGGCCATCGAACTACTCCTATTTCCTGAGGGTTCCGACCAGGGTCGAACGAACCTTGCCGTTCAGAACCCCCATCAGTCCTTCCTTGTCGTCCAGTGCATAGACCAGTATGGGCAGCCCATTGTCGCGCGCAAGCGCGAAGGCCGCTGTGTCCATGACTTTGAGGTTACGAGCGATGACTTCGTCATAGCTCACGGTTTCGTAGCGGGTCGCCTTCGGATTCTTCTTGGGATCCTCGGTATAGACGCCATCGACCTTGGTGCCCTTTAGCAGCACGTCGCAGTCGAGCTCGATGGCGCGCAGCGCCGCCGCCGTATCGGTGGTGAAGAACGGATTGCCGGTGCCGCCGCCGAGCACGACCACGAAGCCGTCGTCGAGCGCCGCCTTGGCCGCCCGGGCGGTGTAGGTGTCGGCGACCGACGGCATGGTGGTGGCCGAAAACACCTTGGACTTGACGCCCTGCCGGGCGATCTCGCTGGAGAGCGCCAGCGCATTGATGACGGTGCCGAGCGTGCCCATCATGTCGGCGGTCACGCGGTCGGCGCCGCCCGCAGCAACCGACATGCCGCGAAAGATGTTGCCGCCGCCCGGCACGATGGCGATCTGCACGCCGGCCTTGGCCGCATCGACGATTTGGCGCGCCGTTGCCTCGAGATACGCGGTTTCGATGCCGAACGACTGGTCGCCCGCCAGCACTTCGCCGGAAACCTTGAGGAGGATGCGCTTGTAGGGGAGCTTGGCCATGCGGGCGCGCCTTGGAATTGGCCGCCCGGGCGATTCCAGCGGCGGCGAGAGATGTAGAGCATTCCGCGTCCTGATCCCAGAACGCGCCGTGCAGCAAGTGCTGAATTATCGCGGCTTTTTCGAGGATCGGAGGGGCAAAGGCAAGAGGCCGCCGCCAGATAGAAAAAGGCCGGGCGCTTGGCCCGGCCCCGATTGCCTCAATGCTGGGTCGGCGGCTGGTCCTTGGGCGGCTGCGACACGCCCGAGGTGGCCGCGACCTCGGCGGCGAAGTCGCTTTCCTGCTTGTCGATGCCCTCGCCCAGCGCATAGCGCACGAACTTGGTGACCTTGATCGGCGCTCCGGCCTCTTTCTCGGCCTTGGCGACGATGTCCTTCACCTTGCTCTCGCCGTCGATGACGAAGGTCTGCGCCAGAAGCGTCGCTTCCTCGAAGAACTTGCGCACGCGGCCTTCGACCATTTTCGCGATGACCTCCGCCGGCTTGCCCGATTCCTTGGCCTGCTCGGTGTAGATCTCGCGCTCCTTGGCGACGACCGCCGGATCGATGTCGTCGGACGAGACCGATGCCGGGTTGGTGTTTGCGATGTGCATGGCGAGCTGCTTGCCGAGACCGGCCAGCACGTTCTTGTCGCCGGTCGACTCGAGCCCGACGATGACGCCCAGCTTGCCCAGGCCCGGCTTCACCGTGTTGTGCACGTAACTGCCGATGACCCCGTCCTTGACCTCGACCACGGCCGAGCGGCGCAGATTCATGTTCTCGCCGATCTTGGCGATGGCGTCGGTCAGTTCGGCCGCAACCGAGCGCCCGGTGCCGGGGAACGGCATCTCGGCGAGCTTCTCGACGTTGCCGGCGGCCTCGACCGCGAGCTTGGCGACATTGCCGACGATGCCCTGGAACTGGTCGTTGCGGGCCACGAAATCGGTCTCGGAATTGACCTCGACGATGGCGGCGCGCGTCCCCTCATTGGCAACGCCCACCAGACCTTCGGCGGCCACGCGGCCGGCCTTCTTGGCGGCCTTGGCGAGGCCGCGGGTGCGCAGCCAGTCGACCGCGGCTTCCATGTCGCCGGCCGTCTCCTCGAGCGCCTTCTTGCAATCCATCATGCCCACGCCGGTCATTTCGCGGAGCTCTTTGACCTGATTTGCAGTGATAGCCATTTCGATCACCTTTCCTGCGACCCCACCGGACGTGGGGCCGCGCCTATCGATTGAAAAATGCAGCTGCCGTGGTCGGCGGCTTACTCGGCGGCGACGGTGGGCTCTTCCGGGGCCACGTCGGCGGCGCCGAGATCGACCCCGCGGCCGGCCGACGAGCGCGAGATGCCGTCGATGGCGGCCTTCGACACCAGCGAGGTGTAGAGCTCGAGGGCGCGCGCGGCGTCGTCATTGCCCGGGATCGGGAAATCGACGGTGTCGGGGTCGGAATTGCTGTCGATGATGGCAATCACCGGGATGCCGAGCCGCCGGGCTTCCTTGATGGCGTTGGCTTCCTTGTTGGTGTCGATCACGAACAGCAGATTGGGCAGATTGCCCATGTCCTTGATGCCGCCAAGGTCGCGCTCCAGCCGCTCACGTTCACGGTCGAGCAGCAGGCGTTCCTTCTTGGTGAGGCCCTCGGCACCCTCGGCGACCTGCGCCTCGAGTTCGCGCAGGCGGTTGATCGACTGGCTGATGGTCTGCCAGTTGGTCAGCGTGCCGCCGAGCCAGCGCGAATTGACGTAGTACTGCGCCGACTGCCGGGCCGCCTCGGCGACCAGCGGCGCCGCCTGGCGCTTGGTGCCCACGAACAGCACGCGGCCGCCGTCGGCCACGGTGTCGGAGACGAGCTGCAGCGCCCGCTGCAGCATCGGCACGGTCTGGCCGAGGTCGAGGATGTGGATGTCGTTGCGGACGCCGAAGATGTAGCGTTCCATCTTCGGGTTCCAGCGGTGCGACTGGTGGCCGAAATGCACGCCGGCTTCGAGCAGCTGGCGCATGGAAAAATCTGGCAATGCCATGTGAGGCGGTCCTTTCCCGGTTGAGCCTCCGCGAAGCGATGGAGCCGTTCGGCACCGGGTGGAGCGCTTAGGTCAGCGCGCCGGCTTCGCGTGTGAATTACGCCCGGATCAGGCTGGGCGCGGCGCGCATATAGGGGAATCGGGAGACAAGTGCAAGATAGGAGGCCCTAGTGGGATCCTGTTTTGAGCAGCTTGAACCGACGCGAACTGGTTTGATCCCGCCAAACCGCATGGCATCTAGTAAGTGCCCCACCACGCTGAGAAGCACCGCGATGGTACGAAATCCCGCAATCCTATGGCCGCTCTTTGGCGCACTCTGGTCCGATGTCGGCGCTGACGAGTCATTCTTCAGCAAGCGTCCTCTACTTGCGCACTATACGACAATGGGAGCGCTGGAGAAAATTGTCGTCAACAATGAAATCTGGTTTTCAAATCCACTATTCATGAACGACATCGAAGAGGTTCGCTTTGGGATTAACGAAGGAACGAACGCTCTTTTGCAGAGCGACACGATCCGCAAAGCGACCGGCGACAACTATCCAGCCTTTGAAACTGCCCTGCTTGCCGAACACTCGCGATTTGATGGGCAACACGCTTTTGACACATACATCCTTTGTCTCTCTGAGCACGATGAGGCCGACGACGACGGCTTGTTGTCGATGTGGCGCGGCTATGGCGATGGCGGAAAAGGAATTGCGGTTGTATTCGATGCAAGAACAATCACGGAGGTCAAGAACACGCCGCTGATAGTCTCAAGAGTGGTCTATGCAACGACGCAGGAGCGTTTCGACTGGTTTGATCGCCTCGCGCAGAATTTCTCGCAAATCGTCGTTCAGCAAAATATCCAGAAAGAAGAAATGCCTGTAGCGGCAAACGCCCTATTCGCGCGGTTGAGAATGTTCTCGCTCTTCACGAAGCACAAGGGCTTCAGCGAGGAACGGGAGTGGCGGTTGGCATACCTACCAGAACGCGATGTCGAGGGCCGCCTCAGAGAGCACCTTAGCTATTTCAACGGCCCCCGTGGGGTAGAACCCAAGCTCAAACTGCCGATCGCCCCTATGCCAGAGTTTGGTAACAATCAGCCGTTTACACTCGAGACTATTGTCCACAAGCTAATCTTAGGCCCGACCGTCTCTTCGGTCCTCTCGGTGGAGTCGACGAAGCGAATGCTTGAAACCTTGAAGCGTCCCGCACTGGCGCAACGGGTGATAGCATCGCGTATCCCATATCGAGCGTTCTAGCCGAAATGTGCTGCGCGTGCTGTTCTTATGCCTTGCCCTACGTCCAGTGGCTACCGGGACGGTTATCGAAGCGCGCCCGTTCCCGGAGGCGCGGAAGCCCGCGATCATCCTGATCGGTCGGACTTATCCCCCTCCTCCTGACCCAGACTATACGGAACGGCTTGAACGGCGTTGGCATCGATAAAACTGCGCGCCGGCCGGCGTTCGGGGATGTCCGTTGCACCGGACGCCGTCAGCCGGCCGCGCCAGAAATCCCAGGATTTGTCGTCGAACCAGCCCGGCGCGCTCCCCCGCATCACCCCGGCCAGCACCGCGGCATCGACCAGCGCCTCCAGCCGGCGAATATCGTCATAAGTGCCGAGGTGCATGATCTGGGCGAGCTTGCGGGGCGGCGAGTGCACATGGCCTGCCACCGGCTCCCACCACAGATAGCGGGACGCCAATCGGTCGATTTCGGCGTTCGTCGCCGCGGGGATGAGCAGCCTGTCCATGTCCCTGATATTAGGACATGGACCCGCCCCGCGCCATGGAGCCGATGCCGCTTGTCGAGGCTCGCCGACCCCCGCGCTGGTGCCAAACGGATGCCCGCCGGTCAGTTCAGCCGCACGTCCACCACGCCGTCGAAGCTCTTGATCGCCCCCGCGAGCGCCGGGTTGATCTGCCAGCCGCTGCTGATGTCGACTTCGTAGAGCTTGCGGCCCTGCTCGCGCATCACCACGAAGGTGACGCGGCCGTTGCCGCCTGGCTTGAGCTGCGACTTGATGGCCGGCAGGCATTTTTCGTCGCTGGTCTCGATCTTGAGCGTCTTGCCGGCCTTTTGCGCCGCCTCGTCGATGGGGATGGCCGACATCAGGCGCAGGCTGATGCCGTCGGGGCGCTCGTCGGCCTCGACATTGAGGATCACCGAGGCGCCGGGCTGCAGGATGCGGCCGTACTGCTCGACGGCTTCGGAAAATCCGATGACCTCGTAGCTGCCGGAGGGGTCCGACAGCGACAGCATCAGCATCGGTGTCCCCTTCTTGGTGCGCCGGTCCGATCGCGAGGCAATGGTGCCGGCGAGACGGCCCGCCGACAGGTCGCCCTCCTTGACGCCGTGCTCGAAGCGCACGAACGGCATGATCTTCATACTCTCGAACAGGCCGGCATAGTCGTCGAGCGGGTGCGCCGAGATATGGAAGCCGATGGCGGCGCGCTCGCGCTCAAGCCGCTCGGCGAGGCCCCAGGGGGCGACGTTGGCGGTGAGCCGGATCGGTTCCGGCTGGTCGGAGGCAAACATGTCCATGATGCCGTCCGAAGCGTTGGCGGCGGTGCGCTGCGCCGTGGCGATGATGGCGTCGATGGAGGCGAACACCTGCTCGCGGCGCGGCGCCAGGCAGTCGAAGGCGCCCGCGTTGATCAGCGTTTCGAGCGTCCGCCGGTTGATGATGCGCGGATCGACCCGGCTGGCGAAATCGGCGAGGTCGCGGAACGGCGTCGTGCCGCGCGCCTCGACGATGTGCTCGGCCACCGCCTGCCCCACCCCCTTGATGGCGCCGATGGCGTAAAAGATCTTGCCGTCCCGCGCGCTGAACACCGCGTCCGAGGTGTTGACCGACGGGGCGACGATCTCGATGCCGTGCTTCTTGGCGTCCTCGCGGAATTCGTTGAGCTTGTCGGTATTGTTCATCACGTACGTCATCGACGCCGCCATGAACTCCTGGAAGAAATGCGTCTTCAGGTATGCCGTCTGGTAGGTGATGTAGCCGTAGGGCGCCGAGTGCGATTTGTTGAAGCCGTATTCGGCGAACTTGGCGCAGGCATCGAAGATGGTGTTGGCGAGCGCCCGGGGGATGCCGTTCTGCTCCTCGGCGCCGTTGAGGAAGCGCTCGCTCTGCGCATCCATCTCCGCCTTGATCTTCTTGCCCATGGCGCGGCGGAGCAGGTCGGCCTCGGCCAGCGTGTAGCCGGCCAGCGACTTGGCGATCTGCTGCACCTGCTCCTGATAGGTGATCACGCCATAGGTCGGCGCCAGGATGGGCTCGAGCAGCGGATGCAGGTATTCCACCTCCTCGTCGCCGCGCTTGCGGGCGCAATAGGTGGGGATGTTGGCCATCGGCCCCGGGCGGTAGAGCGCCACCAGCGCGATCAGATCCTCGAACCGGTCGGGGCGCATGTCGACCAGTGCGCGCCGCATCCCCGGGCTTTCCACCTGGAACACGCCGACCACGTCGCCCTTGGTCAGATTGTCGAAGGTCTGCTTGTCGTCGATGGGGATGTCGGTGAGCGCAAATTTGGTGCCGTTGCGGTTGATCATTTCGACCGCCTTCTGCAGCACCGTCAGCGTCGTCAGGCCGAGGAAGTCGAACTTCACCAGGCCTGCCGGCTCCACCCATTTCAGCGAGTACTGCGTCACCGGCATGTCTGAGCGCGGATCGCGGTACATCGGCACCAGCTCCGTCAGCGGCCGCTCGCCGATGACGATGCCGGCGGCGTGCGTCGAGGCGTGGCGGTAGAGCCCTTCGAGCTTCTGCGCGATGGCAATGAGGTCGCGCACCTGCTCGTCGCTGTCGCGCATCGCCTTGAGCTGCGGCTCCATGTCGAGCGCCTGCGCCAGGCTCACCGGATTGGCCGGGTTGGCCGGGATCAGCTTGGAGATGCGGTCGACCTGCCCATACGGCATCTGCAGCACCCGACCGACGTCGCGCACCACGGCCTTGGCCTGGAGCGACCCGAAGGTGATGATCTGGGCGACCTGGTTCTCCCCGTATTTCTGCTGCACGTAGCTGATGACTTCGCCGCGGCGGTCCTGGCAGAAATCGACGTCGAAGTCCGGCATCGACACACGGTCGGGGTTGAGGAAGCGCTCGAACAGCAGGTCGTAGCGCAAGGGATCGAGGTCGGTGATGGTCAGCGCATAGGCGACCAGCGAGCCGGCGCCCGAGCCGCGCCCTGGCCCCACCGGAATGTCGTGCGCCTTGGCCCATTGGATGAAGTCGGCGACGATCAGGAAGTAGCCCGGATACTGCATCTTGATGATGATGCCGAGCTCGAACTCCAGCCGCTCCTCGTACTGGGCGACGCTGAAGCGCTCGTCGCGGCCGTATTTCTCGAAGCGCCGCCGCAGTCCTTCATGCGCCTCGACGCGCAGCCGCTCCGCCTCGGCCGCCATCCCCTCCTCCGGCGTCTGGTCGGGGGCGGCGGCAAAGCGGGGCAGGATGGGGCCGCGGGTACGCGGCCGATACGAGACGCGGCGGGCGATCTCGACCGAATTGTCGAGCGCCTCCGGCAGGTCCGAGAACAGCGCCTGCATCTCGTCGCGCGACTTGAAATAGTGCTCGGGCGTGAGCTTGCGGCGCTGCGTCTGCGCCACGACCGAGCCGGCGGCGATGGCGAGCAGCGCATCATGCGCCTCGTAGTCGGCGCGGGTGGCAAAGAACGGCTCGTTGGTCGCCACCAGCGGCACGCCGCGGCGATAGGCATAGTCGATGAGCTTGGCCTCGTTCGACTGTTCCTGCGCCCGCCCGTGGCGCTGCAGCTCGATATAGAGGCGGTCGCCGAACAGGACCCGCAGCGCCTCGAGCCGCTGCTCGGCCTGCCCGTCCAGGCCTTGCGCGAAATATGGGTCGATCGCCCCTTCCGGCCCCCCGGTCAGGCACATGATGCCGTGCAGCTCGGCGGGGTCGAGCCAGTCGAGCTGCGCCGCGGCCCGGCCGGCCTCGCCCTCGAGATAGGCCCGGCTGACGAGACGCGAGAGATTGGCGTAGCCGTCCTCGGTGCCAGCCACCAGCACGACGGAGCTCTTGCCGAACTGGCCGCGGTCGTGGTTGCGCTCCAGCAGGCGCTCCGCCGCCGGCTCGAAATCGAGCGCCAGCTCGGCCCCCAGCAGCGGCTGTATGCCCTTGCTCGCGGCCTTCTCGGAGAATTCGAGCGCGCCGAACAGATTGTTGGTATCGGCAATGCCGAGCGCCGGCTGCCTGTCGGCCTTGCACAGATCGAGCAGCGCGCCGAGTTTCAGCGCGCCCTCGAGCAGGGAGTATTGCGAGTGGATGTGCAGATGGATGAAACCTGGGCCGGGCATCAGTGGGTCCTAAACCTCCGTGCAGATGGGACCAGCCCGGAGCGTATGCAATCCACAGGTCACACGAGTCGGCTGGCCATATCCATCCAGGCCAGCGTCGCACCGGTGAAGCCGCAGAGGGCAACCATCGCCATGGCATCTTTCAGGAACGTGAGCATTTCGACCTCCGTTGTTGCGGTTTTGTTCTTATATGTTCTCACTCTGTTCTGGTCCAGCAACATCGCTGTAACCGTGAATCAACGGTAAATGCCCGCCATGGACGACGCGGTGGGCGACATTGCATGGGAGGCGGACGGCGTGCAGCACCGTGCCCGCTTCCTGTCGGCCCGCGGCGGCTCCCCACCCAGGCGCATCGTCTCAGCGGACGATGAAACCACTGCCGATGCGGCCTTCCGGCTGGTGTCGCAGGGCACCGCGCTGGTCTGGGACGGCGACTATCACAACGCCCGCCAGATGCTGCAGGCACTGGGCCGCCGCGTCGATCGCAAGCGCAAACCTCCGGTCGCCGATGAAC
This sequence comes from Pseudomonadota bacterium, assembly GCA_023390785.1. Classification (GTDB taxonomy): domain Bacteria; phylum Pseudomonadota; class Alphaproteobacteria; order Rhizobiales; family Devosiaceae; genus Devosia_A. Next base: position 23,803 of record JAEWCE010000022.1, read on the forward strand.
CGGCAGCCATCTTCAATGCGTACCGGCTGGCGCAGGCGCAGCGTGCCAACCTCCTCGGCCTGCTGCTGGTGCCGCTGCGTGACGGGCGGGTGCCGTTGCGACGCGCGCCGGACGTGGCGCTCGCCGTGAGCGAAGCCATTGGCCCGCTCGCCGGCGAGGCGGTGCTGCCGCTGCGCGACCTGCTGGCAATGGTCAGCGCCCACGAATGGCGCAGGAACGGCGTTCCGATCCGGGCTCTCGATGGCACCACGATCCATCCGCACTACGGTTTGTTTCCGCCGACGCGCCAGGACTATGTCGATCTCGTCGCCGCGGCGCCGCTGCCCGCGGAAGTTGAGGTCGCCTTCGACCTCGGCACCGGCAGCGGCGTCCTCGCCGCAGTGCTGCTGCAC
>JAEWCE010000023.1 GCA_023390785.1 Pseudomonadota bacterium
CGCTCGAGCGCCGCCTGTTCCCCGCGGCGTCCCAGGCCGGCTGGTGGAATTCGCTGCCGCTCTGGCGCGGCGCCAGCGCTGCCGCGGCGGCCATTGCCGTCATCGCCATCGGCGTCAACCTCGCCACGCCGCGTCCCGATCCCGATGCGTTCGCTGCCCAGCTCGTCGCCGCGCTCAGCGCCCAGGGCAGCGACGTGCAGGTCGTCGCCCTCTACAATGCCTCCACCGGCCAGTTGCGGCTGACGACGCTCTCGGGTGAGGCGGTGCCCGGCAAGGATTACGAGCTCTGGGCCATCGAGGGTGATGCTCCGGCCAAGTCGATGGGCGTCATCCCCATCGACCGGCGGGTGGATGTTCCCGTCAAGCCCGATATCCTCGCCGGCTTCGGGCCCGGCACGACCCTCGCCATCACGCTCGAGCCCAAGGGTGGCGCCCCGCACGGGGTCGCGACCGGTCCCATCGTTGCGGCCGGCAAGGCCGCCTCCATCTGATCCACGCAGAATTCTCGCCGGCCCCACCCAAGGCCTTCGCCGGCCGGGGCGTCTCATTGCTGTGTCCGAACGACACGCATTGCGCCAAGGGGACCGGCGGCGGCTAGGGGCTCGGGCGATACCGCCCAATCGCGCTTCTGCCGGTCCCCGCCGGCGCGCCAGAACGGATCGCGTCGATCACAAGTTTCACGCTGGATCGCCGTTCGAGCCATATTTTTCACCGCGCATTTTTCGCGAAACTGTCGGCTCCATCCTGCCGTAGCTGCGCCTGTCTCAACCGGAACGATACCGGTCGCAAAGGAAGGAAGTCACCGAAATGAAGCTCGCTCTGCTGCGCTCCGTCGCGCTCGCCCTCACGCTCTCGGCCACCTCGTTCGGCGTGGCCTACGCCGCCAATCCCGATGTCGGCGGCGCGCCGATGTACGAGAGCAAGAACATCATCGAGAACGCCGTCAACTCCAAGGATCACACCACGCTGGTCGCCGCCGTGAAGGCCGCCGGCCTGGTGGAGACGCTCGAGGGCAAGGGCCCGTTTACCGTGCTCGCCCCCACCAACGAGGCCTTCGCGGCGCTGCCGGCCGGCACCGTCGATAGCCTGCTGAAGCCCGAGAACAAGGACAAGCTGGTCAAGATCCTGACATGCCACGTGATCGCCGCCAAGGCGCTCTCCACCGACATCGCCGCGATGGCCAAAAAGGATGGCGGCACCCATACCGTTGATACCGTCGGCGGCTGCAAGCTGGCGCTCAAGGCCGACAACGGCAAGGTCACCATCACCGACGAGAACGGCAACGTGGCCAACGTCACCATCGCCGACGTGATGCAGTCGAACGGCGTCATCCACGTCATCGACAAGGTGCTGCTGCCGAAGATGTGATCCATCGTGCGCCCGTCTGGCGCACGGGCAAGTGAAGCGCGCGTGTCCCGTCTTGTGGTAAAGCGGGGCACGCGCATTCAGTTTGAGGAGGAAGAGGCAATCATGGCCGCGCTCAATCGACGTTCACTGCTTCTGGGCGGTACCGCGCTCGTCGGCCTCGCCGCTCTGCCCTTTGCCGCTACCTTCCTCGGCAACGCCGTTGCCGGTGAGGGCGAGCCGGTGCCGGGCAGCTTCGAGGTCACCCACACCGACGACGAGTGGCGCAAAATCCTCGGCGACGACGCCTTCAACATCATGCGCCGCCAGGGCACCGAATATCCCGGCAGCTCGCCGCTGCTCAACGAGCATCGTCCCGGCATCTTCGCCTGCGCCGGGTGCGATCTGCCGCTGTTCGACGCCTCGACCAAGTTCGAGAGCGGCACCGGCTGGCCCAGCTTCTACCAGCCGCTCCCCAACGCCGTCGCCACCATGGACGACGGCTCGCTGGGCATGCAGCGCACCGAGGTGCACTGCCGGCGCTGCGGCGGCCATCTCGGCCACCTGTTCGACGACGGCCCCAAGCCGACCGGGCTGCGCTATTGCATGGACGGCCTGGCGCTCAAATTCGAGCCGAAAGCCGCCTGAAGCTTACACCGAATTCAGCGAAAACCGGCTTGCGCGACGCAATCGCGCGCGCCATTTCTGTGCCATGCATTCGCCGCTGAAACTGACGCTGATCCAGCCGACCGACGTCCCGGAGCCGCTGCGCGAGCGCTTCGGGCCGTATAACGAAATGTTCCACCGCCTGTTCGCGCGGGACGGTTTCACCTTCGAGACGGTGCGGCTGTCCGCCGGCATGCCGCTGCCCGATCCGGCCAGCCTCGATGCGGTGCTGATCACCGGCTCATCCGCCGGCGTCTACGACAACCATCTGCCCTGGATGGAGCCGCTGCGCCAGTTCATCCGCGGCGCCTACGCCAACCGCACCCCGATGCTCGGCATCTGCTTCGGCCACCAGATCATCGCCGACGCCCTGGGAGGTGACGTGCGTAAATCCGAAAAGGGCTGGGGCCTCGGCCGCCACGTCTACGAAGTGAAGTCCCGGCCCGCCCATATCGGCGGCAACCTGCCCGAATTTGCCATCGCCTGCTCCCACCAGGACCAGGTGATCGCCCCGCCGCCCGAGGCCGAGACCTTCCTCGCCTCCGAGTTCACCCCCAATGCCGGGCTGGTCTATCGCAACGGCCGCACCATGAGCCTGCAGCCGCATCCCGAATTCACCGACGACTACACCATCGCGCTCGCCGAAATGCGTCGCGGCAAGGCCCCCGACGCCCTCATCGACACCGCCATCAAGTCGGTCCAGCGCAAATCCGACAGCGCCGAAGTGGCCGGCTATCTCGGCGCATTCCTCAAGGCGAACTAGCGCGCTTGCCCGCCCGGTGGCTACAGCCCCCAGCCCCTCCCCGCGGAGAGGCAGGGGGCGATAGTGCGCTGGCGCGATGTATCAGTCAGGCGCCCCTCCCCCATGCGGGGAGGGGCTGGGGGTGGGGGCCTCGAGCACTTGCGCAGCGTGGTCGATCGCACTCGCCGGCAGTTACCTTCCGCCGGCGCCCAGCGCCCGCTGCAGTTCGCCCTTGCTCATCTTAGAGCGGCCCTCGATGTGGCGCTTCTTGGCGCGCTCGTAGAGCTCGGCCTTCGTTGGGCCGTTGACGCGGCCCGACGAGCCGGTGCTGCGCCGACGCCGCGCGCCCGCGGCGCCCTTGGCCAGCGTCCGGCGCTGCGCCGAGCGGCCTTCCTTCTCCGCCTCGGCGGTGCGGCCGCGCCGCTCCTTCGATTTGGTTCGGCTCAGCGTCGTGCGATTCTTGCTCGGCGATTTGCGGTTGGTCGAGCCGGACTCGCTGAGCGCGATGGCGATCGCCTGCTTGCGGCTCTTCACCTTCTGCCCGCTGCCGCTCTTGAGCTCGCCTTCCTTGAACTCGTGCATCACCCGTTCGGTGGTGGCCTTCTGACCTTTCGACTGGCGCATCGCAATCCTCCTTGTTTGCCAATGCAGGCTGTAACGCCGCTCGACAGGTGAGGTTCAATGTGTCGGCCAGGGCAGCGGGTCAGTGCGCCACCAGCCGCGCGATCTCGGCGCGCAGCACATCGATGCCGAACCTGGTTTCCGACGAGGTGACGATCAGCTCGGGATGCGCTGCCGGCCGCTTGGCGATGGCGGCGCGCGTCGCCGCCTCGACCTCCTGCAGCTCGGTGACGCTCGGCTTGTCGGCCTTGGTCAACACGATCTGGTAGCTCACCGCCGACTTGTCGAGCTCGTTCATCACGGTCAGATCGTTGGCCTTGGGTCCGTGCCGTCCATCGACGAGCACATAGACGCGCCGGAGGTTCGGCCGCCCCGTGAGGTAGGAGTGGATCAGCTTGGTCCACGCCTGCACCTTGTCGCGCGGCGCCTGCGCAAAGCCGTAGCCGGGCATGTCGACGATCCGGAGCCCGCCCTCGGCGCCCTCGAAGATATTGAGCTCCTGCGTCCGTCCCGGCGTGTTCGACGTCCGCGCCAGGTCGCGCATGCCCACCAGCGCATTGATCAGCGACGACTTGCCGACATTGGAGCGCCCGGCAAAGGCAATCTCCACCCGGTCCGCCGGCGGCAGGTCGGCAATCCGCACGCAGCCCTTGATGAACGCAAACGGCCGCGCAAACATCAGCCGCCCCGCTTCGAGATCGAGATCGTCACTCATGCCGGCTTAGTAGCGGCCGCACACAAGAATGGAA
>JAEWCE010000039.1 GCA_023390785.1 Pseudomonadota bacterium
GCCCAGGACCGCAACAATGTCATTGCCGGCAAGACTCCGGACGAAAAGCCGCCGCTCGGCGACGGCATCCCGTGGCAGTCGAGCCCGGACTACGCCGACACTTGCCAGACCGGCTTCGTGAGCCTCAGCAAGTCCGACGCCAAGGTCGACATCCAGTATGGCTTCAAGGACGATCCCGCCGCCAACTACACCGACGAGCTCATTCTCAAGCGGGTGCCGATCGACGGCATGGATATCGGCTACTGGCGCATCGACGACGTCGTCTATGCCGACGGCACCGACCTGCGCGACGCCCTGGTTCACGCCTTCGACGGTTATTGAGCCCACGGCAGATTCCCCATTGACCGCAACGCGGCCGAGGCGCAGGGAGAGGGCGTTCGTACGCCCCTGGGCGCCCGGGCATCAGCAAAGGACAAGGACGATGAACCCCGACAGTCGAAGTCGATCTTCGATCTAGCCGGAGGCCTGGTCTCTTCGAGGCTCGGCGTGCCGGCAAAGCCGGTGCGCGCAAGAAGGAGCCTCAACATGCTGCGTGCATATATCCGTAAGGACGACCGCCTCGTCGCCACCGACGTGGATGTGGCTGCGCCCGACCTGATGGGCGGCGAGGCCGTCTGGTTCAGCCTCACCGATCCGACCAAGGCCGAGGACGCCTTCGTCGAATCGCACCTGGGCATCGACATCCCGACCCGCGCCGAAATGGACGACATCGAGCCCAGCGCCCGCCTCTACAACGAGGACGGCGCCGAGTTCATGACCATCACCGCGCTGTTCAATTCCGAGACCGACGAACCGCAGAAGACCCCCATCACCTTCGTCCTGCGCCACAATCTGCTGGTCACCGTGCGCTATGCCGATCCCAAGCCCTTCCGCCTGTTCGAGCGGCTGGTCAGCCGCCCGACCAACAACGTCTACACCTCCGGCGAAAAGGTCATGCTCGGCCTGATCGAGGCCATCATCGACCGCCTCGCGCAACTGCTCGAAACCACCGGCGACGAGATCGACCAGATCTCGCGCGAAGTGTTCCGGAACAAGACCCGTAACGTCACCCGCAAGGCGCGCGACCTGCAGGAGATCATCGAGCGCATCGGCAAGAAGGGTGACGTCCTCACCCTCGCGCGTGAAAGCCTGGTCTCCATCGCCCGCCTGTCGAGCTTTCACCAGACCTACGACAACGGCAACGCCAAGACTGCGCGCGAGCTGCGCCAGGAGCTCAAGGTGCTGCAGCGCGACGCTGCCGCCCTCTCCGACCACGCCGCCTTCCTAAGCGGCAAGATCAACTTCCTGCTCGACGCGACTCTCGGCCTCATCAACCTCGAACAGAACCAGATTATCAAGATCTTCTCGGTGGCGGCCGTGGTCTTCCTGCCGCCCACCCTCGTCGCCTCGGTGTACGGCATGAACTTCGACGTCATGCCCGAACTGCACCTGACCTTCGGCTACCCGATGGCCATCGTCCTGATGATCATCTCCGCCGTGCTCCCCTACCTGTTCTTCAAGCGCAAGGGCTGGCTGTAGCGCAGCCAGAATTGCCCACTGTTCAACCCTTTGGTGGACGCCTCGGCCCCTGTCTTTGGTTAGCCTGTGCTGGTGTAGGTTTCCACAGATGGATTGCGAGGAGCACTCATGCGTCTCTCCCGGACCCTGCCGGCGATCGCAAAGCGAGCCGCCACGGCAGCTGTGCTGGCTACAATTTCGCTCGGGTTTGTTGCCCCTGCCGTGGCAAGCAACTACGCCGTCATCGCCTATTCGCCATCAACTGGTCGCGGCTACGCAATACGCGACTTGTCCTCGCGGGAGAATGCGGACGCAAAGGCCATGGAGGTCTGCGCCCAGGCCGGGGCCACGGACTGCATGGAAGTGGTTTACACCGCCAAGAGCAAACATTGCGTCGCCCTGGTTCGCAGTGAGCTGTCGACGACGCTTTGGGCATCCGCAAGCGAAATATCAGCGGGTGCTGCGACCCGAAAGGCCCTGATTCGCCTCGCCACCATCACCCCGGACCGGGGCCAGTTGGTGGTGCGAATATGCAATGTCTTCTAGCGGTGCATTGCGCCTGCGACGCGCCCAATCGCTAGCATACTAACGGTCATGCATCCGCCGCATGTCTGCCATGCGGCCAACCCGATTGAGGTACGTGCCCGAACCGCCCTATACGGACGGGGACGTTGGCGGGCACTTCTCTCCCTCCTCGCTTGCCGCGTCCCTTTTGCGAGAGGTTCTTCCTCTTTCAAACTTCGGCCCTGCTCTCCCCTCGAGCAGGGCCTTATTGTTTTGTGAAGCGGAAATGCCCATCCAAAACGTTTGGGTTTGGGTCAATCAAGCTGACCATTCCCTGCGCGAGGCGCATGGCTGACATGTCAGCGCCCGCCTTGCTGGAAAGACTGGTCACGCACATATTCAGCCTGTCGCTGAGACGCCCAACCGAATCCTCCTCCCTCGGTCCGGCTGTTTCCCGACGCGGATTTGAGCCGAACCTCCTCCCTCGGCTTGGTCCAACGGCAAACGGCGTTTCCTCCTCCCTCGTCCGTTTGCCCCACTTTCGATGGGCTCCATCTTCGGATGGAGCCCTTTTTTTCACCCGCATCCGCCAGTCCCGCAGCAGCCAGCTTCCCCCGCCGGGGAGAGCGGTCGCGAAGGGGCCGGGTGAGGACCGTGCTGTCGCGACCCTCGGCTCGGCTTCATTTTTCGCATAGCTCGCCTGCCAACTCCGCGTTTGTCGGACTCGGTCGCGCACTGCATAAAGCCGGCCAAGAGAACTGCGGCCTCTCCTCCTCCTTGGCCGCGTCTCCCTGGTCGTCGGCCTCGGCCGATGACCCGAAGGCCCCGCTCATCCCCTCGAGCGGGGCCTTTTCATTTTGCCGCCCGGCAGGAACTGCCGCCCCCTCCTACCGCACCCCCGCCGCGAACGCCTGCACCCGCTCCACCGCCTGCTGCAGCTCGCGGTTGGACGCCGCATAGCTCAGCCGCGCATGCCCCGGCAGTCCGAACGCCGTTCCATGCACCAGCGCCACGCCGGTCTCCTCCAGCAGCGCCATGACAAAATCCTCGTCCGTGGCGAGCTTGGTGCCCGATTTCGAGGTCTTGCCCAGCAGCCCCTTGATCGAAGGGAACGCGTAGAATGCCCCCTCGGGCGTCAGGCACTCGATGCCCGCGGCCGCATTGAGGCCATTCACCACCAGGTCGCGCCGCTCCTGGAATTTCGCCCGCCAGCCGGCGAGGAACTCCTGCGGTCCGTCCAGCGCTTCCACCGCCGCCCATTGCGCGATCGACGACGGATTGGTCGTCGATTGCCCCTGCAGCTTGGTCATCGCCGCAATCAGCTCGCGCGGCCCGGCGCAATAGCCGATGCGCCAGCCGGTCATCGCGTGCGATTTCGACACGCCGTTCATCGTCAGCGTCCGCGCCAGCAGCTTCGGTTCCACCTGCGCCACGGTGGCGAACTTGCCGCCGTCATAGACCAGCACTTCGTAGATGTCATCGGTCAGGACATGCACGTGCTCGTGCCGCAGCAGCACATCGGTGAGCGCCTTGAGCTCGTCCGCCGAATAGGCCGCCCCGCTCGGGTTGCTCGGCGTGTTGAGGATCAGCCATTTGGTCCTGGGCGTGATCGCCGCCTCCAGCGCCTCCGCCGTCAGCTTGAAGCCGGTCGAGGCGTCGGCCATGGCGAACACTGGAACGGCGTCGCACAGCCGCACGATCTCCGGATAGCTCACCCAGTACGGCACCGGGATCACCACCTCGTCGCCCGGGTTGAGCGTTGCCAGCAGCGCATTGAAGATGATCTGCTTGCCACCCGAGCTCACCATGCAGTCGGCGGCGCTGACCTCGAGGCCGTTGTCGCGCCTGAACTTGCGCGCGACCGCCTCCTTGAGCTCGGGAATGCCGTCGACATTGGTGTAGCGCGTCTTGCCCTCGGCCATGGCGCGGATCGCCGCCTCGCGCACATTGAGGGGCGTGTCGAAATCCGGCTCCCCCGCCGCCAGCGCGATCACGTCGCGACCGGCCCGTTTCATGTCCGCCGCCTTGCGTGAGATCGCCACCGTCGCCGACGGCGCAATACGCAGGATCGCATCGGACAGAAAAGCCATGGAAACCTCCGGAGACAAAGCCGCAGGCTTGATAGGGGGCGACGTGCCGCAAGGCAACAGTGCCGCGCTCGGACACCTCGCCACATTTGCGCCGCGCTATGGTCCGCGCATCACCGCAATGGTTGCCCCGAATGACCGCATTCACTTGGCTTTCTCACGCCATTGTGAACCTCGTGCGTGAGTCGCCCATGTCTGAAACCATAGCCGCCGCATCCATTGCCGAAACCGCCGCCGACACGGATGTCCCCGCGGTCGCCACCCCGCCGAAGCGCCGCCGCGGCGATGCCTTCACCACCGCCACCATCGTCTCCTTCTCGCTGACCCTGCTGTGCGCAAGCTTCGCCATCCTGTTCGGGCTGGTGCCCCTGCGCGCCGTCAGCCCCCTGATGCGCATCGATATCGGCGCCCTGCTCTTCGTCATGCCCGTCGTTGCCCTGGTGCTCGCCGTCTGCTTCGAAGTCATCCGCATCGCGCTGCGCAGCCCCGACCTGCCCGAACCGCGTCGCCGGCAGGCGGTGCGCTGGTCGCCCGGCCGCCGCGAGGGCTGATCGCCCCTCGGGAAAGGACAACCTGGTTGTCTTTTCCCGTTTTCGTGATCGGCGCAAACTGCCCCTTCGAGAGGAGGAGCAGACGATGCAAATCGAGAATATCCTTCAATCCAAGGGCCGGGCGGTGCACACCGTGCCGACCGGCGCCACCATTGCCGAAGCGGTGGAGATTCTGAACAGCCGCCGCATCGGCGCCGTCGTCGTCACCGACCGCGGCAAGGTCGCCGGCATCCTCAGCGAGCGCGACATCGTCCGCCACCTCGGCAGCGACTGGGCCGGCCTCGCCGGCCGCAAGGTCAGCGAGGTGATGACCAGGGACGTCGTCACCATGGGCCGCCGCGCCTCGCTCGACGAGGTGATGGAGCGCATGACCGAGCGCCGCATCCGCCATTTGCCGGTCGTCGAGAGTGACGAACTGGTCGGCATCGTGTCGATCGGCGACGTGGTCAAGCGCAAGATCGAGGAGACCGAGCAGGAAGCCCTGGCCCTCAAGGAATACATCGCGTCGTAGCAACAATGCCGTCGGCAGTGCGGGAGACGAGCCGGGCAACGCCCGGCCCGCTCCTGCGCGCCCCTCGCGTCCTGCCGACCGGGGG
>JAEWCE010000057.1 GCA_023390785.1 Pseudomonadota bacterium
CCCCCCGCCCGAGCGGCTGGTCGCCGCAATGCGGCATGGCACGCTCAACGGCGGTAAGCGCCTCCGGCCATTCCTGTTGCGCGAAACAGCCGCGATGCTGGGCGTGGCTCCGGAATTGAGCCTTGCTGCCGCCGTGTCGGTCGAGTTGATCCACTGCTATTCGCTGATCCATGACGACCTGCCGGCAATGGACGACGATGACCTCCGCCGCGGCCGTCCCACCGTGCACAGAGCCTATGACGACGCCACCGCCATCCTCGCCGGCGACGCTTTGCTGACGCTCAGCTTCGCGCACTTGGCCGAACACGGCAGCACCGATGCCGCGGTCCGCGCGCGGCTCGTGGTCGAACTGGCCGCCGGAGCGGGCGCCGGCGGCATGGTCGGCGGGCAGATGCGCGATATCGAGGGCGAGACGGCGCCGCTCGACCGCCTCGGCATCGCCCGTATGCAGGCGATGAAGACCGGCGCCCTGATCCGCGCCGCCATCCGCATGGGCGCCATCCTCGGCGGCGCCGACCGTGACGTCCTCGGCCACCTGACCCACTATGCCGAAGCCGCCGGCCGCGCCTTCCAGCTCGCCGACGACCTGCTCGACGTCACGGCCTCATCCGCTGCCATGGGCAAGGCCACCGGCAAGGATGCCGGCCGCAACAAGCAGACCCTGGTGTCGATGCTGGGCGTCGATGCCGCGCGCCGCCACCTCGGCGACATCGTCCACGACGCCATCACCGCCCTCACCCCGTTCGGTCCCGAAGCCACAACGCTACGCGAGACCGTCCGCTACTTCGCCACCCGGGAAAACTGAATGAGTCTCGATACCGTCAAGGCGGACCTTGCGGTCCGCGCGCCCGATCTGTCCGTGATGGTGACCGACGCCTCCACCGCGACCGTGCAGCTCGCCGCCGAGGTACACGGCGTCGCCCCGGGCCAAATCGCCAAGACCCTCGCGATCCGCGTGAACGACCAGGAGTTCCTGCTGGTGACCCGCGGTGACGCGCGTCTCGACAACAGGAAGGCCAAGGCGGCATTCGGCGGTCGGCCACGAATGCTCGGCCCCGACGACGTATTGCGCCTGACCACCCACGCGGTCGGCGGCGTTTGCCCGTTCGGCCTGCCCGGGCCGCTGACCATTTATTGCGACGTCTCGCTCAGGATCTACGACGAGGTCATTCCGGCCGGCGGCTCGACCCATGCCTCGGTGCGTCTGCCGCTCGCCCGACTGGTTGAGCTCTGCGGTGGCAAATGGGCCGACGCCTGCGAGGTGCCCCAATCGTGACCGGCATGCAGCTTGTGGCCGTCAATATCGGGCGCGCGGAGCACATTCCCGGCTACACGCCGCTCACCGGCATCTGCAAGCGGCCGGTGGACGGCCCGGTGGCGATCGGCGAGCTCGGCCTCGCCGACGATGCCATCCTCGACAGGAAACACCACGGCGGGCCGGATCAGGCCGTCTATCTTTACGGCCAGCCCGACTATGATTTCTTCGAGCGCGAGTTCGGCCAGTCCTTCCCGCCTGGCCTGTTCGGCGAAAATCTCACCATCGCGGGCCTCGACAGTCGAACCGTCAAGGTCGGCGATCGCTTCGCGATCGGCGAGGTGGTGCTCGAAGCCACCGCGCCGCGCATTCCCTGTGCCACCTTCGCCGCCCGCATGGGCGATCCGCATTGGGTCAAGCACTTCTTCGCCGCCAACCGCCCCGGCGTCTATGCCCGCGTACTGCAACCGGGACCGGTAGAGGCCGGCATGCCTGTGCGGCACACGCCTTATGCCGGCGAGCCAGTGCTGCTGACCGAACTGATGTCCGACTACAAGGCTCCCTCGCCCGAACGCATGCGGCGCCTGCTCAGGGCCCCGATCCAGCGCAAGCTGGTGGAGCGTTACACCGCCCGGCTCGCCCAGGGTGATCTGTTCGGCTGAGACGCGCCGCGACCGCTAGGCCGCCGGCTCGACGGCACGCGCGGTTGCGCCGGTGCCGAAGCGCTGCTCGATGTAGTCGGCGACCATCACCTTGAACTGATCGGCGACGTCGGCACCGCGCAGCGTCGCAACCTTCTTGCCCTCGATGAACACCGGTGCCGCCGGCGTTTCGCCGGTGCCCGGCAGGCTGATGCCGATGTCGGCGTGTTTGCTCTCGCCCGGCCCGTTGACGATGCAGCCCATCACGGCCACCGAAAGCTGCTCGACTCCCGGATAGCGCTCGCGCCACTCCGGCATCGACGCTGTGAGGTTGTCCTGGATTTCCTTGGCCAGCACCTGGAAGGTCTGGCTGGTGGTGCGGCCGCAGCCGGGGCACGCCGCCACGATCGGCAGGAACTGGCGGAAGCCCATGGTCTGCAGCAGCTCCTGCGCCACCCGCACCTCCTGCGTGCGGTCGCCGCCGGGCTCGGGGGTCAGCGACACGCGGATGGTGTCGCCGATCCCCTGCTGCAGCAGGATGCCCATCGCCGCCGACGAGGCAACGATGCCTTTCGAGCCCATGCCGGCCTCGGTGAGCCCGAGGTGCAGCGCGTAGTCGCAGCGGGCGGAAAGCTCCTGATACACCGCGATCAAATTCTGCACGTCGCTGACTTTGGTCGAGAGGATGATGCGGTCGGCACCCAGTCCGATTTCCTCGGCCCGCGCCGCGCTCAACAGCGCCGACTGGATGATCGCCTCGCGCTGCACCGCCGCCGCCGACACCGGATTGGCCGAGGCCGAATTTTCGTCCATCAGCCGGGTCAACAGCTCTTCGTCGAGCGAGCCCCAATTGACCCCGATGCGCACCGGCTTGCCGTACTTGAGCGCCAGCTCGATCAGCGTGGCGAACTGCGTATCGCGCTTGGCTTTGAAGCCGACATTGCCCGGATTGATCCGGTATTTCGCCAGCGCCTCGGCCGCCGCCGGGTGCTCGGTGAGCAGCTTGTGGCCGATATAGTGGAAGTCCCCGATCAGCGGCACGGTGATCCCCATGCGGGCCAGCCGGTCGCGGATATGCGGCACCGCCGCGGCGCTCTCGTCGCGATCGACGGTGATGCGCACCAACTCCGAGCCGGCGCGCCAGAGCTGCGCCACCTGCCGCACGGTCGACTCGACGTCGGCCGTGTCGGTATTGGTCATCGACTGCACCACGATCGGCGCGCCGCCGCCGACGCGGACCCCGCCGACATCGACGCCAACCGTCTGCTTGCGTTCGGAAATGCTCATAGGGGCTTGAAATAAGCCTTCGCGCCTATGCGCGCAACGTCGCCGTACCACGAAGCCTTGAAACGCCCCACACAACGACCACATTTCGCTGCAAAGGAGGCCCCATGCACCGTTTGCTGCGATTCAAGGATGAACTGGTTACGCTGTGGCGCGCCTTCCTCGCGCCCGAGACGCCGCTATGGCTGAAGGCGCTGATGCTGCTGGTGCCGGCCTACCTGCTCAATCCGCTCGACATCATCCCCGATTTCATCCCGATCCTCGGCTGGCTCGATGACGCCATCGTCATCCCGCTGCTGGTGAGCGTACTCGTCCGGCTCGTGCCGCGCCCTGCGCCGGCGCGCAGCGCCCGTCCCGGCAACGGTCCGGTCATCGACGGCGACTACCGTCGGCTCTAGCCCGCGCGCGGCCGCCTATTCGAACCGCACCAGCAGGTCCTTGGCGTCGATCTGGTCGCCGGGCTTCACCGTGACTTCGGCGACCACTCCATCCGCCTCCGCGTGGATGGCTGTCTCCATCTTCATGGCCTCGATCGATAGCAGCACATCGCCGGCGGCGACATTGTCGCCGACCTTGACCTGCAGCCCCGAGA
>JAEWCE010000104.1 GCA_023390785.1 Pseudomonadota bacterium
CGCCATAGGGATGCCCGGCGAGGCCGCCCTGTGGATCCACGCTAGACCGGTTGCCATCAGGTAAATCCCCAGCTACGGTCCACGTGTATCAGGTGACTAGAACACATGTTCCCCATCGACGGCAACAGCATCGATAAGTCCCTTCCCGTGTCGGTCGGCTCCCAACTCTATGGACTGTTGAGCTACGCGCTGTCGTTTGGCGGCATTCCGAATGGCAGCAAGCTGCAGTCGGTCCGCCAGCTCGCCGCCGAGCTTGGCATCGCGCCCATGACGGTAGCGCAGGTCTACCAGCGCCTGCGCGACGCAGGGCTGATCGAGATGAAGCAGGGCCTGGGCGCCTTCGCGGTCAGCGCTCCAACCAAGCGCAGTGACCAGTTGCCGGTTTCGGCACTGCGGGCCGACATCGAGGTGCTCATCGGCAAAGCCGAAAAGCTCGGCGTGTCGACGCTGACGCTGACCTCGATGATCAGTGCCCAGGCGCTCCTGCGCCGTCCCACGGCCGGGCTCAGGATCGTCTTCGTTGCTATCTTCGAAGGTCCCGGCCGCGACTACATCGCCCAGATCAAGTCCGTGCTCGCTGCCACCGACCAGGTGCAGCTGCTGACCCTCGACTCCCTGCGGGTGTCGGAGGAAGCGCGGCAGCTCTCGCGCGAGGCCGACATCGTCCTGACCTTCCTCCACCGCGAGGCCGAGGTGAAGACGCTGATCCCCGATGCCCGCGTGCTCGGTTTGCGCTTCATTCCGTCCGAGCGCACGCGCACGGCGCTCGCGGGACTCGACCCCCGCATGCGGGTCGCCGCCGTGACCTATTTCCAGGAATACATCGCCATCATGCGCCCCAGCGTGCGCGAATTCGCCCCGCACATCGCCGACATCAAGGTGACCTGGTCGTCCTCGCCGGACCTGCCCGGCCTGGTGCGCGAGTGCGATGCGGTGATCTTCGCTTCGGGCGCCGACCACGTGGCCGACCTCGTGCCGCCGGGCGTGCCCTGCTTCGAATACCGGCACGCACCCGACCCGGGCGCGCTCGAGGCGGTGCTCGTGCCGCATCTCGCCGAGCTTCGCCGCGACAAGCTGGCCGGCAACCAGACCGACCAGCCGGCATCTGCAAGACGCCCAGCACGGAGAGCCGCCAATATCTGAACCAATCGCGGGCGGGCGGCCGCACCACCTAAAGCCATCACAAGGGGACCGGAAATGAAAAGCCTATTGTTGTTAGCCACCGCCCTCGGCGGCCTGGCGCTGCTGTCGCCGCAGGCGGCATGGGCCCAGGACACCAAGATCACCATCGGCACCGACGTCGATGCGGGGACGCTCGATCCGCGCCTGACCACCGACACCACGGCCTACCGTACGGTGGACCTGATCTATGCGGGCCTGGTCACGCTGACGCCGAGCCTCGAGGCCAAGCCTGACCTCGCCGAAAGCTGGGAATCGCCCGATCCGACGACGTACGTCTTCCACCTGCGCAAGGGCCTCAAATTCTCCGACGGCTCGCCGCTCACTGCCGACGACGTGGTCTATACCTTCACCACCATCACCGATCCGAAGTTCAATGCGCCCGACCGTGGACTCTACAGCCCGATCACCAAGGTCGAGGCCGTCGATCCCGACACGGTGAAATTCACGCTCAATGCCCCCTACGCGCCGCTGTTGAGCTATCTCGACAAGGGCATCGTCTCCAAGGCGGCGGCCGAAAGCGGCCGCGACCTCGCCACCAATCCGCTTGGCGAGGGTCCGATGACCCTCAAGAACTGGACCCGCGGCGACAATATCGAGCTCGTCGCCAATCCGAACTACTGGGCGGGCTCGCCCAAGGTCACCGACGTGGTGGTCAAGATCGTCGGCGACAACTCGGCACGCGCCCAGGCCTTCGAAGCGGGCGACCTCGACGTCATCCAGTCGCCGCTGTCGCCCAACGACATCAAGCGGCTCGAGGCTGACAGCCGCTTCGGCAACGTCATCGAGGCCGGTCTCGGCGTCACCTACATCAACTACAACACCAAGAACCCGCTGCTCGCCGACCCCGGCATGCGCCAGGCCTTCTCGATGCTGATCGACCAGAACTCGATCGTCAACGACATCTACCAGGGTGTCGACAAGGTCGCGACCTCGATCATCCTGCCCTCGTCCTGGGCCTTCTCGCCCGACATCAAGCAGCCGACCTTCGACGTTGCCGGCGCGGTCGCCAAGTTCAACGAGCTTGGCTGGAAGGACACCAATGGCGACGGCATCCTCGACAAGGACGGCAAGCCGCTCAGCGTCACCCTCTCCACCCATAGCGAAGACCCCAACCGCGTCCAGGCTGTCGAACTCGAGCAGGCGATCTTCCAGTCGGCCGGCGTCGACGCCAAGGTGCAGATCAGCGACTGGCCGTCCTTCTCGACCAACTACGTGATGAAGAGCGAACACCAGATCGCACTGCTCGGCTGGCTCAATATCGTCGATCCGGACCGGCTGCTGTTCAACCAGCTCTCGACCGGTGGCGCCACCAACTGGGGCGGCTATTCGAACCCGGAAGTCGACAAGCTGTTGCAGGAGGGCCGCTCCAGCCTCGACCAGGCAGCGCGCAAGGACGCCTACCAGAAGGCGGCCACGATCCTCGCCAGCGACCTGCCCTACTACATCGTCTCCGACCAGGGCTATCAGCTGTTCTACAAGAAGCCCTTCCCGGTGGATGTGGACGTCACGCCGCGCGGCAATTTCCGCGGCCTGATCGGCATGCCGAAGTAAGACTCTCCTCCCTGCCGGCCGGCGCACCCTGGCGC
>JAEWCE010000138.1 GCA_023390785.1 Pseudomonadota bacterium
TCCCCCAGCAGCGCGATGGGCTCGATCGTTCCGGCGTTGTTGACGATGGCGGCAATACCGCCACGCCAGGCTGACGCCTGTTCCACCCCGGCCTTGACGGCATCGAAATCCGTCACATCCGCCGCAAGGGCGAGCGCCCGCCCGCCCGCCGCCTCGATACGATCTGCGACGCCTTGGGCGTCACTGGCCTTCCGGCACACGACGGCAACGGCGCGTCCAGCCTCGACGAGTCTCCAGGCGATGGCCTCGCCAAGGCCACGGCTCGCGCCAAAGACGATCACGGTATCGGTGGACATGCTTTTCCTTCAGATGGTACCGGCGAGTACGCCGCCGGTTGAAAACACCGTTGAGCCCGTCATGTACGATGACTGTCGGCTGAGAAGATAAAGGCAGGTGTCGGCAATCTCGTCGGCGCTGCCGGTGCGACCAAGCGGTATGGGCGCCGTCCGATCGGCGATGACGTCTTCCACACTGGTCCCCCGCCGCGCGGCCAACGTGACATTGAGCTTGTCGGTGAGAGGGGTATCGATGAGCCCGGGAGCGACGACATTGACGCGGATGCCGTGAGGCTGCAGCAGCAGTGCCAGCGACGCGGCGAGATTACGAAGACCCGCTTTGCTCGCGGCATAGAACGGCGTCGCAGGCGAGCCGCGCAGGCCTGCGATCGACCCCACCACGACCACCGAGCTCCCGGCAGCGAGCCGGGGCAACAGGCTGCGCAGCAGGAAGAATGGTGCCGCGAGGTTGACATTGAGCAGGTGCAGTGCCGCCTCGGGTGTAATGGCGTCCCATTCGGCATCATCCAATACGCCGGCGGCAAGCACGACGCCGTCGAGGCTGCCTTCCGCCGCGCCGATCGCGGCATGCAGCGCCGGGTCGGTGATGTCGCCTTCGAGCCACGGTCCGCTCCATCCAGGTGACGCGGGTCCGCGATCGGTGCCGGACACCAGCACTCCGGCGTTGGCCAGCTTGAGCGCGACAGCGCCCCCGATGCCGCCGGCGGCTCCTGCGACCAGCACGCGTGAAGGAAGATCCAGGTGAGACGTCGGCATCATCCCTCGCGCTGCTTGCTGACGATGACGGCCAGCTCATCGCCGGCTTTCTGGATATGGGCGCGGGCGGCGCTTCTGGCCCGTTCGGGATCGCCCGCCGCGATTGCATCGATGATCGATTGGTGCTCGGCGATGGTCAGCTTCGCGCGGCCAGGGATCAGTTGATATCCCGATCGGTACCGCTGCGAGGCAGTCCAATGGTCCTCCAGCACCCGAGTCAATTGGGCGCTGCCTGCCGACTGCAGGATGCGACGGTGCAACAGCCAGTTGGCGGACCCCATCGCGGTGAAGTCCTGCCGTTGGTACGCATCTGCGAAATCGGAATTGATGGCGCGCAGGTCCTGCACGAGGTCGGCGTCTTCGGCCTGCGCCGCCTTGTAGGCCGACAGCCCTTCGAGCTCGCAGCGTATCTCGAAGATCTCCTGGGCGTCCTGCAAAGAAAGCGGAACCACACGCATACCCTTGTGCGGTTCGCTCACGAGCAATCCCTCGCGCTCGAGCCGCAGCAAGGCTTCGCGTACCGGCATGTGAGACAGCCCAAGTTCCCCCGAAAGGTCGGCTAGCGTCATGCGCTGATTGGGAGCGTAGGTGCCATTGATGATCTGCTCGCGCAGATATTCGTACACGAGATCGGCCTTCTTGCGATGCAGGATCGGATGCGCGGACCGGCCCGAGGCGTCATCCATGCGAATATGCTCCCAAACAAGCGTGCCAGGCAGCACGCGGCACCGGCGTCGAATCCGGGTCGTGAATGGGGATGATAGCATCGGCGCGTGCGCCGAGCATCCGCACCATGCCGTGCCAGCGCGATGCCTCCTCGGCCGCGCCCAGCGCAATGCCGTCCCGAAGGTTCCGGGCCATGAAGACCGGATCGGCGATGGCGATGCGGCCATCGGTGGTGTCGATCAGCAGCGCGGCAGAAGCAGGGTGATGGACGCCGACTTCGACAAAGCTCAGCCCTGGCCAGATTTCACGCGCGCCGGCAATCGGTTCGGCCGTCTGCAGCCGTGCAGCGGCATTGGCAGGAACAGCATGAACCAGCGCTGGCTCCTCGGGCGTTGCGAGATTGCGCAGGCCGCGAGCCGAGGCCAGCAGCCACACCGGCGGGAGCGCGGACAGGCCGCCCACGGCATAGGGCCCGAAACTCGTGACGACGATGGCGTCGGGCATAATTGCACGCCGCGCCAGTTCCTCGGCGAGCGGCCGGCTCCGCGGCTCGAACCCCGCCTCCGGCCCCTTGCGGGTGCGGATATCGGCGTTGAGCGCGGCGATGTCGGCCGGCAGCCCCGTATCCACCAGCACGCACTTTTCCGCGCCGAAAAGCACAAAGGCATAGATGGTCATCGCCACGGTCTCGCCGAAGCCGCGCTGGAACAGCACCTCCGGGCCGGGCACGACGAAGTCGTAGAGCGGGATGGCTTCGATCCGCCAGGTGCTCATGCGGCGCCTCGCAAGCGCTGCGCCCAGTCCGCCACCCCCGTCCCGATCGTGAAGCGCGGACGCCAGCCAAAATCGGCCGCAACCCGATCTAGCCGGCACGCGCCGCGCAGATGCCGCTTCGGATCGATCCCGGGCATGAGCTCGATCTGGGCGGCCGGAATCACGGCACGGACAGCGTCGGCGAACTGGGCGCGCGTCGACAGCACGCCGCCGGTGATATTGTAGACGTCGCGCGGCAGGGCTTTCGCCGTTGCTGCCGCCAGCAGGCCTTCGGCCAGGTCAACGACATAGGTAAAGTCGCACGGGTGGTCGCCGCCCGCCGACTCTCTCACCGTCTCCCCCGCCAGCACGCGAGGCAGGAAGTATTCCCCGATCTGGTTGCCGCGCCCATAAACGAAGCCGGTGCGGAATGAGGCCACCGCGCTGCCATAGGTCCGCCGATGCGCCGCGCAATAGATTTCCGACATGAGCTTGGTACCGTCATAGACGGTCAGCGGGTCAGGGCGATCGGTTTCGTCGAGCGGCGCCAGGTCGGGACGGTGGCCGTAAAGGGTCGCCGTGCTGACATTGATCAGACGAGCCCCGTTGGTGAAGGCAGCCTCGAGCAGGTTGGCGGTCCCGCCGACATTGACGATTTCGGTGCGAACGGGATCGACCTTGGATCGGGCCGGCCCCACCACCGCTGCGCAGTGAATGATGGCATCTGCTCCCGCAGCGTGCCGCGCGCAGGCCTCCCTGTCGGTGATGTCGAAGGTTGCCCGCTCCACGCCGCCGATCCACATCCGGTCCTCGGGCCAGGCGAAATCGGCAAGGCGCACCTGATGGCCCGCGCGCAGCGCCGCCTCTGCGACGTGCTGGGCCACCATGCCGCTGCCACCGGTCACCAGAATGCGCATCAGGCGCTTTCCAGTTCGACGGAGGTGATCGGCGCGTCGCCGGTGGGCGCAACGATGTTGAGGAATATCAGCGGCACGTTGCCGGTATTGGTCAGGCCGTGCGGCACGGTTGGCGGCGTCATCACCACGTCCCCCTCGGAAACCGAAATCCTGTCCTCGCCGATCCGCACGACACCGGACCCGGAGGTGATTACCCAATACTCCGCCTTGCCCGTATGGACGTGGAGGGTAACCACTGCACCCGGCTCGACCAGGTATCGCGCCATGCGCGTCGGAGGCACATCCACATTGACCCAGTTGATCGGCAGGCGCTGCGCACCGCCATGCATCACTTCCGAGGGCGGCGGTGTCATTGCGCCGCTCCATAGACGAGATTGGGCAGCCACAGCGAGATCTGCGGAATGAAAGTCACGAGCATGAGAACAACGAGAAAGCCGATGATGTAGGGAATGGTTTCCTTGGCGACGGTCGCCAGCGGTGATTTTGCGATGTCGGCAACGATGAACAGGGCCAGGCCGACCGGCGGTGTCAGCATGCCGATCATCATGTTGATGGTCATCATCATGCCGAAGTGTACCGGGTCGATGCCGACCGCAGTCACCGCCGGAACCACCACGGGCGTCACGAGGATAAGAATGGCCGACGCATCGAGGATCATGCCGAGAACGAGCAGCACGACATTGAGCACCAGCAGAAGCACCATGGGATTGAGGTGCATCTCGGTGACGTAGGCGGTGATTTCCTGGGGAATGCGGTCGCGCGCCAGAATCCAGGCAAAGACGTTGGCACTCGCAACGATCAGCATGATGCCACCGGTCGCCAGCGCCGTATCGCGAAAGGCGGCGATGACGTCCTTGCGCGACGTCTCGCGACGATAGACGACGAAGGCGAGGATGACTGCATAGAGCGCACCGACGGCGGCCGCTTCGGTGGCCGTGAAAATGCCGGTGCGCATGCCGCCGATCATGGCAAACGGCACGACCAGCGCCGGCAGCGCCTTCCAGGTGGCCTTGAGCCGCGTCTGGGCGTCGGTCCGCGGCGTCACCGGCACGTTCAGCTTGCCGGCGCGCATGTTGATGGTGACCATCAGCGTGACCGTCATGATCAGGCCCGGCACGACGCCCGCAAGAAACATGCGGCCCGCCGAGACATCTGCAAGGAAGGCGTAGAGGATGGCCACGGTGCTGGGAGGAATGACGGGCGCGATTGTCGACGCCGCGGCGGTGATGGCGGCGGAGAAGGAAGCGGAATAGCCGTTCGCCTTCATCTCGCGGATCTGCATCGAGCCGATGCCAGCCGCATCGGCAAGGGCGGAACCGGACATGCCCGCAAAGACCAGCGAGCCGAGCACGTTGACGTGCGCCAGGCCGGCCCGCCAATGGCCGACCATCGAGACCGCAAAGTCGAAGATGCGCTTGGTGATGCCGCTCGCATTGAGCAGGTTACCCATCAGCAGGAACATCGGGATGGCGATCAGGGTGAAATTGTCGAGGCCGAAGGCAATGCGCTGGCCGATGATGGACACCGGCACGCCCGACAGCAGCACGCCGGCAATGCCGACAATGACCAGCGAAGCGGCCACCGGAATGCCCGAGAACATCAGTGCAAGCAGCGCCACGATGTAGATAAGGCTCATAGCGGAGAATTCTCCGGGTGTAGGGTTGCCCTGTCTTCGCCAAAGGCATGCACCACCAGCCGCAGCACGCAGTGGAGCACCGTGAGAGCCGAGCCGATGACAACCGGCCAGGCGAGCAGCGAGGTGGGTAGCCCGGTCGCAACGAGCGGCATGTTGGCGACCGTC
The DNA here is from genome assembly GCA_023390785.1 of Pseudomonadota bacterium. GTDB lineage: Bacteria > Pseudomonadota > Alphaproteobacteria > Rhizobiales > Devosiaceae > Devosia_A. Next base: position 5,190 of record JAEWCE010000138.1, read on the forward strand.
TTGGCGAGGGCAAAGCCCTGCATGGCGATGAAGCCGAACAGCACGATGAGGGCGAGGTCTCTGTAGATGTAGAGAAGGCGGCGAACTGGCGGTGGCGTCATCAACACGAAGGTGTCGACCGTGATCTCCGCCCCACGCCGCGCAAGAGCTGCCGCGCCGATGAATGTCATCCAGATGATGAGCATGCGCGCCACCTCTTCCGGCCAGATGAAAGGCGAATGGAAGATGTAGCGCGCAAAGATCTGCAGGTTGACGTCGATTGCCAGCAGGATGACGAGGACGATGCCGGCGGTCTCCTCGGCGTGCCCGATGACGGATTGGACGGCACGGACGCGCCGAAGAGCGTTGCGCATCGATAGCTCTCAGGCCTTGAAGTCGCGGATCTTGTCGTAGAGCGACACGTCGCCGCCCCAGATTTCGGCAAGCTTCGGGATCGCTCCCGCTGCCGCCTGCTGCCACGCCTCGGGATCGCTCGGAGTGACCAGGGTCATGCCGGCATCGACCAGCTTCTTCTTGGTGTCTTCCTCGCCATTGGTGAACGCGTCGGTGACGAGTTCGGACCCCTTGCGGATCGCGGCCTCGAGTGCGGCCTGCTGGTCGGCGCTCAGTTGCGACCAGGCCTGGTCGCTGATCAGGATTGGCCCCGGAGCAGCAAACGACCAGGCGATCAGGTTGGCGAATTTCGAGACCTCGAACAGCTTCTCGCTCAGGATCGTGTCGAGCGGCGCGTCGGCCCCGTCGACAATGCCGGCCTCGAGCGCCGAATACATCTCGGCGAAGGCGATGGGCGTCGGAATGGCCCCGAACGCCTCGAAGACCTGCGGATAGGGCGGCAGGTCGGCCACGCGCACCTTCTGGCCCTTGATGGCGGCCAGCGTCTCGTAGGGGATGGACTTCGAGATGACATGACGCGTGCCGCGATGGAACCAGCCGACGATGTGAACGCCGGCCTGTTCGACGATCTTCTTCTTCCACTCGTCGCCGATCGGGCCATAGACCACCGACTGCCAGTGGGCGTTGTCACGGAACAGATATGGCGCGTCGAGGATAGCGAGTTCTTTTAGGTGCACGCTGGCGCCGCCCGGGGACGAGAGCACCATGTCGACGGCGCCGGTGCGGATCGAAACGTTCATGTCGCGCTCGGTGCCGAGCTGCGACGAGGGGAACACCTGCAGTTGGACCTCACCGCCCGTCGCGGCATCCAACTCCTTGGCGGCCAGCTCCAGCCCCTTCTGGAACGGATGGGTGGGCGCGAGAACGTGCCCGACATGCAGGGTGACTGCCGCGGCCAGCGCATTGGTGGTGCCGAGCGCGGTGGCTGCGGCAACGGCGGATGCGCCAAGCAGCAGGGCCTGACGTCGCGTAAAGACGTGGTTCATTCTTTCTCCTCCAAACCAGATTTCGTCGGCATTTTTGATTATTGATGTTTGATCAAATCATGCGATACGGGGTTTGGCAAGGGCTTTGCATCGCTCTTCGATGAAAGACGGGAGTCACCATGAAGATCGATCCCAACGCGACGGGGGCGTTCGTGCTCAAGGTCAAGCCGGGCATGGCCGCTGAATACAAGCGTCGACATGACAAACTGTGGCCCGAGATGCGCGAGGCGCTGCTGGCCCAGGGAATCGTCTATTATGAAATCTATTTCCACGAGGACTCCGGTCTGCTGTTTGCGCATGTCATTCGCTCGGCTCCTGCTGACCCTGGCGCGCCGGAACCCGAGGCCGTGACGCGCTGGCGGGCCTATATGAAGGACATCATGGAACTCGAGGGCGACACAGCGTATCGCCGGGTACTCGACCGCGTCTTTCTGCTGGATGCCTCGAACTAGGAGCGGCGACTCGAGTCCGCCTATGGCAGGGACGGTCAGCGCCCTTGCCACGATCACCCGAACAACGAAGCGACGTCCGCCATGTCGATCTCCCCAGGCCCAGCGACCGGCACTGCGCTGCTGCAGGAACTGCGCCGGCTCGTTGGCGACCGCTATGTGATCACCGACCCGATCCTTAACCGCCGCTTCCGCAAAGGCTATCGCTACGGTGAAGGCAAGGTGCTCGCCGCGGTTCGGCCCGGAACGCTCCTCGAGCAATGGAAGGTGTTCAAGGCCTGCATCGAGTCCGGCCGCATCGTCATCATGCAGGCGGCCAACACAGGGCTCAACGCGGGCTCGACGCCCTTCGGCGACGACTACGATCGCGAGATCGTCCTGATCAACACCATGCGTATCGCGCGCATTGACCTGCTGGGGAATGGCGAGCAGGTGCTCTGTCTGGCCGGGGCAACCTTGAACCAGCTCGAACGGCTGATCCGACCGCTCGGACGCGAGCCCCATTCGGTAATCGGCTCAACGACGATCGGCGCGTCGGTTGTCGGCGGCATTTGCAACAATTCGGGCGGCGCATTGATCCGTCGAGGTCCAGCCTACACGCAGCTTGCGCTGTTCGCCCGCGTCGCCGCCGACGGCAGCGTGTCGCTGGTCAATCATCTGGGAATCGACCTCGGCAACGACCCCGAAACGATACTGTCGCGCCTCGACAGTGGATCTTACGCGGCAACGGACGTCAGCTACGACACCGGCCGGCTGGCCTCCGACCCAGACTATTCGACCTTGTTGCGCGATGTCGACGCCACCGGTCCCGCTCGCTTCAACAATGATCCCCGTCTGCTGTACGAAGCGTCGGGCAGCGCCGGAAAGCTTTGCGTGTTCGCAGTGCGCGTCGACACGTTCCCCAGTTCAGGGCCCTCGCGAGTGTTCTACATCGGCTCCAACAATCGCCAGGAGCTCACCCGGATCCGGCGCCATGTCCTGAGCGGGTTCAAGACGCTGCCAGTCGCCGGCGAGTATCTCCACCGCGATGCCTACCGGCTGGCAGAGCAGTACGGCAAGGACGTCTACTTGCTGATCAAGCACCTTGGCCCCGAGCGTATTCCGGCGGCCTTCGCCCTTAAGAGCCGCTTTGATGCGCTGACCACTCGGCTTGGTCTGGGCCCGCATGTGTCGGATCGTTTGCTGCAGGTCGTCACGCGGCTTTTGCCCAATCACCTTCCGCCCCGCATGAACGCCTTCCGCGACGCCTATGAGCACCATCTGATGCTGCGCGTGGATGGCTCGGGCATCGAGGAGGCACGGACTTATCTCAACTCGATCTTCCCGTCTGCCGATGGTGACGTCTTTGAATGCGACGACCGGGAGGCTGCTGCGGCCTTCCGCAATCGCTACGCCGTCGGAGCGGGCACCGTGCGCTATCGTGCAGTACACTCTGATCGGGTCGAGAACATCGTCGCGCTCGACATCGCCATGCCGCGCAACGCCCTCGACTGGCGCGAGTCCTTGCCGGCTGATGTGGAGCAGTTCATCGAGCGGCGCATTCCGTGCGGCCACTTCCTCTGCCATGTCTTCCACTACGAGTATGCGGTCAAGAAGGGCAGCGACTGGATGGATATCGAGCACAAGATCATTGCTCACCTCGAGGAACAGGGGCTCGAGTTTCCGTCGGAGCACAACGTGGGACACCTGTACAAGGCCAAACCGGTTCTGGCCGATTTCTACCGCTCGCTCGATCCCACCAACACGATGAACCCGGGTATTGGACAGACCTCGAAGCGTCTGCACTGGCAATAGCAGCGACCGGCCGCGCGCGGAACGAGCGCCGCAGACGACGCTGCGCGGTCAACGGGAGTGTCCATCACCTCACGCCCCCGTCGCGTGCCGTGTTGGCGAAACGAGACTGCGCACGGCGTAGCGCCACGGCACGATGAGAAGGATCGGGGTGGCCCAGGCGCAGTTGAAGAGCATGTCGGCAAGCTCACCATCCAGGGTGCCGTTGTGCCAATTCGGCAGCGCGACGGTCAGGACCCAGATCGTCTTCCAGGCCACCTCGAACACCAGAAGCGGCAGCATGCGCAGCGGGGCGAACAACCCGGCGATGGACAAAAGACCCAATGCGCTCAGCAGCGCCGTGACGGCTCCATCCATGCGCGGCATCGTTGCGATCTCACCGAGCAACGATGGCCAGAACTTGATCGTCAGGCCGACGACCAGAAGCAGATAGCAGGCACGAAGCAGCCAGAGCTGTAAGTCAGAGACGCCATCCGTCCTGCTGTTTTTCCGCTTCCCGGGCCGGGCGTGGAGGCTCGTGCGAATATCCAGGGGTGCAGCGAACGGGCCGACGATGGGGGCCGGCAGAGTGATCCTGGTCATCTAGTGCCCTCATGGGTGAGCGTTGAACGGCGCCATCGTCTCCCCAATCCGGCCTATGCGGAACGCGCAGCGTCTGCACTTGATCCGTGCACGCCACGCCATGTCTCAGCTCGAGGCCCTCTGCCGCTTCTCCGTGCAAACACCTCGCAACAGGCCGCGCAGCCAGCGGTGGGCGAGGTCGCCGTCCATGCGCGGATGCCAGATCATCGAGAGCCTGAAGGGCGCGATGGCGACCGGCAGCGGGAACGCGTGCATGCCGTTTCGCAGCCCCGCGGTATGCCGCTCGGGCACGGTCGCTACCAGATCCGTGTCGCGCGCCAGAGCAAGCGCGGCCGCGAACCCCTGCACGATGATTGCGACATGCCGGGTCAATCCGGCTGCCTCTATCGCCTCGTCGATCTCGGTGCTGTGCAAGCCGCGCCGAAGGATGTGGACATGATCCGCCTGCACATAGCGCTTGGCCGTCACCTTTCCCTTGCTCAGGGGATGGCCGTCGCGAACCACGCCGACCCAGCGGTCTTCGAACAGCGGCAGAGCCCGCATTTCAGGTGCGGTGGTCTGATCGATGACGCCGGTCTCGATATCAACCTCCCCTTCGCGTAGCGGCGCGCTCTCCTTGTCCGGCTTGCTGACGAACTGCAGCGTTACCCGCGGCGCAACGGCGCCGATCTGCGCCAGCAGGGTCGGGCCGAATGTTTCGACAAAGCCCTCGCTCGTCCGCAGGGTGAAACGCCGCTCGAGTGCAGCAAGGTCGAGCTTCGCGGCCGGCCGAAGCACCGCATTGGCGCCATCGACAAGCGCACCCACCTGGGATCGCAACTCGATGGCCCGCGGCGTCGGCACGAGGCTGCGTCCGGCTCGTACCAGCAGTGGGTCGCCGGTGACCTCTCTCAATCGCGACAGCGCGCGGCTCATCGCCGAAGGGCTGAGGCGCAGCCGGCGCGCGGCCCCTGCGACGCTGCCTTCGGACAGCAGCACATCCAGGGTCAGCAGCAGATTGAAATCGGTCATTGCCCCCTCGCACATAAGGCGTCTCATGCACGAATATAGTGCGACCCGTGCGTCTTCCGCAATGACCGACGTCGGCCCTAGCTTGTCGGCATCTGTCCTCGAAAGGAAATCCTCATGTCTCCGAAGTTTGCCCCGGTGCTGTTCGGCTTCATCCTGTCGGCACTGATGTCCTTCCTTGTTTCGGGCATTGCCTCGTTCCGTAGCGCCGGCCTTGTCGACGGTTTCTTCGGCATCTGGTTCAGCGCATGGATACCGTCATGGCTGATTGCCTTCCCAGTTGTCCTCGTCGTCGCGCCAGTTGCGCGCCGGCTGGTCGGCATGCTGGTGAAGACCCCGGCGGCGGCCCGCTGATCATGTTGCCAGGTGCCGACGACCGGTGGCGGCTTGCCGCGCTGTCGATGGTGATGCTCCTCCCGTCGCTGGGAACGAGCATCGCCAATGTCTCGCTGCCGAGCCTCGAGGCGTCGTTCCAGGCGCCGTTCGAGCACGTGCAGTGGGTCGTGATCGGCTACCTCCTGGCGGTGACCACGCTGATCGTTGGCGCCGGCCGGCTGGGCGATCTGTTCGGTCGCCGGCGCCCCCTGCTCATGGGGATCGGACTGTTCGCGCTGGCGTCGGCCGCGTGTGCACTTGCCCCTGACATCTGGACCCTCGTACTGCTGCGCGGCGTCCAGGGCGCCGGCGCGGCCCTGATGATGGCCCTGACCATCGCATCGGTTGGCGACATGGTCTCGCCCGAGCGCACCGGCACCGCGATGGGACTGCTCGGCACCGTCTCGGCGGTCGGCACGGCGCTCGGGCCATCGCTGGGGGGCGCCTTGATTGCGGCCTTCGGCTGGGCGCTCGTCTTCTGGTTTCTCGCCGCCGTGGGCGCGCTGACGCTGCTGTTCGCCTACCGGATGCTTCCTCGCGTCGCGACCAGGCGTCGCGAGCCGGCGTCCTTCGACCTCGTCGGAACGCTTCTGCTGGTTGTGATACTCGGCACCTACGCGCTGGCGACGACGATCGGGTCTTCTATGCCGGCGTCGACCGTGATCACTCTCGGAGCGGTTTCGCTGGGGGCACTCCTGACCTTCGCCGCGGTCGAGCATCAATCCGACAAGCCGCTGGTGCAGCTCAATCTCCTGCGGGACCGGTCCTTGAGCGTCGCCCTGATCGCGCTTGCCCTCGTTTCAGCCATCGTCATGTCGACGCTGGTCGTCGGCCCCTTCTACCTTGGGAAAGGGCTCGGGCTCGATCCCCTTGCCACCGGCCTCGCGATGTCCGTCGGCCCGGCGGTTGCCGCACTTGTAGGGGTTCCGGCGGGCCGTCTCGTCGATCGGTTTGGATCGGGGCGGTCGACGATGCTCGGGCTGGTCGCTGTGATCGCGGGCTCAGCTCTGATGGCGCTCGTCCCGGCCGCTTGGGGCGTCGTGGCCTATGCGGGCAACCTCGCCATCATCACCGCCGGCTATGGGCTCTTTCAGGCGGCCAACAACACCGGTGTCGTCAGCCGCGCACCGGCCGCCCATCGCGGCGTTGTGTCCGGTCTGTTGGGGCTCGCACGCAATCTCGGGCTCATCACGGGAGCCTCGGCGATGGGCGCAGTGTTTGCTCTCGGTTCTCGCGGCATCGCCGCGCTGACCCTCGCCCCAGGCGCCGAAACCGGAATGCACCTGACCTTCGCCGCTGCAACTTTACTGGGGCTGCTTGCCTTGGGCCTGTCGGCATGGGCCGAGCAGGACGGCCACTAGCCCGTACGGCGACCCCGAGGGTCATTCCGAAGCCTCTCGCCGTGGCTGGGAAGATCGCCGCTGAACCGCAACTCGGTTTGCACAGGGTCGGCCGGACGCAACACGCGTCCCGCCGACGCGTTGTCGGGAAGTCAGAAGTATGGAACCTCAGCCAGATATGGGCCCTGAAAAGACGGACGGTATTCGCTTTGGTCCGCTCGGCGAGCGCTGGATCCATGTTTGCGTCGACATGCAACGCATGTTCGCCGAACCGACCGACTGGCAGACCCCGTGGCTCCCCAGGGTGCTGCCCTCCGTCGTCCGGCTCGTGGAGCCGAACCCGGCGCGCACCGTATTTACTCGCTTCGTGCCGGTCGCCGATCCGGAGGATATGCCGGGCGCCTGGCAGCGCTACTACCGGCGCTGGGCCGGCATGACGCTGGGTGCCCTGGACGAAACCATGGTGGAGCTCGTGCCCGAACTGGCGCATCACCAGCCGCCTGCGGCCTGTGTGGACAAGCACACCTACAGTCCCTGGACCACTCCGGTGCTCGCTCGACTGCTTGCCGATCACGGCGTGGACACCTTGGTGATCAGCGGCGCCGAGACGGAAGTGTGCGTGCTCGCTACGGTGCTCGGGGCAATCGATCGCGGCTATCGGGTTGTCCTCGCAACCGACGCCGTCTGCTCATCGGCGGACGCAACGCACGACGCCATGCTCGAGATCTACCACAGCCGCTTCGGCATGCAGGTCGAGACCGCGCAAATCGACGAAATTCTCGAGGCCGTCGCCTAGCATACCAGCCGCGACGTCTCTCACCGGCGCGATTTGAGCTCGGTTCCACCGGATGCCCCTTCCGGGGGAGGTCGCGGCAGGGGCATTCGGGGAGCATCTGCACCAGGCGATGCAAGGCCGCAACGTCGATGCCGCATTTCGGTTCGGAACCAAGCTCAAGCAGCGAGATTGGACCAGCATCTGTTCCGGAGATCCAAAGATGCATCGCTCCCTCCTGCTTGCGGCCGTCGCATCCGCTGTCATGCTGACCACCGGCATCTCCCTTGCCCAGACGACCACGCCGCCGGCGTCGGCCGATCAGATCCAGCCGGGTGCTGTGACGGCGCCCCAGGACTTCGCCAACAAGGCGGGGCCCGCCGGCATGTTCGAGACCCAGTCCAGCCAGCTCGCGCTCACCGCGTCGCAGAACGCCGACATCAGGGCCTTTGCCCAAAAGATGATCGATGACCATACGAAGGCCGCCGACGACCTGAAGGCCGCCGCGGCCAAGGACGGCGTCACGGTGCCCGCCACGCTCGATGCCGACGGCACGACCAATCTGCAGAAGTTGCAGGGCGCGGCACCGGCAGATTTTGACGCGCTTTACGTTCAGATGCAGACGGACGCTCACATTGCCGCGGTCGGCCTCTATGCCGGCTATGCCCAGAATGGCCAGGCTGGTGCCATCAAGGACCACGCGACCAAGACTTTGCCGACGCTCAAGATGCACTACGACATGGTGCTCAAGCTTCGTGCCGCGAAGTGACCCGGTGAGCACCCAGCCACCCGCCGACGGCAGGCCACCGGAACGCGCCGACGAGGCGCAACCGGAGTCCGGATCCACGCCCGGCGGCAACGCGCACTATCTCTCCACGCATGGCACGCCGCTGGTGGATACCGCGAAGCGGCAGCAACCGGCATCCGCACAGCAGGCCTCGCAGGGCGGTGTCGATGCCGCCTTTTTGGTCAAGGGTTTCCACATCCCGCCCGGCAAGGCCGCGTCGTTGGTGGCCGGGACCGACGCCGCTGCGACTGAAGGTGAGGCCCGCCGGCTCCTCTCCGAGGACGACCCGCTCGAGACCGTCCCGACCCCGCACGAGCCCGCCAACGATCTGGCCGCCGACACCGATGAAGAGCGGCTGAAGCCCGTACTGCATCGACGGCGCAACATCTGAATGGAGCACGATATGAGCCCGGATCAACGTGAGCCAAAAGGCGACCATAACCGGCGCCTTTCACTTGGCCTCGACCTGGATCAATTCGCCCGCGAAGCCGGCGTGACGCCCAAGCAACTCAAGGATTACGAGATGTCCCTGCCCGATGACGAGTTGGATCCGGACGTCGCCAGCAGGGTCGGCGCCGCCCTTGCTCGGCTCGAGGCCAATCCACCGCCCGAGCAGAAGGTTCGCAACGCCTAGGCCAGTCGGAATATCCTGCCCTCCCCGCCTCCGGCGCGGGCGGCCTGAGTCATTTCGTGCTGACGCGGAACCTGCTGCTGCGTCGGGCTTTGTTCCTCCATACCCCGCGAGGCGCGTCACCTCGCCAGTTTTTGGAGAGAATGATGCCAAACAGCACGATACAGGGCGACGGCCTGTCGCCGCGAGCGGCGATGCCCGGCACCGATGCACTCAAGGCCGACGCCACGGCGGCGGTGGATGAAGCAAAGGATGTAGCGAGCAAGGTTGTCGACGAGGCAAAAGCGCAAGGCGCCCACCTCGCCGATCAGGCCAAGGCGCAACTGTCCGAAGCGGCAGGGCGCGCTCGTGGCATGGCCGACCAGAAAAAGACCCTCGTCGCCAACCAGGTCGGCGGTGTGGCTGACGCTATGGCTCGTGTCGCCGATGAGCTCGAGGCGGACAATGGGCCGAGCGCTCCGTATGCGCGTATGATTGCCGACAATGCCGAGCGGCTGTCCGGGGCCATCCGCGACAAGAGCGTGGACCAGCTGATCGGCATGGCCCAGGATTTCGGCCGCAAGCAGCCGGCAGCCTTCATCGGTGCCGCTGCGCTGCTCGGCTTCGTCGCCAGCCGGTTCGTGATGGCGTCCGCCAGCCGTCCACCAGACGCGCCGGATACCGCCGCCGTCGCTGACGGCTATGACCCAGGTACCGACATGGGAGGCATGTGATGGCTTACGCGCAGTCCGGCCAGTCTCTGGTCGATTTGTTGAGCGGGCTCGTCGGCGATGTCTCGATGCTCTTTCACAAGGAGATCGAGCTCGCCAAGGCCGAAGCATCCGAAAAGCTCGATGACGCCATCGGCGCGAGCCGGAACCTCGCCATAGGTGGCGTGCTTGCCATCGGCGCAGTCGGTGTCCTGCTCGCCGCCATCGTCTCGGGCCTCACGGCACTGCTTGTTGCCTGGGGCATGCAGGACCAGCTCGCCAATTTCGTCGCGGCCCTCGTCGTAGCCGTCGTGGTAGGCCTCATCGCCTGGTCGATGATTGCCAAGGGCGCAGCCGACCTCCGCGCCAGCAAGCTCAATATGGAACGCACGACCCGCTCGCTGCAGCGGGATGCCGCGACGGTGAAAGGGAACCTCTGAAATGGCCATTACAGACACTTCGAGATCATCTGCCCAGATCGAGCGCGAGCTCGACGAGCAGCGCACCCGCATCGACGCCCGCATCGGCGAGATCAAGGAACGGCTTTCGCCGGGCCAGCTGCTCGATGAAGCCCTGAGCTACACCAAGCATGGCGGCGCCCACTTTGCTGCCAATCTCGGCCAGCAGGTTTCCGCCAATCCTCTGCCTGCCGCCTTGGTCGGCATCGGCCTTGCCTGGTTGATCGCCTCGAACACCGCCGGCGAAGCTGCGCGTCCAGCCCCACTGGCACGGGCGTTCGATGAGGAAGACTACCCCTACGCCCGGATCTCCAGCGGCGGGTTGAAGCGCATCAGTCACCGGGCCGACGACGCCGGGCAATGGTGGAGCGAGTTCCAGACCGACACTGGGCAGACCTACCGGGCGCGCGCCAGCGAGTCCGGCGAGCGGGCCAGCCATTTTACCGACGAGGCCGGCAAGCATTTCTCCGGGTTCATCGATGATGCCGGCAATCGTATCCACCAGTTCCAGGACGAAGCCGGCAATCGGCTCGATGACACCCTGGGCTGGGCCAGCCACAGTTGGCGCGACACGCAGCGTTCGGCCATGCACGCCATGGGCGCGGCGGCGTCAGGAATGAGCCGCATGGCCCACGGCGCACAGGACGCGGCAAGCACCATGCAGGCCCAGTCGAGCCAGCTCACCCGCCAGGTGACAGACCTGTTCAACCAGCAGCCGCTGATCGCTGGAGCTCTCGCTTTTGCCGCGGGCGCCGCTATCGGCGCCATGCTGCCCGCAACCGCGCAGGAAGATGCCCTGCTCGGCGAACAGGCTGACAAGGTGCGCGAAAACGCCGCCAAGACCGCCGGCGAGCTCTACGAGAAGGGCAAGGAAAAGGTCGCCGACGTCTACGAGAGCTCGACCAGGGCGAGCGGCCAGATCTACGAGGCCGCCAAGGACGAGCTCGGCAACACCAACTACAGCACTGCACGCCACTGACGGCAGGTGTTGCGCCGGCCGCCTGTCTTCACGGCGGTCGGCGTTCGCTTGCCCCGGTACTAAAGCGTCTTGTCACGGAGGTCGCCATGTCTCACAAACCACAGCAGAACCACCCGGGGGGGTTGGTGAACGTCCCCCAGCATATGGGCGAAGGACCACAGGCGGCCGAGCCGCTGCCGCCCGAGGACGTTCCTGATGCAACTGGAAAGCCCAGCGGCCCCGGAACCGCTCCCCCTGACCTCGATGTCGCTGATCCGCATCCCGCCGAAGAGGGCCACCCCTACGACGCCAGACATCCCGGCGGGGCGCGTCCACCGACCGGCGACCTCGGGCCGAACCCCGCGATAAACACTGGCCAGCCCACCCCGCGCCCACACAATGCCGGCAGTGGGCCCGAATAACGAACCACAATCCGGCGGGCTGTGCAGCTGTCCGGGACGGCTAGGCCCGCAGAGCAGTTCGACCTTTGGGCACGTACCCCATGCCCGATGATGAGACGGCAGTCGCTGAACGCGCAACACGTTCGGCTCTCGTTTCGACCCTGTCGCCGATCGCGAACACATCCACGACGCTGTCGAGTTCCCCCGCCTGTGCTTCGGTCTGCTCGATCGCCGCGTTGGTCTCTTCGACCAGCGCCGCATTGTGTTGTGTCATCTCATCGAGCTGGCGCACCGCCGCGGTGATTTCCGAGATCGAGGAAGCCTGATGGCGGCTGGCCGCGGCGATCCCAACCAGCAGGTCGCGGTTCTCCTGCGCTGCAGAAAGCATCGCGGCGAGCTTTGTCGCCGCTTCGGCCACCAGCTTCGACCCGCTCGCGACCTCTGTACCCGACTGCTCGATGAGCGCCTTGACTTCGCTCGAGGCCTCCGCGGCCGACTGAGCCAGACGGCGCACCTCGACCGCGACCACCGCAAACCCTTTCCCGGCTTCGCCGGCACGGGCCGCTTCGACCGACGCATTCAGCGCCAGCAGGTTGGTCTGGAAGGCGATGTCATCGATCAAGCCGATGATGTTGGAGATCTTGCCGGACGACTGCGTGATGCGTTCCATGGCGTCGGTTGCGCGCGACATCACCGCGCCACCCTCGGTCGCCGTTTCGCTCACCGACTGCGCCATCTTGCTCGCCGCCTCGGCGCGACGGGCGTTCTCGACCACTGTATTCGACAACCCTTCCATCGTAGCCGACGTTTCCTCGATCGTCGCCGCCTGCTTGGTCGTCCGTTCGCTGAGATCGTTGGCCCCCGAGAGGATTTCCCGCGTCGCGGTGCGCAGCGAGTTCGACGTGTGGCGCAGGCCGGCGACGAACTCGTTGAGCGTTTCGATCACTGCATTGAGGTCGTCTTTGAGCCGTGCGAAGGCGCCACGGTGCTCGCCCGTCATACGACGCGTCAGATCCTTCTGCGCCAGGGCTCCGAGCACGGTGCCGGTTTCCGACAGACCATGCTCCACCGTTTCGACCAGATTGTTGACGCTGCGGGCGAGGTTGTTCATCTCGGGATCGTCGAAATTGGTCGGCACCCGCCGCGAGAAGTCGCCATCCACACTGGCGTCGACCACCTCGCCAAAGGCACGCTGCAATGTCTGCATCATCGAGCTGCGTTCGGCGCGGCGGCGTTCCTCGCCGGCCCGCTCTTCCTCGGTCATCGTGTTGACCTTGATGGCGTTCTCGCGGAACACGCCGACCGCGCGGGCCATGGCGCCGACTTCGTCGGTCCGCTCTTTGCCCTTCACCTCGACGTCGAGGAATCCCTCCGCCAGTTGGCCCATGACCTTGGTGAGGCGCGTCAGTGGTTTGGTGACAGAGCGCGAGAAGATGAGCCCGAAGATAACCGCGAGCGCCAGGACCACCGCCGATCCGGCCAGGATCGAGTTGCGCATGCTGACAAGCGGCATGAGGGCTTCCGCCTCCGCAATGGTTGCGACCAGTGCCCAGTTGTGTCCTTCGAACGCCACCGGGGCGGCGACCGCCAGCCTGGCGGTGTCGCGATAGCTCGACACTCTCGTGACTGGCTGTATCTCGCCGGCAAGGGCCGCGTCGACCTGCGGGGTCTCGTACCGGGTCGTAAGAACGTCGTTTTCCGCGGTGAATGCCGAGTCGTTGTGCAGCAGATGATCGGAGCCGACGAGGATTGTCTCGCCGGTCTCGCCCAGCCCCAATCGGCTGCCCAGCAGGCCGTTGAGCTGCTCTGAACTGAGTTCGAAGGCCAGCACGCCCATCGGCTTGCCATTGTTGAAAACGCCGGTGGCCATGAAGCCCGTGGGTAGACCGCCATTGACCCGGAACGGCTCGAGGTCCGCATAGGCGATGTCGCCCGGTTTGGTCATGGCCGCTGCGGCGGTATAGACACGGCCCAGCGCAGTGTCGACGTAAGGGCCCCCCGGCGCGAAGTTGGTCGCGAACTCCGCGCCCTTGCCTTCCGAGTAGATCAGGTTGCCGCGGCTGTCGAACACGAGAATGTCGCCATAGCCGTGCGCATGCAGTTGCGCCCGGAACCCCGGCTGCACCCGACCATGCGTCATGTCGTAGGTGACGCCGTTGTTCAGCTTGCCCTGGTCGAGCTTGTCGCGCTCTCCCTTCGGGTTCGGATTGTTGTCGATGAACGCCGCCTGCAGGGTCTTGGTGACGTCGGGCCCCATCTGGTCCCACCCGATCACGAGGTTCTGGATGGCCGAGACCGTGCTGGCCGACGCCGCCGTGACCAGGAGATCATCCTTGGTGGCCTGCAGCAGTTGCATGATCTGCGCCGCGCGCTCGGCCGCGACGGTCGAGAGCTTGTCCTCGGTAAGCGTCGTAACGGTGTTGGCACTGATTTCGTAGGCGAGCAGGCCCACGATGGCGCTGGCGATCAGCGCCGCCCCCGCGACAACGATCGGCAACTTCCGGGCGATACTCAATCGCGGCAGCAGCTTCATGGCCTCCCCCTCGCGGCCGGACCGCCGGTCCGCCCACCCCTCGCTCGGATCAGGCTATAATAAGTATGACTAATGAACAGTTACGGCCGCGCCTTGGACGACTGCCTGCTCTCTGCATTGCAACCCGAAGGGAGCCAGCGCGTAGTTCAAGCGGAGACACGCAAATGACCCGCTTCTTTTTCCACTATCGCTATGGCGACGACAAACTGCTCGAGGATCGGGTTGGCATTGAACTGCCCGATCCCGACGCCGTGGAGCACGAGGCTCGCTCGATCGCGCTCGAAATCCTCACCGAGGAACTGACGGCGGCGGAATCAGTCTCCGATCCGCGATGCATCGAGGTCGAGGACGAAGCAGGTGACATCGTCCTGTACCTGCCCTTCTGGGCGGCCCTCGCCGTCCCTGACATCTGGTTCAGCCGGGCGGACATCCCCAGCTAGAAGCTCCGGCCGCCCGCCCATTCACCACGCGACCGCCGACCACGGGCCCAGATGCAGCACCTTGCCCTCCTGCCGGTAGCTGCCGGTGGACTTCGGCGATCTGGTCTCGCACCCAAGCTCAATCGGATTATCGGTGGGATTGAGTGCGAGCGACAGCGCCCCCGCCTCGAACACCCAGGTCACGATCAGGCCGTTCCCTTGCCGCGCCGTCTTCGCATCGAGGCAGGGGGTGGCGCTCAACGGCCACAGGAGTTCCTGCCGCCACGCGATAAGCTCGACAAAACGGTCGCGTGCGGCCCGGCGCTCCGGCCTCTGATACTCGCTCCAGCGGAGTTTTGCGCTCCTGAACGTCTCTATCGCGTTGGGGTCCGGCAATCCCTCCGGACCCACCTCGTGCTTGAAGATGTTGCGCACCTGGTCGTAGCGATCGTCGCGCTTCTCCTTGGCCACTTCATCGGGCAGGTCGAAGAAGAACGGGAACGGCGTGCCGAGATTGGCCTCGTCTCCCATGAAGCACAGCGGAATCTGTGGCGCCATGAACTTCACGAAATGCATGAAGTCCGTCTTCGCCGGCGACACCCGTTCGGCGATGCGTTTGGAGTCGCCTCGGTTGCCGATCTGGTCGTGGTTCTGCACGTAGGTGATGAAGCTGTCCGGCGGCAGCAGCGCGCCCTGCCCGCCGCGTGTGCGTCCGTCACTGCCATCGCCTTCGGTCGGATCGTGCACGAACCCGTCGGCCAGCGCCTTCTGCAGATCGGCATAGGGGTCCTTCGAGGGATCGTCGTAGCCCGTCGGCTTGGCTTCGCCCGTCGTCAGATATGTGAGCACGTGGTGCATATCGTCGTTCCACTGCGCCAGGTAGTGCAACGGGCGGTTGCCGCGATCGCGCTCGAGCCAGCGGAACGAGTTCTTCATGTTCTCGATGATGAGCTTGGCGTCCGGCTTGACCTCGTGCGCAGCGTCCGCCAGCCCTGTGAGGAAGCGGTCGCGGCCGTCGGTCTTCATCTCGTGCACGCTGTCGAAGCGCAGCCCGTCGAAGTCGAACTCGCTCAGCCACATCGCCGCGTTTTCATAATAGAACCGGCGAACCAGTTCATTTTCGAAGTTGATGCCCGGACCCCATGGAGTTTCGACCGAGTCGCTGAACCACTCCGGCACGTACTGGCGCGCGTAGTTGTGGGTATCGCCGAAGTGGTTGTAGACGACGTCGAGCACCATGCCGAGCCCGATCTCATGCGCCCGGTCGACCAGCGCACGCAGGTCCTCGCGGGTCCCGTACGAACTGGCAGGGGCAAAGGCGAGAGTGCCGTCATAGCCCCAATTGCGACCCCCTGGAAAGGCGTGGACCGGCATGATCTCGAGACAGGTATATCCCGCGTCGCGGAAGTGCTCGAGCTTCTGGGCCAGGGCCGCAAACGTTCCCTCCTCCGTCGCGGCGCCGACATGCACCTCGCACAGCACCGCCTGCTGCCATGGACGTAACGAATGCTCTCGTGCAGATGCTGCCAGGGGCGTGCGAACGATACTCCAGCCGGCACTGTCGCCATCCTGCTGGCGTGACGCGAGATCTGGAAACTCCAGCGCACCCACCCGGAATTTGTAGCGTGTTCCATCTCCGGCCCCCTCCACGCGCATGGACCAGAAGCCGTCCTCGCTTTGGTCGAGGGCGATGGGGTCACGTCCGGAGATGATGAGTTGCGGCGCGCTGGCCGACGGGGCGTAGAGGCGGAAAATCGTGGCGTTGTCTTCGACGCGGGGCCCAAATCGGGTATGCATGAAAGTGCTCTCAGAATACTGCCATAACCCATCAACTTCGGAGCCGAATGTCAGTTGCCTGTCAGGTAAGGCCCTCCTCCCCCGACCGGTCCTCGGAGGACATCGCGTCCGACGCGATCGATCAGCTCGCGCTGGTTGCGGCCGACTTGGTGCAGATGCACCACGTCTATGGCCAGCTCCTCGAAGCTCGCAATCGCTTCGGCGATCTGCTGGGCGCTGTCGGTGACCAGAACCGCATTGCGCACATCCTTGCCGTCCACCATGCGTGATGCCTGGTCGAAATCCTCCGGGCGCCTCAGATCGAGATTGACCCCGCCGCCAATCGCGGCTGCCGACCATTGGTCGAGCGCGTGCCGCTCCGCCTCCTCGACGCTTGCGGCCAGGCTAACCGCCATCTGCAGGTGAACGGGCTTGCCCTTGCCCCCTGTCTCTCGGAATGCTGTGACTATGGCGGCGACGCTCTCGGGATCGTAGCCGGTGAGCAACAGGCCGTCGGCCCAGCCGCCGACAAACGCGGCAGTCTCGGCGGTGATCGCCGCGCCGAGCAGGGGAACCGGGTCCGTTGGACGCGAATAGAGCTTCGCCTCGATGACGGTCACCCTGCCCCGGTGCGTCACCCGCTCGCCGCTGAACAGACGGCGGGTGATGTCGGCGCATTCTCGCAATCGCTCGTTGCGTTCGGCTTTGTCGGGCCAGTAGGTGCCGGTGATCGCCTCGTTGATCGCCTCGCCGCTGCCCAGCGCCAGCCAGAAGCGGCCTGGGAACATTTCGCCCAGGGTCGCTGCGGCCTGGGCGACCACCGCCGGGTGGTAGCGGTACCCCGGTGCCGAGATGACGCCGATGCGAAAGCGTGTGGCCTGGAGTGCCGCCCCCAGCCAGGACCAGGCATGCCCCGATTGCGCCTGGCGCGCGCTCCAGGGATGGAAGTGATCGGACGATTTGGCTTCGTGGAAGCCTGCCTGTTCCGCCGCCTGGACGAGTTCGAGCAGTTCGCTGGGCGCAAACTGCTCGTGCGATGCGTGATAGCCGACACGGATCAATCGTTACCTCCAGGAGTCGTCAGCAGCTCGATCCAGGCCGGCGCGTGATCGCTCGGCTTGTCCCAGCCGCGCACGGCAACATCGACATCGCCGCCCTCGAGACGGCTCGCCGACACTCGATTGAGCAGGAGGTGATCCATTCGAAGTCCCGAGCTCTTGTCGTAGCCGCCGCGAAACGAGAAATTCCAATAGGTGTAGACACCCTTGGCGGGGTGCAAGCTGCGCAGCGCGTCGGTCCATCCACCCTTCAGCATCAGCTGGAAGGCGGCACGGCTCTCGGGCAGATACACCGCATCGTAGATCCACCGTTGCGGCGCGACGGCGTCGATGTCAGTGGGAACGACGTTGTAATCGCCGCAGAGGACAACGGGGCGATCGCTCGCTGCGAGCCGCACGGCATAGTCGCGCAGGCGTTCGAACCAACTCAGCTTGTAGTCGAATTTCGGCCCTGGGGCCGGGTTGCCGTTGGGCAGATACAGGCACCCGATCAGCAGATCCCCGACTTCCGCCTCGAGATAGCGGCTATGCGTGTCGTCAGCGTTGCCTGGCAGCCCGCGCCGTGTTTCGACCGGAGCCCCAATGCGGGAGAGAATAGCCACCCCATTGTAGGATTTCTGCCCGTGCCAGATCGCGTCGTATCCGGCATCGGCGATGGCCCCGGCCGGAAACTTCTCGTCGGAGGTTTTCAGCTCCTGCAGACAGGCGACATCCGGCCGTGACTCCGACAGCCATCGCAGCAGAACCGGCAGGCGGCCGTTCACTCCGTTGACGTTGAAGGTCGCGATTTTCATGTCCCTGCCCGTCACTCTGGCCAGCAGGAAAACACTTTCGCGCCGCTTCCGTTGCCCTCGCCCCGCGACCCGGCCGCCAGGTCTCGCCTGGGTCGGCGCATCACCACGGCACGGGCCGCGCGCCCATCGCCGCCGCGGCGGCCTAGGCCCCACCTCGTGCCGACTCCGGCTCGTGTGACGCTGCCATGCGCCAGGCCCGTTCGCTCTGGCGGCGCAGCAGGGCCGCTGCAAAGACTGCCATCCAGATCAGCGGCCCATAGACGCTGACGCGCTCCACGAGCCCCATCCACGGCGTCGGCTGGTTCGCGGCAATCGCGCCGATCTGTGTGCCGACCACGACCCCGGCCACCAGCATCAGAACGATGGTGGTCGCCGAGTAAATCCTGAACCCCGACCCAAACGCGGCCGCCCCGCAGCCAATGAAGCCCAGCATCAGCATCACCGCTGAAATCGTGAACATGATGTGCATCGTATCGGTGTCGGTGAACTGTGTGCCGCGCATGTGCTTCGGCGCCAGCCATCCCCAGAGCAGGTTGTTCGCCACGAAGAACACAATCAGCACCGCTGCGATCCTGAGGGACAGCCGCCCGCCGGCGACCAGCCACACACCCCCGGCAAACGCAAGCGTGAACAGATTGTAGGGATACCCCATCAGCATCCAGAAATCGCGCGAGGGAGCGCCGATCGCCGACAACTCGCTCACCTGTTGCGCTGTGTAATCGTAGCCGGGATAGACCAGTGTTGCCGCAACGATGTCGGTGAGAATGAAGAACGGTGCAGCGATAACGCCACCGATGAGGAGCAGGCGTGAGACTGACATGGGCGTTCACTCCGGACACGCTCATTCCTGCCGCGGCTCGGCGTTGGCGTGTTGAGGCAGATCAAGTCCTGCAGGACACGCCAATGCTCTGGTCTTCCTCGCCGATACGAGGTCCAAATGACGACTCCCTCTCCAACGTCCACCCCAGCGTCCATAGCCCGCCCCGCAGCTGCTCTGGCGCAGATGCCATGAGTCACCCAGGCTCACGTGTGAATTGGCCCGTGCCCGCAGCTCCCGGCTCGGAGCTTCGCGCGCTCGAGCGGTTTCACCGCGACGTGACGTGGACCGGACGTGTCCGCGCCGCTGGGTCAGTTCCTGAGATGACGGCGCAGGGCCAGGGACGATTTCGCTCAAGTGCCGATGGCTTGTGGATCATCGGCGAGTTCTCGCAGGACCAGTACTTCCAGGGCCGAAAGGTCACGAGCTGGAGCGCTCACTACATTGCCGGCTGGGACGTTGCGCGCCGCTGTTACGTTGCCTTCGCAGCTGACAGCAACGCACGTAGCGTACCCTTCACGGGCGCGATTGACGGCGATCGCTTCGTGATCACCTCGGATGGTGCGAGCATAGGCGGCGCACCGGTGCGGCTTCGGATGATCTGGGACGCTACAGAGCCCGAAGTGATGACCTGGCGGAACGAGATGTCGATCGGAGACGGACCGTGGGGCCTCATTGAAGAATATCAGATGCGGCCACTTTGATCGGGTCCCCGGGGACGCCCTGCTCGTAGCTCAGGCTCGTCACCTCGAGCTCGATATACGTCAGGTCACCTGCTGGCCGCTTCCACACGGCAGATCCGGTGGTCGGCAGATTGAGTCCGTTCATGCTACGATAGCCCGCAACAGGCGTCTCCCAGCTTTCAACGCTGTTGCTCGCCGTATTGAACCGCTGCGCTCGGAAGGTGACGAGCCGGCCCTCTTCGTCGACGACGAACAGGGCCTCGGCGGTCATTCCTCGATCGGTGAGCGTCACTCGGAATGTGCTATCATCGACCGGGCTGATCGCAGCATTCGGACCGAGCAGCGCACTCGGAAACCACATGCTTTCATTGAGGTAGCGCATCAGCCCGGCGGCCGCCAGTTGCTCGCCGTGCTCGTCGGCAACCGGCACCAGGCTCAGCAGTTTGATCAAGATACTCCCCTTGCCTTCGAGGTATTCATCGCGACCCAAGGCTACCGGCATCACTCTCGCGGGTAGCCAGGCCCGCCAGATGAACGCAGGAGGGCTGGTGGAATAGGTCTCGTCGGCCTCGAAATCCATCCAGCTCGCCGTCTCGCTGTTGCGGATCCGTCCCTTCTGCGTCAGGCGGACAAGCCTTGGGACCGGGCGCTCTACAACGCCGGCGTAACGGAAGTAGCGTTGAGCAGCCGGCGGCAACGGCGCCAGCATCGCATCGGTAATCACGGCGCCCGGAGATCGGGCGTCCGAAGAC
>JAEWCE010000218.1 GCA_023390785.1 Pseudomonadota bacterium
GCTCGGCGCGCTCGACGGCTCCTGCCGGACCGCCATCGGCGCCCTGAGCCATGTCGACGGCGAGAGGCTGCACCTGACCGGCGAGATCCTGTCGCCTGACGGCCGCATCGCGGTCCGCGCCAGTCACGCGGGCGCGGTGTCGGCCCCCGAGGCCGTCGGCCGCGAACTCGGCCAAATGCTTCGCGATAAGGCCGGTTCAGACTTCTTCAAGCTCTTCCCGGCATAAGGGTCGCGGATGGTCACCATGCTCGTCACCCGGCCCGAACCCGACGCGAGCGAAACAGCTCGGCGGCTCAATGCGCTCGACATCGAGACCGTGATCGACCCGCTGCTGCGCACCGAGACCCTGCCCACCAGCCTGCCCGCCGCGACCGGCTTCGCCGCCATCGCCGTGACCAGCGCCAATGCGCTCCGCGCGCTCGAGGCCCGCAGCGAACTGCCGAACTACCGCAACCTGCCGCTCTATGCCGTCGGCGACCGCACGGCGGACATGGCGCGCCACCTCGGCTTCGCCCGCGTCAGCAGCGCCGGGGGCAATTTCGGTGATCTGGTGAACCTGCTGACGCAGGCCGGCATTACAGGCCCGGTGCTTTATCCCGCGGCGCGGCATCAGGCCGGCGATCTTGGCAAGGCCCTCGCTCCGCACGGCATCATGGTCGTCACCGCCGCCATCTACGACATGCGCCCCGCTGCCAGCCTCGATGAGACCACCCGCGCCGCCCTCGTTGCCGGCAGCATCGATGCCGCCCTGTTCTATTCGCGCCGCACCGCCGAGACCTTTGCCGGCCTCGCCGCACCGTTCCGCGGCACATCGAAGCTTGGCATGCTTTGCCTCAGCGAGGCCGTTGCGGCGCCGCTGGTGGCTGCCCATTTCGTGCGTGTGGCTCTCGCCGAACACCCCAGCGAGGCGGCCATGATGGGCCTTGCCCTCTCTTTTGCGCGTGATCAAAACCCGGCATGATCGGCCAACCCAAGGATGCTGCGTAATGGCTGACCGTTCCTCCGGTCCTGTGAAACCGCCGGTGATCGACCTCACCGCCCGTGCCGGCGGCCGTGCCGACGGCGAGGGCAAACCCTCCGACGCCATGGGCACGCGCAGCGAAGCGGTGCGATCGTCGCGTTTTGCCGGCGCCCACTGGCCCCTGCTTGCCGGTGTCGCGGTCGCCGGCGCAGTGCTCGGCACCGTCCTGACCTACCTCCTCGGCCTCGTCGTGCCGCTGCCCACCCGGCTGCCGCAATTGCCGCCCGACCTCACCGCCTTCGTCAACACCCAGGGTGAGCAGATCACCACCCTGACCGACCAGGTGGGCGGATTGCAGACCTCCGTCGCCGGCCTGCAGGAGGCCGGCAAGAAGACCCAGATCAGCCTCGACGCCACCATTGCCCAGCTCGATGGCGATATCGGCGCCGTCAATAAGTCCATTGCCGACCTGAAGGCCGCGATTCCGCCGGCGCAGCCGGCAGTCGACCTGGGGCCGCTGCAAACCGAGCTCAAGACGCTGAAGGCCCAGGTCGATGCCATCGCCGCCGGTGCCTCGGGCAGCGATGCCGGTGCCATTGCACAAAGCCTCAGCGAGCTCGAGACCGGGGTTGCCAGCCTCACCACCCGCCTCAACGGCGTCGACCAGACCATGTCGGCGCTGCGCACCGATCTCGATGCCGCCCGCAAGGCCCTCAGCGACCACGTCAGCGCCGCGTTGCCCAACGAGGTCGGGCCGGCCATGAAGCTGCCGCTGATCCTGAGCGGCATCGAGAGTGCACTCGAAAGCGGCCGCCCCTTTGCCGAGGAGCTGACGGCGCTCGCCACCGTCCTCCCCGATCTCGCTGTTCCCGATGCGCTGCGCGCCGCTGCGGCGAGCGGCCTCGAGCGGCCCGACGCCCTGCTGCAGAAATTTGAGGCGGCGCTGCCCGACATCCTTGCCGCACGCGGTGCCACCAGTGGCGACTGGATGCAGAATTCGATCGACTGGGCCAAGGCGCTGCTGGCGCTGCGGCCGGCCGACGAGCAGCAGGGCGACAGTCCCGAGGCCATCGTCTCACGGCTCGAAGGGGCCATGACGCGGCGCGACTACGCCACGGCAACGGCCCTGATCGCCACGCTGCCTGCGCCGATGCAGCAGGCCGCCTCGCCTGTCGCTCCTGACATCGCCGCGCACGCCGCCGCCGACCAGCTGGTTGCAGATCTGCGCAGCCGCGCCCTCAGCGCCACGGAGACCAAATCGTGATCCGGCTTGCGACCTGGATCATCGTTTCACTGCTGGTCACGGCCCTCATCGCCTGGCTGGTGAGCCTGCCCGGCACGGCTATGATCGAGGTCGCCGGTTACCGCATGCAGCCGCGGCTCGGCATGGCCGCCTTCCTCGTCGTCGCCGGGCTCGCCGCCGTGATCCTCGCCTGGAGTATCTTGCGCCGCATCCTCGACGCCCCACGCTATTTCGCCAAGCTCAACCGCGACCGCCGGCGCGACCTCGGCGTTGCCGCGCTCTCGGACGGCTTCATCGCGTTGCAGGCGGGCGATCCCAACCGCGCCCGCGTGCTGGCGCGCGAGGCGCGGTCCAACCTGCCGCGCAATCACGCGGCGCAGCTTCTGGAAGCCCGTTCCGATCTGGCCCTCGGCGACATGCAATCGGCGCGCGAGCATTACCGCGCCTTGATGAGCAGCAAGAAGACCGCGGTCGCCGCGCTGGCCGGCCTCTACGAGCAGGCACGCACTCAGGGCCGGACCGATGCGGCGCTGAGCTTCGCGCAGAAGGCAGTGGCATTGGCGCCGCAGACCCGCTGGGCCTCCGACGCCGTGCTCGACGACCTAACCCGCAATGCCAGGTGGGCCGAGGCGCTCGCCCGCGTCGCCGGTGAGACCGCCGTCACTCGCGACGAAAAGCAGGTCAAGCGCCGCAAGCAGGCGGTGCTCGAGACGGCGTTGGCCCGCGAGATCGCCGACACCGATCCGCTGACGGCGCTCGATCATGCGCTGGTGGCGCTGAAGCTGGTTCCCGATTTCGTGCCGGCCGCGCTGATCGCCGCCCGCATCCAGTCCAATCGCGGCGAGACCCGGCGAGCGATGAGCCTGTTGCGCCGGGTCTGGCGCGCCACCTCGCACCCGCATGTGGCGACGCTCTATGCCAACGCCCAGCCGGGCGCGTCGGCGGCCGAGCGACTGAAGCGGGCGCGCGAACTGATCGATTCGCCCCCGCCCAACCTGCCGGCGGCGATCGTCCTCGCTCGTGCCGCCGTCGACGCCTACGATTGGTCCGCGGCCCGCGCCGCGCTGGCCGGCTACGCCGAAGCCGAACCGACGCAGGCGGTTTGCCTGCTGATGGCCGAGATCGAGGAAGGCCAGAACGCCGACCAGGGCAAGGCCCGCGAATGGCTGGCCCGGGCCGTGCGCGCGCCCCGCGATCCGGTCTGGGTTGCCGACGGCATCACCGCCGACGAATGGGAGCCGGTTTCGCCCGTCACCGGCGCGCTCGATGCCTTCGCCTGGCGCGTGCCGCTCAGCACCGTCAACGGCAAGCCCGACGCGCTGCCGCCCGCCGCCGGCACGCTCCCCGTGCCGGCCGCCGAAACTGGGCTTGCACCCACCTCAAGCGCTCAGTAAAAGACCGGCGCCTGGTAAGCCGCTTTAGCTCAGTTGGTAGAGCACATCATTCGTAATGATGGGGTCGCGTGTTCGAGTCACGCAAGCGGCACCACTTTCCCATAATTCTCGATTTGGGCGCGGGTGCTCCTGCAGCCGATCGGACCGCGGCGCGCCACAGCGAAGGACCGGGGCAGAGGCGCCACCCCGGCCCTTCTCGGGCGTCCACCTCGACCGGCCCGGGATGGACGCCTTGGGGGACGGCTGCCGGGTCGGGTGCCCATCTTCGTCCGGCGGCTTTGCGCCCCGCTGTCACCAACCTTAATTCGCCGTAAGGGCAGGCCGGACTCGCGCGGCCGCCGATCGGCGCAACTGGCTTGCGGGTCTGGGCGTTACTGCGCCAACAACCACCGGATTGCACGAGCGCCAGCAGCGCCTCGGTCGACCCTTTGCGAGGGCCGGCGTAGGTTTTGGCGCGCCGGACATCCGGGTAGCACAGGAAGGACTACCCCATGCGCAAAGCCGAGATCGATCACATGCTGGAAGTCGCCGTCGCCAAGGCACTGGGCGTCAAGCTGCCGCACCTGCGCACCGAGGCCCGGCCGACCCGCAAGTCAGCCCGTCCGCATCGCGCCGTCAAGCAGGCCGCCTGATCAGGCGCTCGGGGTCTCCAGCGCCAGCCGGGCAGTTGGGTGGATCCACAGCGGCGCCTGGTGCGGCGGCGCGAAGATGCGGCTCCGTTCATCCCCGGTGGAATCGAAGAAGGGATAGCGCCGGATCAGCTTGGGATAGACCGCCGGGCAGTCGCACGCCCACATCTCCATCGGAAAGGCGAGGCCGTGATAATAGCGCGCCTCGCCCAATTGTGTGGAGTTGAAGACACGGCGGTAGAACGCCACATGTTCAGGCCGGACCGTCGACAGGCAGTACTTCACCCGGAAGTGCCACGTCGCCATCACCGCGATCCTGAGCGTCAGGAACGGCAGCGCCGGATAAGCGAGGCTCGCCTCGAGGTCGGCGGTGAACCGGCCGGGATCGATCAGGGTGTGCCCGGCCTCGATTATCGGATCAAGGATGTCGGGAAACACCGAATAGGAGGGCGACATCCTGTGCTCGCGCGTCAGATGGTGGAGTCGTAGCGAACTCACCAGCTGCCCGTCGATATAGACCCCGTAGCAATAGCTGTTGGGCAGGTCGTCGAACTCGTCGCGCACCATGCCGCCAGGGCTGAACGGCACGAATTCCTCGCGCCGATACGCCTCGTATCGCAATTTATAAACCGGGTCGAACTGCTCGTCGGTCGGAACGCGCCGATATTCGACGCGGTCCAGGATATCAATCAAAGTACCAATAAAATTCGACGCAGAAGCGACTTGGTTCTGAGCTGCCGCACTCATCACTCATATCCCCAAAACCTGAGGATAGGTGTAACGCTTTATTAATGACGTTAGAACCACCGAAAATGAAGATTGACCCTGCGGCCGTCGCAGGGCAGCCGCGGCCGAAGCCGATTCTCATTGGTCTGGAATGGGTTAAGCGATCTTAACCAAGATTGCGGATTCGTAAATCCACGGACGGGCTGGCGGCCCCCTCCATGCGCTCGATCAGTTCAGCGATCTCGCGCCGCGGCAACGGCACGCCGAACAGATAGCCCTGGATCTGGTCGACCTTGGTATGCGCCTGGATCAGTGCCAGTTGCTCTTCCGTCTCGACCCCTTCGGCGGTTACCGTGAGATTGATGTCCTTGCCCAATTGCGCCACGTTGGACAGCAGCTTCAGCGAGCGCGGATTGGACGTGATGTCCATGACGAAGCTGCGGTCGACCTTGAGCTTGGTGAAGGGCAGCGCCTGCAGGTAGCTCAGCGACGAATAGCCGGTACCGAAATCGTCAAGCGCGATACCGATGCCGCGCTTGCCGAGTGCCGACAGGATCTTGGTTGCCGCTTCGCGTTCCTCGATGAGCGCCGTCTCCGTCACCTCGACCTCGAGCCGGTGCGCCGGCAACCCGCTGGCGGCCAGCGCCACGTTGACCATGTCCTCGACGTCGTCATTGCGGAAATCCCGCGCCGAGACGTTGACCGACACCGAGATGTCGTTGGGCCAGTTGCGGCATTCGGTAGCGGCCGCCTGCAACGCCCAGCGGGTGATTGTCGAAATCAGCCCCGTCTCCTCCGCGATCGGGATGAACAGGCCCGGCGGAATGGTGCCCAGCGTCGGATGCGTCCAGCGCGCCAGCGCCTCGCAGGCCACCACCTTGCGCGTCTTGAGATCGATCAGCGGCTGGAAGGCGAGCGTCAGGCCGCCCGCCTCGACACAGGCCTTGAGCTCGGTCTTCAGCCGCTGGCGATAGCGGTAGGCTGTGTCCATCTCGTCGTGGAACACCTGGTACTGCGCCTTGCCGTTGCCCTTGGCCTTGTAGAGCGCCAGATCGGCCTTGGTCATCATGCCGTCGAGCTCTTCCTCGAGGTCGGCAGAGGCGACCACGCCGACCGACACCGCGGTCGACAGGCTCTCGCCCATGATCGAGAACGGCGGCTTGAACGCCGCGAGGATCGCCTCGGCGTCGGCATGCATGTCGGCAGGCTCGACCTCGCCATGGCGATAGACAATGAATTCGTCACCACCAAGCCGCGCCACGAGGCTGTTGACCCCCAGCGCCGCCTTCAGCCGATCCGCGGCCTCGACCAGCAGCCGGTCGCCGACAAGGTGCCCGGCGGTATCGTTGACGTGCTTGAAATCGTCGATGTCGACGATCATCAGCGTCACCGTCTCCTGGCTCTTGTGCACGCGGCGACGCTCCAGATGCGCCGCCACCTGCTGGGCGAAATAACCGCGGTTGGGCAGGCCGGTGAGCGCATCGAAATGCGCCATGAAGTTGATCCGCTCCTCGGCGCGCACGCGCTCGGTAATGTCCTCGAACAGCAGCACGACCTTGTCCTGCCGGGAGCTCACGGTGACTTCGTTGTAGCGCTCATTGGCGAGCCTCAGGATCACCTTGCCGCTGCGCTGGCCGTTGACCACCTCCAGCAGTTCCTCCGCCGAGCGCTGCGGGATGGTGCCGCGGCTTGCCGCCTGCGCGATCAGCGCCGCGAACGGCCGGCCGACCCAGTTGCCGGGAGCGAAATGGTCGAAGATTTCTTCCGCCTCGCCATTGACCACCGCGACCAGTCCGTCGGCGTCGAGCATCACGAGCCCGTGGTTCATGGTGTCGAGCGCCGTGTCGAGCTCGATCGCGAGGCGGCTGGCCTCGACGCGAGCATGCACGGAGGCGAGCAGTACGTGCCGTGTGTCGCTGGCGAGGAAGCGGAACGACACGATCATCGGCAGCAGCAGCACGGCAAGGATCGGATGGTAGATGTCGAGCTTCCACAGCAGGCCGAACGACACCATCACCACAGCGATCCACAGCTGGATCGACAGCATGCGGTCGAGGCCGAAATTGCGTGCCACCACGCCGACCATGCAGGCGATGGTCACCGTCATCGAGATCAGCTCCGCCGCCGGGTCGGAGACGAACACGAAGCTGCAGATGCACCACGAACCGCAGGTGAAGGCGAAGGCCGAGGCATAGTACGTCGCCTCGAGCTCCCAGCGTTGCGCCGCGGCGACGTCGGTGGGGCCGATATTGGCATTGAGGAAGCGCGTCATCGAGATGAAGCGCAGGATGCCGATCAGGATGAAGGCCGCGGCGATGGCATAGAGGCTGAACGAGCCGGTCTTGAAGGCGCACGAGCCGGCGCCGATGGCGCACGCCAGGGCGCCAAGGATCATCGCCCGGCGATCCTTGTACACCGAGGTGACGATCGACACGTAGTCGATCGCCGGCATCGTTTTGCTTGCTGCTTCGAACATGCAATCCCGTCAGGTTGGGGAAAAGCATGCCGAAAAGCTGTTAATGCCGCATTTCGAGGCGGCCTGAAGGCGCTGAAAACCGGCGCTGGGGTGAGGGCCGGCGGACCAATCCGCGCAAATGGTTTATGGAGCGTTGGGCAAATCCCCGCCAATTGGCCCGATTGGGTGAACTCGAGCCGAGGGGGCTGTGTCAGAGCAGGTGGCGCAGCGTCTTGCGCAGCCGCTTGGCGGTCGCCTTTCCCAGCGCCGAGCGTGCGCTTGCCTCGATCTCGTCCAGCACGGCCTGCCGTTCGTGGAGATTGCGCAGTCCAAGCTCGGTGAACACGATATGGCGCACCCGTTTGTCCAGCGGATCGATCTCGCGCCTGATCACGCCGTGCTGTTCGAGCTGGTCCAGCGATTGCTGCACCGCCTGCTTGCTGAGCCCGGTGCGCGTGGCGAGCGAGGATTGCAGCGCTCCCTCGGGAGGCAGATGATCAAGCAGGTCGCCGACCGCCGTCAGGTGCCAGGGAAACCCCCGTCGCGCCATCTCCTGCCGATAGCGCGTGTGCCACGTCTCGGCGAGGCGGGAGACCGCATTGAACAGGGTTTTCCGGGGCCTGGGCGTTTCGTCTAGCATCTTGACGAGAGTGGCGAGGCGCGCCTCGTGGGTCAAGCGGAACGCGGGAGCCTCAGGCCGCATTTGCAAGGCAAAGGAGACGGCCATGGCCGAAAAGCTTAGTGAGACCCAGCGAGAAACAGCGCTCGGATCGCTCGATGGCTGGGGCTATGACGCCACCGCCGATGCGCTGGCGCGGGACATCAAATTCAAGGATTTCTCCGAGGCGTTTGCCTTCATGACGCGCGTGGCGCTGCTGGCGGAAGCGGCGGGGCACCATCCCGAATGGTCGAACGTGTACAACCGGGTCAGCATCCGGCTGCGCACGCACGATGCCGACGGGGTGACGCAAAAGGACGTCGATCTCGCCACCGCCATCGGCAAGCTCATTTGAAATTGCGCCCGCGCGGCAACGCCGCGCGCGCCTGGCGCTCGGCCGTTTCCTGTCGCTTGAGGTGCGGTAATTGGTGGGCGGGAGTCTCGTCGAGGGTGCCTTCGTCGCCATGGGCAAGCGAGGCATCTCCCAGGGCGTAGCCATTGGCGAGGCCGGTCAGCTCATCGGTCAGGTCGGTGAAGGTTTCCGCCACGACGTGGATGACATCGCCTTCGATCTGCAGCTTGCCGCGCACCGCCATCACGCGGGAGGCAAGGATGGTGCGCCGATGTGTCTCAAAAGCCTTCGACCAGATGACGATATTTGCGATGCCAGTTTCGTCCTCGAGCGTGGCGAACACGACGCCGCTGGCCGTTCCTGGCCGCTGCCGGACCAGCACCAGGCCGGCCACCTCGATGCGCTGCCCGTCGCGATGAGTCTTGAGGTCGGCACAGCGCACCACGTGGCGCGCCGCGAGCTTGCCGCGCAAAAAGCTCATCGGGTGGGCCTTGAGCGAGAACGACATGGTCCGGTAGTCGTGCACGACGTCCTCACCATGCGACATTGGCGGCAGGTCGGGGTCGGCCTCGCCGCGCACCTCCGGGCGTCCCTGATGCCGGAACAAATCCAGCATGTCGGCGCCATCCGCGCCCTTGAGGCCGCGCACTGCCCATAGCGCCTTGCGTCGATTGAGGCCGAGGGAGCGGAAGGCGTCCGCCTCGGCAAGCTTTTCGAGCGCGGCCACCGGCAGCCCGGTCCTGGTCCAGAGGTCACGCACCGAGCCGTAGCCCGATCCACGCCGCGCCATAAGCCGCATCGCGTGCTCCTCCTTGAGGCCGCTGACCTCGCGGAAACCGAGGCGGACAGCCTTGTCGGACCAGATATGGGCCCGCATCTGCTGATGCTGCGGCCACGCCCGCGGGCCGGCGGCCGGGCCGCCCTCCAGCGCGCTCCAATAGTCGGAGCGATTGATGTCGACCGGACGCACCTCGACCCCGTGTTCGATGGCGTCGCGGATGAGCTGCGCCGGCGCGTAGAACCCCATCGGCTGGCT
Organism: Pseudomonadota bacterium; assembly: GCA_023390785.1. GTDB lineage: Bacteria > Pseudomonadota > Alphaproteobacteria > Rhizobiales > Devosiaceae > Devosia_A. Next base: position 9,455 of record JAEWCE010000218.1, read on the forward strand.
GTCGAGCAGCGCCGCGAGGAACACATCCGGGTAATGGCACTTAAGCCAGCACGAGACATAGACCAGCAGGGCGAACGATGCCGCATGGCTTTCGGGAAAACCGTAGGAGCCGAACCCCTCGATCTGCTTGAAGCAGGCTTCCGCAAAATCGTCCGGATAGCCATTGTCCTTCATGCCCTTGAGGAACTTCTCGCGGAACACCCCGACCCCGCCGGTCCGCTTGAAGGTGGCCATCGATCGCCGCAGCCGGTCTGCCTCGCCGGGGCTGAACCCCGCCCCCTTGACCGCGATCTGCATCGCCTGCTCCTGGAACAGCGGTACACCCAGGGTCTTGCCGAGGACCGCTTCCAGTTCCTTCGAGGGATAGGTCACGGTCTCCTTGCCCAGCCGGCGCTTGAGATAGGGATGCACCATGCCGCCCTGGATCGGCCCTGGTCGCACGATCGCCACCTCGATGACGAGGTCGTAGAATTCCTTCGGCTGGAGCCGCGGCAGCATCGACATCTGCGCCCGGCTCTCGATCTGGAATACGCCGATGGTGTCGGCCCGGTGCGTCATGTCGAACACCGGCTTGGCCACCTCGGGATGGTCGTGTGCTTCGGCGAGCAGCTCCGTCATCTGCACGTCGCGCCGGTAATACATGTGCATGAGGTCGAAGGCCCGGCGCAGACAGGTGAGCATGCCCAGCGCCAGCACGTCGACCTTGAGGATGCCGAGCGCATCGATATCGTCCTTGTTCCACTCGATGATAGTGCGGCTGTCCGTCGCCGATTTGCTGATCGGCACCAGCCGGTCGAGTTCGTCGCGGGTGATGACGAAACCGCCCACATGCTGGCTCAGGTGCCGCGGGAACCCGTGCAGTTCCTGCGCGCATTCCAGCACCATGGCGAGCAGCGGATCGGCCGGATCGAGCCCCAGGGCCTTTACGTCCTCATGGTCCGGACTGCTGTCCCAGCCCCAGTGCAGCCGGTTGATGGCGTCGATCGTGTCGTCCGACAGGCCGAACACTTTGGCGGTCTCGCGCAGGGCGCCGCGCGAGCGATAGGTCACGACATTGGCGGTCAGGCCGGTGTGGTTGCCGCCATATTTGGCATAGACATACTGCATCACTTCCTCGCGCCGCTCGTGCTCGAAATCGACATCGATATCCGGCGGCTCGTCGCGCTCGGTGGAGAGGAACCGGCCGAAGACGAGGTCGACCTTGGTCGGGTCCACCTCGGTGATGCCGAGGCAGAAGCACACCACTGAATTCGCGGCCGAGCCCCGCCCCTGACACAGGATCTGCAGCTCCTCCCGGGCATGCCGGACGATATCGTGCACAGTGAGGAAATACGGAGCGTAGCCCTTCTCGGCGATCAGGGAGAATTCTGCCTCGAGCTGCGCTCGCACCTGCTCCGGAATATCGTTCTTGAAGCGCGCCTGCGCCCCTTCCCAGGTCAGGCGCTCCAGCGTCTGTTGCGTGGTTTCGGTGCCGATCTGCTCGGTCGGATAATTGTATTTGAGCTGATCGAGGCTGAAGCCGATACGGGCGGCGAACCGCTCGGTCTCGGCAATCGCCTGCGGATGTTCGCGGAACAGTCGCAGCATTTCACCCGGCGTCTTGAGGTGTCGCTCGGCATTGGCCTCGAGCCGCCGGCCGGCAGCCTCGATGCTCATGTGCTCGCGGATGCAGGTGACGACGTCCTGCAGCACCCGGCGTCCCGGCTCGTGGTACAGCACGTCGTTGTTGGCGAGCATCGGCACTCCGGCGCGGCGGGCGAGGTCGGCGATCCGGTTGAGCCGTTGCCGGTCGTTGCCGGCAAAGCGGCAGGCGGCCCCGAGCCACACCCGTCCCGAACAATGCGCCGCGAGCCGCCGCAGCACCGTCTCGGTTCCGGCCCAGTCGGTTTCGTCAGGCATCAGGATGAAGAGTTGCCCCGGGGTGAAGTCCTCGGCGCCGATATCGACCACTTTTGCCCGCGACAGGACCGGCGCCAGGTCGTCGAAAGCAAGCCGGCAATGGCCCTTCTCGCCGTCCTTGTGCAGATTGCCCATGCTGATCAGCTTGCACAGCCGGCCATAGGCATCGCGGTCGGTGGGATAGGCAACGATATCTGGTGTGCCGTCGGCAAAGCAGAGCCGCGTGCCCACCAGGTAACGGAAGCCGTCGGGGGGCCGCGGCTCCATGTCGCGCAGGCCGACATAGGCCCGCACCACCCCGGCAAAGCTGTTGCGGTCGGCAAGGCCGAACCCCTTTAGCCCCAGCACGCCGGCCGCAATCGCCAGCTCCTCCGGATGCGAGCCGCCGCGCAGGAACGAAAAATTCGAGGTCGAGACCAGTTCGATATAGCCGGTGGGTGCGGCGCTCATGCAAAGAACCCCTGCAGGAACCAGCGCGGTGTTTCGGCCACTCCGAACAGGCCGAGGCGGAACAGCCAGAAGCGCCGCCCGCCATCGTCCTCGACCACGTAATAATCGCGCGTCGTGCGCCCCTCCTCGAAATACAGCGTTCGGCTCTTGTCGGCACTGGCGGCTTCGATACTGCCCTCGGTGAGTTGCAGCTTTTGGCCGGTACGATGCCACTCGTCGCCGATCCGCTCCGGCCCCGAGGCCTTGACGAAGCGGTAGTTCACCCGCCGCCAGGTCATGCCGGCCGGCGGCGCATCGGGCACTTCGGCGATGACGGTGATTGGCTCGGGATGCGGCAGCAGCCGCATCGGACGCGGTACCGTCGGCGGCGACGCCTCCGGACCGGGCGCAGGGGCTGCGATCGCCGGCTCGAGCACCACGGCACGCTCGGGGATGTAGCTGTTGACCGGCCTGGCGCGGACCACCGCCAGCGCGCCCAGCCGGCTGCTCATCACGTCATAAAGTCGGTCGAGGCTCTGCGAACCGGTGTCGACGCCGAAGGCGCCGGTCTGGGTCGGCTCCAGCGGCGAAATCGAGCTGGCCCCAAGCCGGATCATGTCGATACCGAAACCGGCATCGTATTCCGCTCCCAGCCGTTCGGCGCGATGCGCGAACAAGCGGGCGATATGATGGGCATCGCGCGTTGCCCGCGCCGCATTGACCGACAGTGTCATCACCTTGTGGTCGACGCGATAGAGATAGAGGTGAAAGCTCTGCGCCCCGATGCCCTCGCTTTGCAGGCGGAACGAGAGCTGCACCGCCAGGTCGTGCGTGCACATCAGCACGTCGTCGATGAGTCCGATCGGTTCGGCGAAACGATGCTCGGCGAACCGATCGGCGACCGGCAGGCGCGGATCGAGCTTCTCTTCGATCCACCCCAGCGCCTGGTCGAAGCGCAACAGGAACGACACTCCAAAGCGTGCCTGCATGCTCTTGCGGTCGCGCTCGAAGAGCTGGTGGATGCGCTTGAGGCCGAGTTGGATGAGTTTTTCGGCCTGCGCCGGCTCGAGGCGCAGCGCTGCAACCGGCAGCGGGCGCAGCGCCTCGGCCTCGCGGCCCGCCGGCACGATCCGCCCCGGGGTGAAATGCGCAATGGCCCAGGCGGCGCCGATGGTCGAGGCGATAGCGCCCTGCGTTGAAAAGCCCAGCGTGCGGAGGCGACTGACCAGCCTTTCGAGCATCGCCGCCTCGCCACCGAACAGATGGCTGACGCCGGTGATGTCGAGGCAGAGATCGCCATAAGCCTCGTCATGGGTCAAAACCGAGACGATCGGCGAGGCGTTGGAGTGCCAATCGGCGAAATCGGCGAACAGCTGCGTCAGGTGCGGCCGGTCGATCTCGCGCGCCTCGAGCTCCGGCACCATGGCGCGCGCGTCCGACAGCGACTGCCCGGGGCAGAGCCTGAACGCCGTCGCGGCGGCATCGACCGCCACCAGCCGCATGGCGCCCTTCTGCTTTTCCCATAATGCCAGGGGCCGGCCCGAGGCGGCGAGCTCCGGCTCAGCCCGCTTGAGACAATCGGTCGCCCAGCGCGGCAGAGTCAGCACCAGATAGCGCCGCGCCGGCGGGAACAGCGGGGCGGTCGGTGCTGGGCCGGCCGGTGCCGGAAGTGTCGTCTGCCAACGCGAAGCCATGCTCTGTCCAGTCCACCAGATACTCCTCGCCTTCGGTGCCGCGCCGCCGCGGATCGAGGCTGCCCTTCTCGAGCACCAGCCGCCAGCGCGGCGGACCCGGCGCCCGCTCGTCGAACGGCGGCGGGGCGCTCGGAGCAGGCACCACACGCCAACGATAGCGGGCGGCGCTGGCCTCGCGGGCGCGGCCATAGCGCACGAGGAACACTGCACCGGCAGATGCGGCGCAGCGCAGCGCCAACCGACGCGAAGCGGTGAAATCGAGCGCCTTGTGGGCATAGGCGATGTCGGCAACCACCGCGCCCACCGCCCGGCAGGCCACCGCCTCCTCGATGGCCCACAACAGCTCGACGATGCTGCCCGTGCGGATCAGGACGATCGCCTGGCTGTCGAGCCCGAAGCTCGAAAGTCCGAGCCCATAGGGCAGGCCCAGCTCCTGCGCGTCGGCCTTGAGCTGCAGGATGAGCAGCCCCGGCCGCGCCGGTTGCAGCAGGCTGCGCGCCTGCGCCAGGGCGAAACCCAGCGCCGACCCGGCATCGGCGAGGCCGTCGGCGAACACCTCGTGCAGCACGCCGGGCGGCACCGCCAACAGGCCCTGCGGCCGCGCCCCGGGCTCGAAATCCTTGAGCGGAGGCTGGGCTTCGAGGGCGGCAACCTGCTGCCTCAGCGTCTCGAGGGTTTGCGCTTTGCCCAGCATGGGGAGGGCTCCCTTGTTCATATTATGAGAACAAATAGAGAACATCAGACTCGGTTGCAGAGTCAAGCCGAGTCTTTTGCACCTGCATGTGGCCGAAACGCCGCGCTCGGGCTTCAACAGCGCGTGAGACGGCCCTCTTCGGCTTCCGCAACCGGGCGCCCGCGCATTATTTCAGCGACGCCCAACGGAAATCCTCATGTTCGACGCCATCACCCGCCTCTTCGCCCAGCCCGAAACGCCGCACTTCCACAACGAGCCCAAGCTCGCCGTCGCCGCCCTTCTGGTGCATCTGTCGGCGGTTGACGGGCAGGTGACCGATGGCGAACGCGCTGCCGTCCGCAACGCACTGATGGACCATTATGGCCTCGCCGAGGACGAGGTTGACCGCCTGCTGGCGACCGCGACCCGCCGCGACAGCGAAGCCGTCGATTTCTACCGCTTTACCTCCGCCATCACCTCGCTCGACGAAGCCGAGCGGCTCGAGATCGTGCGCATGATGTGGCAGGTGGTGTTCGCCGACGGCAAGAACCACGAACTCGAAGACAACATGGTCTGGCGTATCGCCGAGCTGATCGGCGTGTCGGCACGCGACCGCACCACGCTGCGCAAGCAGATGAGCCGGTCCAAACCGGCCGACTAGTCGCCCCCTTCCGCATTCACCGCGGGAGATCCACCCACAGCGGGCACCTTGAACGGCTGGACGATCTCCGGGTCGTTCTCGCAATCGAATTTGCCGGCCTTGTCCTGCGCAAGTTTCCGCGCCACCGCGTTGGCGTCCTTGACCGCCTGCGCATCGATGAGCCCGATCCAGCACGTCGCGCCGAGTTTGACCTGGGTGACCACCAGCAGCTGGTATTTGTCGTTGCCATCTTCGCCAGCGATGAACCAGCGCAGCACGGTCGCAACGGGCTGCAGATTGTCCTTGTCCGAGGCATCGACCAGCCACTCGATCTTGGTGCCGGTGTGGTTGAAGGCCGAGAACCCCTGGTTCATCGCTTTCTCGGCCATCGCCTGCACGCCATAGCTGACCGATTGTCTCAGGTCGCCCTCCCCGATCACGACCGGATAGCCCCGCAGCCCCGGACAGACCGAGGTGCCGCCGACCTCGTCGGACGAAATGGTGGTGCATTGCTCGTATTTGAGATCGGTGTATTCGGACCTGAGCTCCGCGGCCCCGGCCATCGCCGGCAGCAGCGTCAACCCGATCAAACTCGTGAAAATTGCCCGCATCGTCCCTCCTGCGCATGCCCCATGCGCGCTGCGCATCTTGCCAGATGCCGGGCGCTGCGCCAAAACGCGCGAAATCTCCCAACCCAGCGAACACCATGAACATCGACGCCATCGCCATCGGCAAGGCCCCGCCCGACGACATCAATGTCATCATCGAGGTGCCGCTGGGCGGCGAGCCGATCAAATACGAGATCGACAAGGCCTCGGGCGCCCTGTTCGTCGACCGCTTCCTCTATACGCCGATGCGCTATCCGGGAAACTACGGCTGCATCCCGCACACCCTGTGCGGCGACGGCGACCCGCTCGACGTGCTGGTGATGAACTCGCGGCCGCTGGTGCCCGGCGCCGTGGTGCGCAGCCGCCCCATCGGCGTGCTGTTCATGGAGGATGACGGCGGCAAGGACGAAAAGATCCTCGCCGTGCCCGCGCACAAGCTCACCGCAATGTACGACAAGGTGCACGACATAAACGATATCCAGGCCATCCAGGTCGAGCGCGTGAAGCATTTCTTCACCCACTACAAGGACCTCGAGCCCAACAAATGGGCCAAGATCTCCCACGTCGGCAACGCTGCCGACGCCCGCCGCGTCATCCTCGACTCGATCGAGCTGGCAAAGACGGCGAGATAGCCTGTAACGGCGTTCTTGACCTTCAAACGTAAAGGCGCGGATCGCTCCGCGCCTTCTGACAATCGTTTCCAGCGGCTTAGTGGCCGCCGCCCCAGCCGCCTTGCGGGGCGGGGTCGGGCTTCTTGATGAAGAACGTCGTGACCACCGCCAGCAGCGAGATGCTGGCGCCGACGAGGAACGCCGTGCGAATGCCGCCGGCCAGGGCTTCGACGTCGTCGATGCCGCCCAGTGCCTGCGCGCGCGATGCCATGATGGCAATGAGCAGCGCCACGCCGGCCGCCCCGGCAACCTGCTGGATCGAGCCGAGCAGTGCCGAGCCGTGCGAGTAGAACTCGGGCTTGACCGACCCCAGGCTCAGTGTGAACAGCGGCCCGAACAGGAACGAGAAGCCGGTGCACAGGATCAGGTAGCCGGCAACGATCAGCGGCCACCAGGTGGTTGTGCCGAGCAGCGTCATCGCCCACAGCACGCCCGAGATGATGAACATCGCCGGGATGATCAGTGGCTTGGGGCCGACCCTGTCGTAGAGCCGGCCGACGAATGGCCCCAGGATCGCCATCCACAGCCCGCCGGGCAGGAGGATGAGGCCGATATAGACCGGCTCGAGCTTCAGCACGTTCTGCAGATAATACGGCAGCAGGTTGAGGCTGCCGAACATCGAGGCCATGCCGATCACGAACATGATGTTGGCGACGCTGAAGTTCCATGACTGGAAGGTCCTGAGGTCGAGCAGCGGCGAGCCGCTGGACTGCAGCGAAATCTGCCGCCAGACGAACAGCACCATGGTGACAACGCCGACGCCCAGCGCGATCCATGCCACCGACTGGCTGCCGCCGGTTTCGGCATCGAGCGAGCCCAGGCCGGATAGCCCATAGACGAGCCCGCCGAAGGCGAAGGCCGACAGGATCACCGACAGCACATCGAGGCTGGCCTTGTGCGGCGTGGTGACATTGACCATGCGGCGCATGCCCAGGGTCAGGGCGATCAGCGCGATCGGCAGCACCAGGATGAAGATGTAGTGCCAGGGCAGATAGCTGATGATCAGCCCGCCAACCACCGGACCGGCTGCCGGTGCCAGCGACATCACCACCGAGATGTTGCCCATCATGCGGCCGCGGTTCTGCGGCGGCACCAGGGTCATCACGGTCGTCATCAACAGCGGCATCATCACCGCGGTGCCCGAGGCCTGCACCACGCGGCAGAACACCAGCACCTCGAGGTTGGGCGCGAAGATGGCCAGCGCCGTGCCGGCCGAAAACAGCGACATGGCGAGAATGAAGATGGTCCGCGTCGACAGCCGCTGCAGCAGAAAGCCGCTGATCGGGATCACCACCGCCATGGTGAGCAGGAACGCCGTCGCCAGCCACTGTGCGGCGCTCGGCGTGACGGCGAAGGCATCGCGAATCGTCGGGATGGCGACGTTCATGATGGTCTCGTTGAGCATCACCACGAACGCCGACACGAGCAGCAAATTGATGACGAGGCTGTTGCGCGCCGCGTTGTCGGGATGCTGGGCGGCCGCCACAGTGGCGTCGGAATAGGTCTCGGAGGTCACGAAAGGTCTCCTTGCAAGGCGCTGGGCGAAAGCTGAAGGGCGCACGGCATAGCAGAATTGCCGCGGCGGGAAAGCGAAACTTCTGACGATTTGTCGTCACAAGCGGTTTGAGCGGGGTCACAACCCCACCCATATGTGAAGCGGGCAATCATTCTGTCTGTCCTCTCTCGGGTCCGGAGAGAGGATGCCCGCTCCCGCTGACAGATGTTGTCAGCAGCCGTGAGGTGGGGCGTCTCGCCGGTTTCGACAACTCGACGCGCGAGCCGGCGCCGAATCGACGTAGCGCCCGTGATTTTTTCGCAACGGCCCCGCTGGCTAGGGCGTGCCCTTGTGGATCGGATCGATCCAGTACACCTCTTCCGGCGGCTCCACCGGGGTGATGTCGGGAATGTTGACCACCACCGCCTCATTGTCGGAGCGCACCAGCACGCATTGCAGCGGCTGGCCCGGATCGGCGTTGATCTCCTGGTGCGGCACGTAGGGCGGCACGTAGATGAAATCGCCGGCATAGGCCTCGGCGACATATTCGAGGCGCTCGCCCCAGCGCATGCGGGCGTGGCCTGACACCACGTAGATCACGCTCTCGAGCGCCCCGTGGTGGTGCACGCCGGTCTTGGCATTGGGCGCGATGGCCACGGTGCCGGCCCAGATTTTTTGTGCCCCGACCCGCGCCTGGTTGATCGCCGCCTGCCGGAACATGCCGGGCGTCTGCGCCGTATTGGGATCGAGCTGGTCGCCCTTGATGACCCGCACGCCGTCGTGCTTCCAGCGCGCCAGATCGTCGGCATGCTGATGATCAGCATGCTCATGATCGGGCCGATGGTCGTGCTCGCCGCTCATTTGCCGATCTCCTTGAACGCGTCGGCAATCGGCGTCTTGCCGCCGGTGAGCTGCAGCGCCTTGCCCTTGCTCGCCGACGCCCCGAGCGCGGCCACCACCACCGCGGCGACATCGGCGCGCGCCACCGGTTTTTCCGGGACAGGCTCGACGCTGAGCGTCACCTTGCCGGTCGGCTTGCCGTCGGTCAGCGACCCTGGCTCGACGATGGTCCAGTCGAGGCCGGACGCCATGATGGCTTTGCCGGCGAGCCGCTTGTGCTTGTAATAGTCCTTCATCTCCTCGGTCGCCCACTCGCCGCTGAGCTTCATGCCGGTCGAGGCGCCGATCGAAGAGATGGCGACGTAGCGCCTGACCCCCGCCTTTTCGGCGGCGCGCAGCGTCTTGCGGACGCCCTTGCTGTCGATGGCGCTCGACTCGCCTGTCGCCGACCCCGCGGCAAAGACGATGCCGTCGGCGCCTTTGAACTGTGCGGCGAACTCCGGCCCGCTCGACGTCTCGAGGTCGAGCAGCACTGTCTCGGCGCCGCGCTTGACCAGGTCGGCCATCTGCCTGGGGTTGCGGATCACGGCGACGACGCTGTCGCCCGCCTTCAGCAATTGCTCGACGATCAGCAGCCCGGTGCGGCCATGCGCGCCGATGACGACGATGCGGGACATGCTCGCACTCCATGAAACGCTGCCGCCGACTTCAACAGCCCGCGGCGGCATTGTGCAAGCCTAGAAGCCCAGATCGGCCGGCACCGGCGGGGCCGAATAGAGCACGGTGATCTCCACCCGCTCATTGCCGGCGAGGTAGGGATCGTTGGGGAACAGCGGCGTCTGCGCGGCGCGGCCGATGACCGAGCGGATGCGGTCGTCGCTGAGCCCGAACTCACCCAGGATCTGCCGCACCACGTCGGCGCGGTCCATCGACAATTCCCAGGCACCGTAGCGCGGATTGTCGTAATGCGCGCCGCTGGCGGTGTGGCCGGAAATCTCGATCTGGTTGGGCAACCGCTGCAGGATCGGCGCCATTGCCGCGATCGCCTGCCGCACCGCCTCGATCGGATATTTCGAGCCCTCCGGGAACATGCGCCGCCCGTCCTGGTCCATGATCTTGATGCTGAGCCCGTCCTCGGTCTGCTCGAGGCGCAAATTCTGCGTGATCTCGGTGACCTGCGGCATGGCCTGCCACGCCTGCTGGATGCTGGCGGCAGCGGCCTTAAACTGCTGGTCGAACTTGGACTGGATGTCCTTCTTGGCGGCGTCGGTGCTCTTTTGCTCGTCGCCTTTTTCGGCGAGGCTGCCGCCCTTGACCGACAGCAACGGCCCCTGCTGGTCGTTGGCCGGCGCGGTGAACGATTCCGCCTCGTTGGGCGAGCCCGCCATCTTGGCCGTGGGGTCGTTCTCGTAGGCGGTGCCGCCCAAGACGCCGCCGGCGCCGCTCGTGGTCTGGCTCACATTGGGCGGGGCGAAATAGTCGGCGATGCCCTTCTTCTGCTCGGGCGTCGTCATGCTCATCAGCCACAGCAACAGGAAGAACGCCATCATCGCCGTGACGAAGTCGGCATAGGCGATCTTCCAGGCGCCGCCGTGATGGGCGTGCTGGTGCTTCTTGATCCGCTTGATGATGAAGGGCGGGGTATCTGCCATGCGACCCGCCTCAGGCGGCTTCCTTCCAGTCCGCCGTGGCCTCGTCGACCTCGAGGAAGGTGGGGCGGACTTCCGACATCAGCGCCTTGCGCGCGAATTCGATGGCGATCGCCGGGGCGTAGCCGGAGATATGCGCCAACAGCCCGACCTTGATCGACAGCAGGTATTTGTGCTCGGCCTCGTAGATATTGCGCAGCGATTGCGCCATCGGGCCGAAAAAGCCGTAGGCGCAGAAGACGCCGAGGAACGTGCCCACCAGGGCGCCGCCGATCATGTGGCCGAGAACTTCGGGCGGCTCGCTGATCGAGCCCATGGTGTGGATGACCCCGAGCACGGCGGCGACGATGCCGAGGGCCGGCGTGCCGTCGGCCAGCGCCTGCACGGCGCCGACGAGACGCTGGTTCTCCTGCTCGTGCGTTTCGAGCTCTTCGTCCATCAGCGCTTCCATCTCGTGCGGCACGCGCGTGCCGAGCGTGACCATGCGCAGATAGTCGCACATGAACTCCACCGCATGATGGTTCTTGGCGAATTCGGGAAAGGCCTGGAACAGCCGAGATTCGTCGGGGTTCTCGATATGCTCTTCGAGCGCCAGCACGCCGCGCTGCTGCACCAGCTTGAACAGCGTGAACTGCAGCCCGAGCAGGTCGATATAGGCCGCCTTGTTGTAGCGCGGGCCGCGAAACACGGTGCTGAACATCTTGAGGCTCTGCTTCAGCACCGGCCCGGTATTGCCGATGATGAACGCGCCGAATGCCGCGCCGAGGATGATGAGCGCCTCGAACGGCTGCACCAGCACCTCGAAATGTCCGCCCTGGGCGACGTAGCCGCCGATCACCGACAGGAAGATGATGAGGATGCCGATCGAAACACGCATGACGCAACTACCCCCGGAAGCGGCCCATCCAGGCTGCCTCGATACGCGCTCCGCGGCCGGAACACTGGCGCGGACATGGGACGATTGATCGGACCAAAGCGGGGCGAACGGCTCGTCTCGCCCGCGAACTTCTCCGATCGACGTAAAAATAGCGTTACGGGACCAAAAATCGCCTATGCGACCCATTGATTTGCCGGCACTTTTCCGCCGCCGCTGGAGCCTTGCGCGGTGAGCGGATAGAACCGGGCCATGCTCCGCCACACGCCCTATGACGGCTCCTCGAAACTGTTCCGCATCGGGCTCGGACCGCTCGATCCGGCCGACTGGATCGACGTCGACGACCAGCTGGGCGCCGATCTCGACGAAAAGCAGCGCCTGTGGCGCGAGCGCCCGGCCGAGGTGTTTGCTGCTGAAGCGGGCACCGCGGCGGCGCAGGCCGAACTGCTGGCGCTGCTGGTGGCGCACCTGCCGGTGCGCTTTCCCGGCCACTATCGCCGCGATGGCAACGCCATGCACGTCGCGCCCGCTCGCGTGGTGCCGCTCGCCGGCGGCGCCCCGCCGCTGTGGATCGCGGCGCAGCTGGTGCAGGAGGATCTGGTGCTGTTGCGGCGCAACGAGGCAGGGTGGCGACTGGTCGCGGCGTCGCTGAGCTTTCCCTCCTCCTGGGCGCTTGCCGACAAGTTCGGCCGGCCGATGGACGAGGTGCATGCGCCTGTCCCCGGCTTCGGCGGCGGCACGCGCAATGCCGACCTCATCACCCGCATGTTCGACAACCTTCGGCCCGAGGCCCCGATGCTGCGCTGGAACTGGTCGCTCTACGGCGACGACCGGCTGTTCCACCCCGAGACCGCCGATGCCGGCGCCCGCCGCTTCGGCGCCGGCGAACGCGCCGACCCGGTATTCCTGCGCTCCGAACGGCAGACCCTGCGGCGCCTGCCCGCCAGCGGCGACATCGTCTTCACCATCAGGATCGCCGTCGATCCGCTTACGGCGCTGGAACGGCATTCCCGGCGGCGAGAGATCGCCACGGCGCTGATCGCCCAGCTCGAGGCGCTGAGCCCTGCCGAGCTCGCCTACAAGGGCCTGACCATCGAGCGAGGACGCCTGCTGGCGCGCCTCGGCGAGTTGCTCTTGCCCTGAGCCGCGATCCGGTGTTGCATCCCGCCCCGATTGGAGAGTTTCGATGAAATACCGCTATCTGGGCCGCTCCGGCCTGCTCGTGTCGCGCCTTTGCCTCGGCACCATGACCTTCGGCAACCCCGACTGGGGCTGCGACCTCGACACCTCGCGCGCCATCGTCAAGGCCTTCGTCGCCGGCGGCGGCAATTTCATCGACACCGCCGACATGTATTCGGCCGGCAAGTCCGAGAGCATGCTGGGCGACATCCTCAAGGACTATGCCCGCGCCGACATCGTGCTGGCGAGCAAAGGCTGGTTCCCGACCGGCGAGGCGGTGACGGCGCGCGGCCTCAGCCGCAAGCACATCGTCGAGGCCTGCGAGGCGAGCCTCAAGCGGCTCGGCACCGACTTCATCGACCTCTACCAGTTCCACGGCCCCGACCCCTACACCCCGCTCGAGGAATCGCTGCGCGCCGCCGCCGATCTGATCCGCGCCGGCAAGGTGCGCTATCTCGGCTGCTCCAATTTCTACGGCTGGCAGATCGCCCGCGCCAACGGCGTCGCCGCGCTCAAGGGGTTCGAGCCGCTGGTCTCGGCGCAGCACCTCTACAACCTCGTGCGCCGCGACATCGAGCGTGAGGTGCTGCCCGCCTGCGACAATGAGGGGCTAGGCATGATCTGCTGGAGCCCGCTCGCCGCCGGCATGCTGTCGGGCAAATATCGCGGCCAGGACAAGCCCGAGGCCGGCACCCGCCACGGCCACCAGCAGGCGATTCTCGTCGGCCGCTACTGGTCCGACGACGCCGCGAAAATGGTCGATGCCGTGGTCGCCGCCGCCGAGGAGCTGGGCAAGACCCCGAGCCAGGTGGCGCTGAGCTGGCTGTTCGGCGACCCGCGCATCACCGCCGCCATCGTCGGCGCCCGCCGCGTCGACCAGATCGTCGAAAACCTCGACGCCGGCGATTTCGACCTGCCCCTCGAGCTGCGCCAGCAGCTCACCGACGCCATGCCGCTGCCCATGGGCTATCCGTATGAATGGACGACGACCAGCGGCCCGACCCTGAAGCGGGGCGAATTGGACCCGGTGCATATGGTGCGGATGCCGTAGGTCCCCCGCAGCGGCCCTGGCAGTGTCCGCGGAGAGGCTCAATGATCATTGCGACGCGCGAACTGACGGCGATCTGCAAGTCAGGTGAAGAAAAGCCGGTCGTGCTGCGGCTCGAAGCGCCGGTTCTCGAAAACGGCATGTGGCGATGCTGGTACGAAATCGACTTTCCTGAGGATGGCTGGCCGGCTCAAACCCGCCGCTCTTACGCAGGTGGGGCCGATGCGATGGATGCGCTCCAGCTTGGACTCATGAAGCTCGGCACCGAACTGCATTTCAACAGCTATCACGATGAGCACAAACTCTACTGGACGAAGGGGCAGGAAGGTTACGGCCTGATCGTGCCCAAGAACGCGCGTGACCTTCTGCGGGGGGATGACGTCGTGTTCTACGGCGACTGATTTCGGTGTGCGGTACAGATGCCGCAAGAACCAGATGCTGCCCTTGCGGCACGCGCATCGCACCACCCTGTGGTCCCGCGGCTTCGTTCGGTTTTCACGCCCCTGCTTCGACGTAGAACAGGTGCTGGCCGATGCTGGAGACGAGCGTGACCTTTGGCGCCCAGGACGGCGTCACGTAGCGCGCGTGATAAAGCGTCGCGTCGCCCAGCACCCAGTTGCGCGGCGGATCGCGCAGGCAGTTGGCGGCGATGTTGCGCGCCCGCGTCCAGGCGTCGGCCTCCCTGGGAACATCCGGCTTGCCGTCGCAGGCGAACGAGAACTGGCAGCGGTTGCGCCACTTGGCATTCTGGTAGACGACGCCGCACACCGTATCGGGATAGCGATCGTCGTTGACGCGGTTGAGCACGACCTGTGCCACCGCCTTCTGCCCCGCCACCGGCTCGCCGCGCGCTTCGAAATAGATGGCGGTCGCAAGGCATTTGAGCTCATGCCTGTAGGTGACGAAATCCGGCTCCAATGCGGCTGCGGGAGAGACCCACAGACAAGACAGCAGCAGGCCGGCAAGCGCGAGCGGCATCAGCCGCAGGCGGCAGAAGACAGTGTCCAACAATAGGTACGCCCCGAGGTGTTAAGCGCGTCCGGCATCCCCGCCGACCGCGGGACGGTTCAAAAGCACGAGCGTGGACAGAGGGCGGCGCGAATGGGACCGGAATGGGGAAATTGCGTGGCGCGCAGCTTGGATTATGGAGCCCAGTTGCGACCATGTGATGCAGGGTGCGCAGCGCTAAAACGCTGGTTTACCGGATTGCGCTGTCCCGTCTCGTCAGTCAGCTCTACGCGTGCCGAGTGCGGATTCCGCTGGGAGGTACCCGTTGAGTCAGTACCCGGCGCGTCGCCAGCCCGCGGCCTGCGCCTCGGCCTCGCTGCAGAACCAGCGCTCGCCCTTTGCAGGATCGATCACGGTCTGGTCGTAGTAATGCTGGCCGGGCACATGATAAATGCGCTGACCGCCGCTATAGCTGATATTGCCCTTGATGACGCAACCAGCGCCCGCGACTGGAACACTCGTTGGCCCCTGCGTAAACCCGTAGGCGCCGGCAAGACCGGCCGCTGTCGCAAACAGCGCAACGCCAAGCAGTCGCATTCCACGCCACCTCGTCCTGACGACGAGCTAGCGAGCACAAGGCCCGCGCACAAAGTTCGCTTTGCCGCGTGGTTTCCCGGGTCTTACGAAGACCCTGAAAGTGCGAATGACCGGCCGTAACTGTACCCGACAAACGCAAGGCCCGGGATTGCTCCCGGGCCTCGCTCATTTCACACCACTGGAACGGCGCTTTATGCCACGCCGGCCATGTGCGCCAGCACCGCCAGCAGCAGCAGGGCGACGATGTTGGTGATCTTGATCATCGGGTTCACGGCGGGGCCCGCCGTGTCCTTGTAGGGGTCGCCGACGGTATCGCCGGTCACCGAAGCCTTGTGCGCGTCGGAGCCCTTGAGGTGCTTGACGCCGTGGCTGTCGGTGAAGCCGTCCTCGAAGCTCTTCTTGGCGTTGTCCCAGGCACCGCCGCCCGCCGTCATCGAGATGGCGACGAACAGGCCGGTGACGATGACGCCCATCAGCATGGCGCCCACCGCCGAGAAGGCCGAGGCCTGGCCGGCGATCCACAGGATCACGAAATACACCACGATCGGCGACAGCACCGGCAGCAGCGACGGCACGATCATCTCGCGGATAGCGGCGCGGGTGAGCATGTCGACGGCCCGGGCATAGTCGGGCTTGTCGGTGCCGGCCATGATGCCCGGCTTTTCCTTGAACTGCCGGCGCACTTCGATCACCACCGATTGCGCGGCGCGGCCGACGGCCGTCATCGCCATGCCGCCGAACAGGAACGGCAACAGGCCGCCGAACAGCAGGCCGACCACGACATAGGGATTCGACAGGTCGAACGTGACCTTGAGGTCGCCGAAGAAGTGGTTGAGGTCCTGCGTGTAGGCGGCGAACAGCACCAGCGCACCGAGGCCGGCCGAACCGATGGCGTAGCCCTTGGTGATGGCCTTGGTGGTGTTGCCCACCGCATCGAGCGCATCGGTGTTGTGACGCACCGACTTGTCGAGGCCCGCCATTTCGGCGATGCCGCCGGCATTGTCGGTGACCGGGCCGAAGGCGTCGAGCGCCACCACGATGCCGGCCAGCGCCAGCATGGTCGCCACCGCGAAGGCGATGCCGAACAGGCCGGCGAGGTTGTAGGTGACGATGATGCCGGCGATGATCACCAGCGCCGGCAGCGCCGTCGATTCCAGCGACACCGCGAGGCCCTGGATGACGTTGGTACCGTGGCCGGTCACCGAGGCTTCGGCGATCGAGTTGACCGGACGCTTGCCGGTGCCGGTGTAGTATTCGGTGATGACGATGATCAGCGCGGTGATCACGAGGCCGGTGACGCCGCACCAGAACAGCGACCACGGCGTGAACGACTTGCTGGCATCGCCGAGCGCCGCGTTGAGGTCGCCGAACACCCAGTAAAGCACCGGCAGCAGCACGATGAGCGACAGCAGGCCCGTCGCGATGATGCCTTTGTAGAGCGCGCCCATGATGTTGTTGGACGAGCCAAGGCGCACGAAATAGGTGCCGATGATCGAGGTGATGACGCAGGCGCCGCCGATGGCGAGCGGCAGCACCATGCCGGCGAGCTTGAAGGCATCGGGCAGGACGATCGAGGCGAGCACCATGGTGGCGACGATCGTCACCACATAGGTCTCGAACAGGTCGGCGGCCATGCCGGCGCAGTCGCCGACATTGTCGCCGACATTGTCGGCAATGGTCGCCGGGTTGCGCGGATCGTCCTCCGGAATGCCGGCTTCGACCTTGCCCACCATGTCGCCGCCCACGTCGGCGCCCTTGGTGAAGATGCCGCCGCCCAGACGGGCGAAGATCGAGATCAGCGACGCGCCGAACGAGGTGGCGACCAGCGAGTCGATCACCGAGCGGCTGGTCGGATCGAGCCCCACGAACTGCGTGAGGATGATGAAGTAGACGGTGACGCCGAGGAGCCCGAGGCCCGCGACCAGGAGGCCGGTGATGGCGCCCGCCTTGAAGCTCAGGTCGAGCCCCTTGGCGAGGGAGCCGGTGGCCGCCTGCGCCACGCGCACATTGGCGCGCACCGACACGTTCATGCCGATGAAGCCGGCGGCGCCCGACAGCACCGCCCCGATCAGGAAGCCGATTGCCGCATAGGCGCCCAGCAGCCAGAAGGCGAGGATGAAGATGACCACACCGACGATGGCGATGGTGGTGTATTGCCGCCGCAGGTAGGCCGACGCGCCTTCGCGCACCGCCGCCGAGATTTCCTGCATGCGGGCGGATCCGGCATCGGCGGCGAGCAGTCCGCGCGTCGTGACGATGCCATAAACGATCGACAGCAGACCCGCGACGACGATCGCCCAGAGTAGAGTGGTCATGAAAACGTCCCTCGTGTGTAAGACCCACGGGGGACGACCCACTTTCGGCGGCCATGCAGAAGCGCCCGGCCACCTCCCCGCCCCCGGGGAACCGGTGCACACGCTGCCAAATCGGCTGCCATGATTCAACCAGATTTCATGGCGAATGACCGGATTTCCGCGGGTTTCGACCGATCTCGCGGCCATTTCGGCCTGTGAAGAGCGGGGAGGGCTTACCGGCGCGATTGCCGTCGGCGCCGACTGCGCCTAACCCTGGACATATCCGGACCCGGCGCACGGCGTTCCGCTTCGAGAACACGACAACGACCACCGGGGCCCGGTCGCCGCTCAGCGGCCGTGTGACCATCCGGCCAAAGAGGCCCGCGGTGTTGCGGGATTTTGCCATCGCCACCCTCGCGACCGCCCGCAAGACCACCCGGAATCGGCGCGAACCGCTGCTCAGCCGCCTGCGTGATGCCTTCCTGGGACAGGGCTACGAGCATATGACCATGCTGGCGCTGGCCCCGCTGGCCGGGGTGTCGCGGCGCACCCTGTACAACCACTTTGCCAACAAGGAGGACGCGTTCCGTTTCGTGCTGCGCTGCGATGGCGATATCGCCATCGAGCAGGCGCTGGCGGCGGCGCGCGAGAGCCTCGCCGCGCATGCCACTCCGCTCGACGTCTTCGTGCTGCTGATGGATGTGCGCTACGCCGCCAACCGGCGGCGGCTGGCCCAGTCGAGGCACGCGCTCGAGATCAACGAGAAGGCCTTCCGGCTGGCCCGCGACATCATGGTCGAGCACGCCACCACCTTCCAGAACGAGGTGGCCCTGCTGATCGGCGACATGCAGAAGGCCGGCGAGCTTACCCTCAGGCGCGGCACCAGTGCCGCCGATCTCGCGCAGATGCTGTGCGACGCCGCCCGTGGCAGCAACCAGACGCTGCCGCCCATTCCCATTGAGCACCTGCCCGACCGCTACCGCAGGCTGATCAGCGCCATCCTCAACGGCGTCCTGGCCTAGCCCAGCAGGGCGGCGAGCCTCGCCGCGAGCGCAGGTCCGTCCCCGTCGATGGCAACGAGCTTCAGCCGCGCCGTCTCGCCGGCCAGCAGCCGGACCGCCGATTTCGGGACGCCGACGGACTTGGCGATCAACGCCGTGACGGCGGCATTGGCCCGGCCCCGGTCGGCCACGGCAGCGACGCGGAGGCGCAGTACTGCGCTGCCGTCGTCGCGCAGTTCCACGCCCTCGATGCGGTCGGTGCCGGCGTTGGGCGTCACCCTCAGGCTCAGCGTCACCCCGCTGGCGGTCAGCCGATAGGGGAGCGCCGTCAATACAGGCGCAGCAGCCGCGGCAGGTCGTTGGCGATGAAGCTTTGCAGGAAGAAGATGATCACGAACACCACGATCGGGCTGAGGTCGAGCCCGCCCATGGGCGGGATGACGCGGCGGATCGGCCTGAGGATCGGCTCGGTGACCTGGTTCAGCACCCGCCATAGCCCGGCAACGAACTGGTTGCGCGTGTTGATGACGTTGAAGCTGATCAGCCAGCTCATGATGATCATCACCAGGAACACCCACCAGACCAGCGTCAGCAGCATCGAGATGGTTTGCAGCAATGCGATCATGCGCGGGGCCCCTGTTGCAATGGCGATTATCTAGGGGCTCGGGCGCCGCCCCGCAAGCCGGAACGGGCGCTCAGGGCGAACGGACCGTCGTCAATGCAGTGTCGCCGCCAGATGCCGGAGCTTGTCGGGGTTGCGCATGACGTAGACCGCGGCGATGCGCCCCTCGCGCACCTCGAACGCGGTGGTCTGCAACAGCCCATCGGCCTCTATCGTCACATAGCCCGGCAGGCCGTTGATACGGGCCATGCTGATGAGCCGGGAGCGGCTGCCGAAGGCCTTTGCCAGCCTGGCGACCAGGGCCAGCACGGCCTCGGCGCCGCGCAGCGGCGCGGGTCCGGCCGGCCGCTTGCCGCCGCCATCGGCGGTGAACACCACGTCCGCGGCCAGCATCGATTTCAGCGCCTCAAGGTCGCCGCTGCGCGAGGCGGCAAGGAACGCCGCCGCGAGTTCCGTGCCGCGCTCGCGGTCGACGTCAAAGCGCGGCCGCGCCTCGTGCACGTGCTGGCGCGCCCGCGCCGCGAGCTGCCGCGTCGCCGCCGGATCGCGCTCGATCGATTGCGCCACGTCGTCGAACGGCATTCCGAACACGTCGTGCAGCAGGAACGCGGCGCGGGGGGGGGGGGGGGGGTGGGGGC
>JAEWCE010000260.1 GCA_023390785.1 Pseudomonadota bacterium
CCGCCACCTTCCCCCGCGCGCGGGAGAAGGGATTCGACTGCGCGATCCTGCGTCAACAGACTGACGAAGGGTGGGGTTTTGGCCGTCGGCGGCTTCGTGTAAGCACCCGCCATGGCCAAGCTCTCCGTCAATCTCAATGCCGTCGCCCACCTCCGCAATCGCCGCGACCTGCCATGGCCGAGCGTGACGGAAATCGGGCGGTTGTGTCTGGCAGCCGGCGCGAGCGGCCTCACCGTGCATCCGCGGCCGGACGAGCGGCACATCCGGCGGACCGATGTGTTCGATCTCGAAGAGCTGCTGCGCAACGAGTGGCCGGATCGCGAGTACAACATCGAGGGCTACCCGGACGACGCCTTCCTCAAGCTCTGCGAGGTGGCACGGCCGGATCAGGTGACGCTTGTCCCGGATACGATCACGCAGGCGACTTCGGATCACGGTTGGGATGTCGCGGGGCATGCCGACTTCCTGGCGACGGTGGTCCGCCGGCTCAAGGACGGCGGCATGCGCGTGTCGATCTTCATCGACCCAAATCCGGAAGTGCCGATGGCCGCCGCCGAGGTCGGCGCGGATCGTGTGGAAATGTTCACCGGGCCCTATGGGCATCCGGGCTCGGACACCCAAGCCGAGCTCAAGCGCCTCGTGGCCACCTCGCATGCGGCACGCACCGCGGGGAACAACTATCGCCGTGGCGGCGCCGGGCTTGGGGTCAACGCCGGGCACGATCTGACGCTCGATAATCTGCCGCCGCTGATGCAGGCGATTCCCGATCTCGACGAGTGCTCGATCGGGCACGCGCTGACCGCCGACGCCCTGAAATACGGGTTTCCCGAGACGGTGCGAAAGTACATCGCTGCGCTGGCTGTTTAGTCAGCGCGAACAATTCGGTGCGCAACCGTGACCGATGGCGGCGGAACCGGTGCAGCCGGGGCAGCTTTCCCCCGCAAGGCCGCGTCGTGCCGATGCGCACAAGAATGTAACTTGGCGACAAGCGCTTAACACAGTGACCGCGATGGCGGCGCGTGACTGCCGCGTGCCTGCTTGCAGGAATGCGCCGCAGGCACATATCAGGCGTCAGTTACACTTTGTTACTGGAGAGCAAGAAATGAGCAAACCCAAGATTGCCGTGATCCTCGGCAGCATCCGTCCGAACCGGCAGGGTGCCGGCGTCGCCGAATGGGTGGTCGAGCAGGCCAAGGCCTACGGCGCCTTCGACGTCGAGCTGGTCGACCTCAAGGACTATCCGCTGCCGCTGTTCGATGCCCCCGCCTCGGACTTCTGGATGCCCACGACCAACGAGATCGCCGCCAAATGGCAGGCCAAGCTCAACGAATTCGACGGCTTCATCATCGTCACCGCCGAGTACAACCGCTCGGTGCCGGGCGCCCTGAAGAACGCCATCGACTGGGCCTACAAGCCGTTCATCAAGAAGGCCGTGGCCTATGTCAGCTATGGTTCGGTGGGTGGCGCGCGTGCCGTCGAGCATCTGCGCAACATCATGGTCGAGCTGCAGGCGGTCTCGGTCCGGCATGGCCTCCACATCGGCGGCGCCGATTTCGGCGCGGTCTATATGGGCCAGAAGACCTGGGCCGAGGTCTTGCCAGGCCAGGTGCCCTACACCAAGGACCTGTTCGACAACCTCCTGTGGTGGACCAACGCCACCAAGGCGGCCCGCGAGCAGGACCAGCAGGCTGCCAAGGCCGCCTGATTCCCCGGGATCCGCTCGGGGCTCATCTCCTTCTCTCCCCGAACGCGAGGGCGGTGCCGAAAGGCGCCGCCCTTTCGCTTTTGCGGGAACGGAGGTTGCCGCCATGCATTTTTTGCAACAGTCTTGCTGCCAACCTGCCGCGGCAAACGCGGTTGAATGCGACTCCCCACGGGTGTATGCACCCGCCCGCCTCATAAAGGGGCTATGAAGGCTCTATGACGCAGACGAACGCGACCGGCGCTTCGATCGCCGGCAACGTTGCGACCCCTCCGGCCAGCCACGCTGACAAACACCTCCCCGCCCTCGTTCTGGGCGCATTGGGCGTCGTCTATGGCGATATCGGGACCAGCCCGATCTACGCCTTCCGCCAGGCCTTCGCCGACCGCGGTACGCCGGGCGACCTCAGCGCCGACGTTCTGGGGCTCCTGTCGCTGATCATCTGGGCGTTGACCATCACGGTTTCGGTCAAATACGTGTTCTTCGTCACCCGCGCCGACAACAAGGGCGAGGGCGGCACGCTGGCGCTGATGTCGCTGGTGCGCTCGACGCTGCAGCATCATGGCGGCTGGATCGTCGCGGTCGGGGTCGTCGGGGCGGCGCTGTTTTTCGGCGATGCCATCATCACCCCGGCGATTTCGGTGCTCTCGGCCGTCGAAGGCCTCGAAGTGGTGCAGCCCTCGCTCGCCACTTGGGTGGTGCCGATCACCGTGGTCGTGATCCTCTTCCTGTTCGTGCTGCAGCGCTTCGGCACGGCCCGCGTCAGCGTGCTGTTCGGACCGGTGATGGTGGTGTGGTTCGTGACGCTCGGGATCTCCGGCCTCATCCACATCGTCGGTAATCCGGGCGTGCTGTGGGCCATCAATCCCGCCAACGGCATCCTGTTCCTCGTGCAGCATGGCGACACGGCCTTCGTCGTGGTCGGCGCCATCTTCCTTGCCGTCACCGGCGCCGAAGCGCTCTATGCCGATCTTGGCCATTTCGGCCGCAAGCCGATCGTCATCGCCTGGTTCGGGCTGGTGTTTCCCTCGCTGCTGCTCAACTATTTCGGGCAGGGCGCGTATCTGATCCAGAACGGCGCCGGCGCCGCGGGCAACCCGTTCTTCACCATGCACCCGGCGTGGTTTCAGTTGCCCTTCGTGATCCTGACCACGGCGGCCACCGTGATTGCCAGCCAGGCGGTGATCTCGGGCATGTTCAGCCTCGCTCAGCAGGCAACGGCGCTCAACTTCCTGCCGCGTCTCACGGTGCTGCACACCTCCGAGACGCAGAGCGGCCAGATCTACGTGCCGCAGATCAACGGCATCCTCTACATCCTGGTCACGGTGCTGGTGATCGCCTTCGGCAGCTCGGCTGCGCTGTCGGCAGCCTACGGCATCGCCGTCAGCGGCGTGATGCTGGGCACGGCGTCGCTCCTCGCCATGGTGATGTGGCGCAAGTGGAAGTGGCATCCGGCGGCGGTGGCCATGGTGATGACGCCGTTCCTCATCGTCGACATCAGCTTCTTTGTCTCCAACGTCTTCAAGATTCTCGACGGCGGCTGGGTGCCGGTCCTTGTCGCCTGCGTCGCGGCAATGATCATGACGGTCTGGATTCAGGGCCGAAAGCGGCTCAGCGACAAGACCCGGCGCGACGAGGTGCCGCTCGAGTTCCTGGTCGAGAATCTCGCCAAGAAGAAGCCGACGATCGTCCCCGGAACGGCGGTGTTCCTCACTTCCGACATCACCGGTGCGCCGACCGCGCTGCTGCACAGCCTCAAGCACTACAAGGTGCTGCACGAGCACAACGTCATCCTGACCATCCAGACCGCCGAGACGCCGCGCGTGCCCGATGACGAGAAGGTCAAGATCGAGGCCTACAACGACCTGTTCTACCGCGTGGTGGTGACCTTCGGCTTCATCGAGACGCCGAACATTCCCAAGGCGCTGGCGCTGGCGCGCAAGCTCGGCTGGAAGTTCGACATCATGTCGACCTCCTTCTTCCTCAGCCGCCGCTCGCTGAAGCCATCGACGCGCGGCCTGCCGGTGTGGCTCGACCGCATCTTCATCGCGCTCGCCAGGAACGCCACCGACGCCACCGAATACTTCCACATCCCCACCGGCCGCGTGGTCGAGATCGGCACGCAGGTCCTGCTGTAGCGGGCGGTACAGCCGCGGCGCATGCAACATGCAGGTGAGAATGCGGCGATTGCGCAATCCAGCCATGCGCAATGGCGGCTGGCTCGATCGTCGGACGCCGATATTCTGCCCCTCCGCTGTTCGGACAGGGAGTGATCCGACGTTGATTCAGGTGTATAGGGCGTAGCCCTTTAATGGACGCGTGACCGCGAGAGTCGGGCGCGTCGACGACAAACCCCATGACATTCCGCCGGCAGCACTGTCGGCCCATCAACCGCAAGAAGGAGCGTTTCCATGAACGCCCAAATCGTTCGCGCCGCGATCGTGCTCGGACTGCTGTCCGTCATCGGTCCGTTGGCGATCGATGTGTACCTGCCGGCGCTGCCGGCGATCGGCAAGGACCTCGGTGCCAGCGACGCCGCCGTGCAACAGAGCCTCATGGCCTACATGGCTGCCGTTGCCGTCTGCCAGCTCATCTACGGACCGCTCAGCGACATGCTGGGACGCAAACTGCCGCTCTATTTCGGCATCGGCGTCTATGTCCTCGGCTCGCTCGGCGCTGCACTGGCGCCCTCGGTCGAGTGGCTGGTGCTGTTCCGCTTCGTGCAGGGCGTCGGCGCCTGCGCCAGCATGTCGTTGCCCCGCGCCATCGTGCGCGACCAGTACACCGGCGCCCCGGCGGCGCAATTGATGAGCCTGTTGATGCTGGTGTTCTCGATCTCGCCGATCCTCGCGCCGCTCTCGGGCAGCGCGGTCATCGCCTTTGGTGACTGGCGGCTGCTGTTCTGGGTGATGGCCGGCGTGGGCGCGCTCAGCCTGCTGCTGCTGGTGTTCGGCCTGCGCGAGACGCGGCCGAAATCGGCGCGGCTCGACTCCAGCCTCGGGGGCGCGGTGCGTGCCTACTGGACGCTGCTGCGCGACGGCCAGTTCATGGGCCTCAGCCTTATCGGCACCTTCGGCATGTCGGCCTTCATGGCATTCCTGGGCAATTCGAGCTTCGTCTACATCCAGCATTACGGGCTGACGCCGGCGCAGTACTCGATTGCTTTTTCGGTCAATGCGGTGAGCTTCTTCAGCGTCAGCCAGGCGACGGGCTATCTCGTCGGCCGCTTCGGCCTCGACCGCGTGGTGCGGTTGGCGGTCGGGGGCTTCGTCGTGTCGATGGTGGGGCTGCTCGCGGTCTATCTGGGCGGCATCGACAGCGTCTGGGTGCTGGGCGGCTTCATGTTCGTCGCCTTCGGCTTCCTCGGGCTGGTGCTGCCGTCGACCTCGGTGCTGGCGATGGAAGAGCAGGGCGAGATCGCCGGCTCCGCCTCGGCGCTGATGGGCACCGTGCAGATGATCGTCGCCTCGGTGGTGATGGGCATCGTCGGCGCGTTCTCCGACGGCACGGCGCGGCCGATGGTCATCGCCTTCGCCGCCTGCGCCGTGGCGGCCTTCGCCATCACCCAGCTCACCCTCGGCCGGCGTCGCGCCCAGGCGATGCTGCGGGTTCCGGCGGAATAGTTGAGGCTGGATGAGGGCGCCTGTGGCGGTGCCCAGTCGCCCGGGTGCGAGAATGTTGTTGTAGCCCTTCGGCATGTG
>JAEWCE010000267.1 GCA_023390785.1 Pseudomonadota bacterium
TGGGGGCGGCCGCTAGCTCCGGTGGGTGTGGCCGCCCCCTCCACCACGCTGCGCGTGGTCCCCCTCCCCCGTAAACGGGAGAGGTTCGCCGACTGCAAAGCAAAAGGCCCGGGAGTGCTCCCGGGCCTTTGCTAGAACGACGATATAGAAATCACTCGGCCGGTTCGGCCGGAGCGTCTTCCCTGGTCTTTTCCTTGCCGGTCTGCTGGTCGACGACTTTCATCGACAGGCGGACCTTGCCGCGCTCGTCGAAGCCGAGCAGCTTGACCCACACCTTGTCGCCTTCCTTGACCACGTCGGTGGTCTTGCCGACGCGCTGGTCGGCGAGCTGGCTGATATGCACCAGCCCGTCCTTGGAGCCGAAGAAGTTGACGAAGGCACCGAAATCGGCGGTCTTGACCACTGTGCCCTGGTAGATGGCGCCGATCTCCGGATCGTCGGTGATGCCGCGGATCCACTTGACGGCGGCGTCGATCGCCTTGCCGTCGGAGGACGAAACCTTCACGGTGCCGTCATCCTGGATGTCGACCTTGGCGCCGGTCTTTTCGACGATCTCGCGGATCACCTTGCCGCCGGTGCCGATCACTTCGCGGATCTTGTCGGTCGGAATCTTGATGGTCTCGATGCGGGGGGCGAACTCGCCCACCTGGCCGCGCGCCGCGGTGATGGCCTTGGCCATTTCGCCGAGGATGTGGGTACGCCCTTCCTTGGCCTGCGCCAGGGCGACCTTCATGATCTCCTCGGTGATGCCGGCGATCTTGATGTCCATCTGCAGCGAGGTGACGCCGTCGGCGGTGCCGGCAACCTTGAAGTCCATGTCGCCGAGGTGATCCTCGTCACCGAGGATGTCGCTGAGCACGGCGAACTTCTCGCCCTCGAGGATGAGGCCCATGGCGATGCCCGCCACCGGCTTTTTCATCGGCACGCCGGCATCCATCAGGGAGAGCGACGTTCCACAGACGGTCGCCATCGAGGACGAGCCGTTGGACTCGGTGATCTCGGAGACGACGCGCAGGGTGTAGGGGAACTCTTCCGGCTTGGGCAGCAGCGGGTGGATGGCGCGCCAGGCGAGCTTGCCATGGCCGATCTCGCGACGGCCGGGCGAACCCATGCGGCCGGTCTCACCCACCGAGTAGGGCGGAAAGTTGTAGTGCAGCAGGAAGGTTTCCTTCTTGGTGCCCTCGAGCGAGTCGATGAACTGCTCGTCGTCACCGGTGCCGAGGGTTGCGACCACGAGGGCCTGCGTCTCGCCGCGGGTGAAGAGCGCCGAGCCGTGGGTGCGCGGCAGGACGCCGACCTCGGCCAGGATCGGACGCACGGTGCGCACGTCACGGCCGTCGATACGGGTGCCGGTGTCGAGGATGTTCCAGCGCACGATCTTGGCCTGGAGGTTGTGGACGACCTCGCCCAGCGCCTCGGCATTGACGGTGCCGGCCTCGATGCGGGCGGCGAACGCCTCCTTCACCTTGGCGTTGGCGGCATCGACCGCAGCATAGCGCTGCTGCTTGTCGGTGATCTTGTAGGCGGCGCGCAGATCGGCCTCGGCGACCGCCAGCACGTCCTTTTCGAGATCGGAATAGTCGGGCGGGGTGAAGTCGCGCGGGTCCTTGGCGGCGAGCTCGGCGAGCTTGATGATCGCCTCGATCACCTTGCGCGACTGCTCGTGGCCGAACATCACGGCGCCCAGCATCACCTCTTCGGAAAGCTCCTGGGCTTCCGATTCGACCATCAGCACGGCGTCGGCGGTGCCGGCCATGACGAGGTCGAGCTTGCTGTCGGCGCGACGATCGACGGGGAGGTTGAGCACGTACTGGCCATCGACCCAGCCGACGCGGGCGGCGCCAATCGGACCCATGAAGGGCACGCCGGAGATGGTCAGCGCGGCAGAGGCGGCGACCATGGCGAGCACGTCGGGATTGTTCTCCATGTCGTGCTGGAGAACGGTGACGATGACCTGCGTCTCGTTCTTGTAGCCATCGGGAAACAGCGGGCGGATCGGCCGGTCGATGAGGCGGCTGGTCAGCGTCTCGGCCTCGGTCGGGCGGCCTTCGCGCTTGAAGTAGCCACCCGGGATCTTGCCGGCGGCGAAGTACTTCTCCTGGTAGTTGACGGTCAGCGGGAAGAAGTCCTGGCCGGGCTTGGCCGACTTGGCCGAAACCACGGTGGCAAGGACGACGGTCTCGCCGAGGGTGGCGAGCACGGCGCCATCGGCCTGGCGGGCGATCTTGCCAGTCTCCAGGGTCAGCGGCTGGCCGCCCCAGTTGAGCTCGACCTTGTGGTGATCAAAATTGATGGGCATGAGTGCAAATCTTTCCATTCTGCCGGGCTGAGCGGGAACGCGGGGGCGTAGTACCCCGTGAACTCATCCGGTGTGCCAGCTCCGCCGCGCACCCCATGTGCTCGACGGGCCCAAAATCGGCACGGTTTCCGCGCTGAAGACCTGAGGTGTCGGTTCAGGACGGAACATGGACAAGACGATGAGCGGTTCAGTTTCTCGACGTGGTCGGGTGGCCGCAACAGCCCTGAGCCGCCGATGATCTCGCCATGCTCCGCATGGTTTCATCAGCCTACGCGTTGCTCCGGCGCCACCGAAGCGGCGCCAGATGTGACGAGGGGAGCCGCAGCTCCCCAGGCCGGATCGAAAATCAGCGACGGATGCCGAGGCTTTCGATCAGTTTCTTGTACCGCGGCTCGTCGACGCGCTTGACGTAGTCGAGCAGGCTGCGGCGGGTCTGCACCAGCTTGAGCAGGCCGCGGCGCGAATGGTGGTCCTTGCCGTGGGTCTTGAAATGCTCGGTGAGGTTGTTGATGCGCTCCGACAGGATCGCAACCTGGACCTCGGGCGAGCCGGTGTCGCCCTTCTTGGTGGCATATTCGTTGATGAGCGCGGTCTTGCGCTCGGCCGTGATCGACATCGGGTGATCCTTTCAAAACGGAGGACTAGGACACCCAACCCCGGGATGTCGTCCAGGGCGGGCCACGAAAATCCGGGGCCTCAGCCTCGGATTGGCCGGGCATATAGGGGAAATGTGGCGCCAATGCCAGCGTTTTTCCTGCAAGGGAGCTGCGCGGCGGCCTCAGGCGCCCGGCTTTTCGGCCTCCTCGGGGCCCCTGGCGGGGTCGATGGCGGTGA
Source organism: Pseudomonadota bacterium (assembly GCA_023390785.1). Classification (GTDB taxonomy): domain Bacteria; phylum Pseudomonadota; class Alphaproteobacteria; order Rhizobiales; family Devosiaceae; genus Devosia_A. Next base: position 3,134 of record JAEWCE010000267.1, read on the forward strand.
GCGGGATGGCAAAGCGCCATTCGAGGCCGTCGTCGTGCACGGTGCGCTCGACGGTGGCCCCGAGCGAGCGGCCAACCATATTTTCGAGCACGGTGGTGCCGAAGCCCCGGCGTGCACTGGGCGGGGTGAACACCCGGACGTGCTCGCGCCAGTCGAGGTCGAGGGTTTCGGCGGTGCGCGACCAGACCACTGCGAGGCTGCCGCCATCCTTTTGGAAGGCGCCATACTTGACGGCGTTGGTGGCGAGCTCGTGCGCGGCCATGCCGAGGATCTGCGCCGCCTGGATGTTGAGGCGGACCGCCGGGCCTTCGAGCGTCATGCGGCTTTCGTCCTCCGGCCGGAACGGGTCGAGCTGGCCGGTCAGCAACTCGCGCAGATCGACGCCGACCACGCCGTTGGCGAGCAGCAGATCGGTGGAGCGGGCGAGGCCAAAGATGCGGCGCTCGAAGCTCTGCACGAACTCGGGGACGCTTTCGGCGCCGCGGGCCGTCTGCTTGGCCATGGCGGCGATCACCGTCATCTGGTTCTTGGACCGATGCGCCAGCTCGCGCATCAGGAAGCGCACCTCGACCTCGGCCTGCTGGCGGCGGCGGCTCGCCTCTTCGAGCGCGGAGGAGACGGTGACGATCTCGGAAATCGGATAGTCGCGCGCCAACACCGGCTGGCCAGCGCCCATGCGCTTGGCGTCGCTTTCGAGGCCGCGAACCGAGCGGCCGATCTGCAGCGTCACCCAATAGACGACCAGCACCACGATGGCGGCAAGCAGCAGACCGCCGACGGCCAGCGACCACACCGCATCCATCAGGGGCTGCGAGATGACCGAAACCGGGGCCCAGGCGATCAGCGTCCAGCCGGTCAGCGGCGACTGCCGGACGGCGGCGCGGTAGGTGAGGTTGTCGGAGCGGATGGTGATGAGTCCGGCAGTGGTGTGCAGGTCCGCCACGTTGGCCAGGGTGAAGGGGCTGCCGCTGGGGCCGCCGCCATCGGACGAGGCAATGATGATGCCCTTATCGTCGAGCATGGCGACCTTCCAGCCGCTGGGCAGCTTGTCGGACAGGAGCGAGCTCTCGAGCGAACTCGCATCGCGCGAGATGCCGAGGATCAATGGCGCGTTGTTGCCTTCGAGCACCGGCAGCAGGACGTTGACCACAGGGGTGCGCGAGATACTGCCGATCACCAGGCCCGAGACCACCGGCTCCTTGCTGTCGATCGCCTTGCGGGCGCTCGCGGGGTCGGAGGTCTTCACCGGCGGCGTGCCGTATTGGATGCGCGTCGACAGAATGACGTCGAACTGCCTGTCGAGGACATAGACATAGGTACTGGAACCGGCCAGGGCGGCCTTCACCTGGTGGTAGAAGGCCTCGTAATTGCCAGCCTGCAGGGTATCGGTGGTGGCCAGTACCTTGAGGGTCGAGACGTTGGCGTTCACCTCGCGGTCGACGGCCTGGCTGATGGAGCGGGTCGAGCCGGTGATCAGCGTCTCGACCACGCGCTCCTGCGCTTCGTTGTTGCGCTGCAGCAGGACGGCGGAGAAGGCAAAGGCCGGAACCAGCGCGACCAGCGCCAGGACGAACAAATACACGGCAATCGAACGCGGCCGGCTCAGGGACGCGGCCTTGCGGGCCGGGTCGGCGAGATTGGGCGGGACTGTGGCCACGTGAAAATCCGACTCCGAACGGGGCAGGAAAACCATAATCGAGGCAAGCCGAAGCGTCGATTCTGGCCGCAGTCGCCCCCGTGACCTACTATGCGCAGGCCCGGCGGATGGTTCCCGGGCCCCGCGGAATTTCCACGGGGGGCCCCAATCTGTCAGGTTTGGCGGGCCGGCTCTAGAGCAGGACGCGGCTGGAGCGGAAATGTCCGGCGACGACGGCGCCGACCGCGACGACCTGGCCGTTGAAGCTGGCCCAGGCCCGGTCGAGCGCGATGGGGGCATTGGCGCCGCGCAGCAGCACCTGGCCGCCATGACGGAGCAGCGCCGCCTCGTCCGCGCTCAGGCGCAGTTCCGGCAGGTGGCGGAGCGCGACGGCGGGCGGCCGCAGCAGGGCATCGCGATCGGATGCGGCCTCGATGGCGGCAAGCTCCAGCATGTCGGCTTCGGCGAAGCCGCCGACGGCGGTGCGCCGCAGCATGCTGACGTGGCCGCGGGTGCCGAGGGCCCGTGCCAGATCACGCGCCAGCGACCGCACATAGGTGCCCTTTTCGCACGCCATCTCGAAGCGCGAGCGCTCGGGACCGTGAGCGAGCAGCGTCAGGGTGGTGATGGTCACCGGCCGTTCGGGAAGCTCGACGGGAGCGCCGGCGCGCGCCAGATCATAGGCGCGCTCGCCCGCGACCTTGATGGCCGAAAAGGCGGGCGGGCGCTGCAGGATGGTGCCGGTGAAGGCCGGCAACGCTGCCCGCACCTGTTCTTCGGCGGGACGCACAGCCGAGGTGGCCACCACCTCGCCCTCGGCATCGTCGGTGCTGGTTTCGGAACCCCATTCCAGATCGAAGCGGTAGAGCTTGCCGCCCTCCTGGACGAACGGCACGGTCTTGGTGGCTTCACCGAGCGCGATGGGCAGCAGCCCCGTCGCCAGCGGGTCGAGCGTGCCGGCATGGCCGGCCTTTTCGGCGGCGTACAGCCAGCGGACCTTGCCCACCGCCTGGGTGGAGGTCATGCCGTAGGGCTTGTCGAGGATGATCCAGCCGGAGATGGGGCGCTTGCCTGCCTTGGTCATGCGCTGGCAGTGGGGCAGCGCCCCCCTCCCCCTTGCGGGGAGGGGCCGGGGGTGGTGGCCATGTGCACGGCCGGAGCGCGCTGCCCCCCTCCCCAACCCTCCCCCGCAGGGGGGGAGGGGGCCCGACTACTAGCCCTTCGACGCGTTGTCGTCATCGTCGTCGTGCTGCAGGTCGCGCTGTACGCGATCGGATTTGAGCAAGGCGTCGATCTTGCCGAATTCCTCGAAGGTCTCGTCGACGAAGAAGCGGATTTCGGGGGCGAACTTCAGGTCGATCTCGGGCGCGACGCGGCCGCGGATGAAGCGCTGGTGGCGGTTGAGGGCGGCAACAATCTCGGCGGCGCGCTCGCCGCCGAGCGGCATAACGTAGGCGCTGGCTAGCTTGAGGTCGGGCGACATGCGCACTTCGGGCACGGTGATCACGGCGCCGGCCAGCTCGGGGTCCTCGATTTCGCCGCGCGCGAACAGGCCGGCCAGCGCATGGCGCACCAGCTCGCCGACGCGCAGCATGCGCTGGCTCGGACCGGTGGATTTGTGGCGGTCGTGTTTCATGGCGCTGACCTAGGCGCTCGGCGGCGCCGGGTCAACGGGCAGCGGCGTTGCGGCACGCGCCGTCGGTATCCCTTCGATACGGGCGGCCATGTCTTCGATGGTGCCTTCCTCGGGGAAGGCGCGGCGCGGCAGGATGACCACGTCGTCGTCGGTTTCGAGGAACAGGTGCGTGCGGGTGAGGATGGAGCGGCGCACATCGGCGAAGGCGACGGCGGCGAGCCGGCCGGTGCCGACGAGGTCGAGCCGGTCGGGCCAGTCGCTGACCGTCACTTCGCTCGGACGGCGGAAGCGGCGGCGGGCGCGCCACCACTGGCGCAGCGCGATGAGCAGCAGGGCAATGACATAGCCGACCGCGACGCAGACGAGGATCAGCAGCGACGAGGTCATGGACAGGCGCGGCCCGGCCCAGTCGTCGGGGATGAGCAACGCCGCCGCACCGCACAGGCCCAGCCAGCAGAGGAGCGCGATCACCGCGAGCGGGCTCAGCCGGCCCGCCGCCTGCTCGTAGGCCAGCGAGTCGGCGCGGGTGAGGGTGAAGGTCGCAGTATGCAGCGGCTCGTCGGGCATGAGGGTGAGTGTAGCACGCCGCGGCGACGATCGTGCAGTCGGGTCCTTCCCCTGCGCAGTGGGGGGAGGTGTCGCGAAGCGACGAAAGGGGCGGCCGCTTGCGCCAGTGGTTGGGGCCGCCCCCTCCACCACGCTGTCGCGTGGTCCCCCTC
>JAEWCE010000289.1 GCA_023390785.1 Pseudomonadota bacterium
AAGGCGGAAACACGGGACGACGGGCCGACTGGCCCTGCCACACCAAAATCACGAATGATTTGCTGAGACCGTCCGTTCAGCTCCCGGCCGGGGTCTGCGGATGCGCGCCTTATACGGATTTTGGCCGACTTGGCAAGGTTTGAGCGCCAGGCTTTCAGCCGGAACGGCGGCGGCCGGGGCGGCCGATCCACCCTCCCGTACCGGCTTGACCTATTTGTTTGTATATCATACAAATAATGGGTCGGGAGGAATAGATGGCCGGTGAATCGATTCAGGCTCCGTTCGAGCCGGCGACTGGCGATCCGAAGCACGCTGTGCGCGCGACACGGTCGGCCGGCCGCAAGATGCGCTCGCTGCTGCTGGATGCGGCCAGTCCGCTGTTCCGGGAGCGAGGGCTTTCGGGCACGGCGATCGCCGATATCGCGGCCGCGGCAAACGCATTTCCCAGCCAGATCACCTATTACTTCCGCACCAAGGAGGCGCTGTTCGTCGAATGCGCCTGCCGCGAGCTGTTGTATCTGGCGCGTGCGACCGAGCAGGCGGCGCTGACGGCGCGGACGCCGCGGGACTACACCCATGCGCTGGCCCAGATCGTGACGGCGAGCGATTCCGTCGCGTTCTTCGCCGAGGCGCTGACATTGACGCGGCGCCGCCAGGATCTTGCGCCCCTCGTCGAGCGCACCATCGAGCGCCTGCACGGCGAAGGCGCGCGCGCCTATGCGAGCCAGGTGGCACGGCACGGCTGGCGTTCGCTGCGTGCGCCCGACGAAAGCTCGCGGCGGTTCTGGGCCGTCGCCATCGGCGTCATTCTCGAAGGCTATGCGATGGGCCGCTCACCCGAGGAGCTCTGTGCCGAGATGCTGCGGGTGCTCGGCGAGCAGGCGAAATCCACCGACGCGGCGCGCCTGCGCCTTGTCGAGGCGCGTGACGCAACGACCACGCCGGACGAGGAGAGCTAGGCCATGACCGCGCTTCGCATGCGTGCCCGTGATTTCCTGACCGACGACCAACTTGCCGACGTGCGCCGGCGTGTGACCTGGAAGGGCGTTGCGCTCATCGCGCACGCCTGGGCGCTGATCGTCGGCGCGATGGCCTTGGTCGCGTGGTGGCCCAATCCGGTCACCTATGTCCTCGCTGTCGCGATCATCGGCTCGCGCCAGCTGGGCCTCGCGATCCTGATGCATGACGGAGCCCATGGCTGCCTGTCCGCCGACGAGAAGACCAATCTGGCCCTGAGCCAATGGTTGTGTGCCTATCCGCTGTTTGCGGAGACGCGCAGCTACCGGCGTTACCACCTGCAGCACCATGCGCGCACGCAGCAGGAGGATGATCCCGATCTCGTGCTGTCGGCGCCGTTTCCGATCACGAAGCTGAGCTATCGCCGCAAGTTCATTCGCGACATCACCGGACAGACCGGCTACCAGCAGCGCAAGGCGCAGCTGCTCAACGCGCTCGGCGCGAGGGACTGGCCATGGCGCCAGCGCCTCACTCATTTCTGGGACAAGCTCGGTCCGCAATGCATCGTCAATGCGCTGATGTTCGCCGCGTGCGCGGCGGCGGGCGTGTGGTGGGCCTACCCGCTGTTATGGCTGGTGCCGCTCCTGACCTGGATGATGGTCATCACCCGCATCCGCAACATCGCCGAGCACGCCGTCGTTCCCGACAGCAGCGATCCCTTGCGCAACACCCGCACCACGCATGCCGGTTTTCTCGAGCGGCTCTTCATCGCGCCGTACTACGTGAACTATCACCTCGAGCATCACCTGCTGTTCTACGTGCCCTGCTACAATCTGCCGAAGGTGCATCGGCTGCTGAGCGCGAGCCGCTATGCCGGCCGCATGGAGGTGCAGCCGGGCTATGCCGCGGTGCTGCGGCTGGCGACGGCGAGGCCCGATCGGGATGACCGGCGAGGTGAGTTGGTGAACAGCGCGCGCCGTGCGCAGGCGGGGGCGAAGGTCGACGCCAACCAGACTGCCGGCGGGTTTTGAGCCTGCGTATCCCCAGTTGAATGCCGGCCGGGGTTCCCATCGCGGCTTGACAGTCCGGCCTCTGACGGTGTCTACGGCCCCCTTTGGAGCGTGATCCGGAACCATGGCCCAAGGAACCACCACCCAAGGCCGCGCGTAATCGGCTGCCGGTTCTCGAGGGATCGTGCCCGACAAGCAGGGAGCGCCGATGACGGCAGCATTCACATTTCCGGGGCAGGGGTCCCAGGCGGTCGGCATGGGCAAGGCCCTGGCCGACGCCTTTCCGGTGGCGCGCGCCGTGTTCGACGAGGTCGATGCCGCGCTGTCCGAGAAGCTGACGGCCATCATCTGGGATGGTCCGGCCGAAACGCTCCAGCTCACCGAAAACGCCCAGCCGGCGTTGATGGCGGTATCCATCGCCACCCTGCGCGTGCTGGAGGCCGAAGCCGGATTTTCCGTGGGACGAGACGCGGCCTTCGTCGCCGGCCATTCGCTCGGTGAATACTCGGCGCTCGCTGCGGCCGGCAGCCTGACGGTGTCGGATACCGCTCGTCTTCTTCGCACCCGCGGTCTCGCAATGCAAAAGGCCGTCCCGGTCGGAGCCGGCGCAATGGCCGCGCTGCTCGGCCTTGACTACGAGGCCGCCATGGAGGTCGCGGGCGAGGCGGCGCAGGGGCAGGTCTGCCAGGCCGCCAACGACAACGGCGGCGGGCAGGTGGTGGTCTCGGGCGACAAGGCTGCGGTCGATCGCGCCGTCGAGATCGCAAAGGCCAAGGGCGCCAAGCGCGCGATGCTGCTGCCGGTGTCCGCCCCGTTCCATTGTAGGCTGATGCAGCCCGCCGCCGACGCCATGGCGGAGGCGCTGTCGAAGGTCACGATCAAGACGCCGGCCGCGCCGCTGGTGTCGAACGTGCTGGCAAGCGCCATCACCGACCCCGACGAGATCCGCCGCCGCCTGGTCGAGCAGGTCACCGGAACGGTGCGCTGGCGCGAGTCGGTCGCCTATATGGC
>JAEWCE010000349.1 GCA_023390785.1 Pseudomonadota bacterium
CCCTCGAGCACCGCGCGGGCCAAATGCGCCCGATGATGCGCCGGCGTCAGCCCGACAAAGCTGCCGCGGGCGTCGGCAATCCAGCGCGGCGACATGGCGCCGGTCAGCGCCGGCAGGAACACGAGGCCATCACAGCCCGCAGGGGCCACAGCGGCCAGCGCGCTGAACTCTTCGTCGCCGTCGACGCGCAGCAGGTCGGCGGCCCAGCGGACCGCTCCACCCGAGAGCCAGCCCGGATTGCCAAGATGATAGCCGCCTCCTGGGTAGGCATGGGTCTCGAGCAGCATCGAGGGGTCGATCACGGGCTCGCCATGCAAGGCCCCGACGGCCTCGGCGGTGCCGAGCGACACGGCGACCGTGCCCGGCGTGGCAATGCCGGCCCCGAGCAGGTTGGAGAAGTCGTCGCCGGTTCCGACGGCGACCGGCGTTCCTGCCAGCAGGCCGGTGAGCTCGGCGCCACAGTTGGTGAGCGTGCCAGCGATATCGGTGTCTGCCGCGATGGCCGGCAACTGCGCCCGATCGATTCCAAACAGCGCCAGCAGTTCGTCGCTCCAGTCGTCGGCTGCGACGTCATAGAGCATCGTGGTCGAAGCGAGCGAACGCGCGATAACCTGCGAGTCGGTCATGGCCGCGACCATGAAACTCACCGGCTGGTGCCACACCGCCGGCCCGAAATTTCGCTGCAGCCACAGGATCTTGGCTGCCATGTGCGTGGCATCGAGCACCAGTCCGCAGCGTTGCCGCACAAGTCCAGCGTCTATGGTGGCTAGCAATGGTTCCGCCCGACGATCCATCCACAACAGCGCCGGCCCGAGCGGCTCGTGAACCGCCCCCGTGGGCACGCAGCCATCGAGCTGGCCGCATATCGCCACCGCCTCGATCTGGCGCGGAGCGCACCCCGCGGCCCCCAGCGCGCCGGCGATGGTGGGCCGCAGCGCCTTCAGCCAGTCGGTTGCATCCTGCTCCGCCCAGCCAGCTTGCGGGACGCTGGGTCGATACGATGCGGTTCCCATGCCGAGCACGCTGAGGTCGTCGGCAAGCACGACGGCCTTGAGGCTTTGCGTTCCGAGGTCGAGCCCAATGAGGGCCATGGCAGGTTCAGGCCATCGTACAATCGGCGATCACGTCGCCCAGTTGCGACAGTATCGAGCCTTTGCGGGCGCTGTAAGAGCCGTCGAACACGGCAGTTCCGATGGTGAAGGCGTCGGCGCCGGCCGCGCGAACATCGGCAATACGTTGCCGCGAGGTGATCGACCCCGCAACGATCAGATAGCCGTCAGGGCCCAGCCCCCGGCGCGCGGCGCGCACGAGGTCCAGCGGGTCCGCATCGGTGGCGCGGTAGGCGAGAAGGTCGGCACCGCCGCAGCCCTGCGCCATGAATTTCTCACATTGCGCGGTGACGTCAGCCGGCTGCCCGCCCAGCCGGGTCGGGTGTCCGACCGGAAAGCCCGGAAAGGGGTAATAGGTGGTGTGCGAGCCCGCCAGAATATCCTTGATCGCGGTCACATCGGTACCGCCCAGCAGTCGGTCGATGCCGAGCTGGCGGGCGGCCTGCGCCGAACGCAGGCACGCTTCGGGCGTTTCGGACACCACCTCCATGTAGGATGTAGCGCCGCAGGCACGGATACGCTCGGTGAGCTTCACCAGCACGGGAAAGTCGACACCGACATCCTTGAACCCGATATGCCTGAGGCCGAGCGGGACGATTTCGTCGAGCACCAGCAGGCAGTCTTCCACCGTCCTGTCGGCCCGGGTCAGCATGAAGATGAAGTCCAACGGGTCCCTCCTCTGCTCAAAGTGTCGGCAGCAGCGATGCCATCCGCCCGCTCGGTACCGCAAGGTCGAGCATGGTGAAGCGATTGCGTATCTCTCTGCTGTGCAGCATCGCCTGTTCATAAAAACCGCGTTCTAAACCGATTTCCGCCGAGGTCAGCGGAGCGCCGGCGGCACGAAGCGCGGCCTCGATGCGGTCACGCGGCAGCAGCGCCGTGGACAGCCGCTCGCAGATGCGGCCCCAGTCTTGCGCGAGCTTGTCGTTGAGCTCGTCGGCCTTGCCGCGGTCGAGCCGCTTGGGGGCAAACTCCGCGCTTATCGAGGTTGATAGTTCGGGTCCGTAGCGCTCCAGGATTGCTGTGCCGTTATCCGTGTCGGGAGCAAGCACGGGGGGTGGGCCCGACAGCATTGCCCTCTGCAATTTCGCCATCGACAAGGTCGTCACGGCGATCTGCTCGCCATGCAGCATTGGTGGGCGCGCAGCGGGCGCGAGCATGTCGATGTAGTGACTGACCAGATGCTCCCCCTGGCTTGCCGGGGCGCTGGAGCCAATGATCGCCGTGCCGAACCCCGAGAGCAGCAAGGTGCGGGTCAACGTTTCCATCGCGCCGAGATCGCCCCGGGTCAGCGCTTCCGCCTGGTCGAGCAGCTTCGGTTCGTCGTCGCGCTGCAGGTCGAAGGGCAGCTCGCGATAGCTCGTGCCGAGCAGCAGATGAGACAGCAGCCAGTCGACCTGCGCGGTAGTGCGGCAGATGCTGTCGCCGAGACCCGCGCAGATCATGCGCTTGGGTGCCGCGGCGAGCACCCGCAGGTCAAAGAACGCTCCAACTGGAGCTTGTGCGGGCAGCGTGCTCTTGTGGCCTCCCACGGTGATGGACGCGGTCAGCGACACGAAGCCGTTCATCGACGGTGCGGTGGCAAACACGGCGTATGGCTTGCCTTCGCGGGCGCTGGCATATTTGGTCAAATCATTGATGGTGCCGGAGCCCACCGCAATGAAGGCATCGGCGCCGGACGCGGCGCTGCGCAGGCGGGCGACTGTGCTCTCGTCGGGGTAGGGGTTGGGGGGCAGCACCAGGCTCTGGACCTCGTAGCGCCCGCGGAGCGCGGCCTCGACCTGGTTGCCCAGCACCGCCGCGGTGGTTTGATCGCTGACCACGGCCAGCTTCCGGCCAAACCCGAGTCCGTCGACGAGATCGGCTTCGTTGCCCGCGAGCGTTTCAGCGATCACCAACTCACGCGTCGCAACAGGTGCCGGAACGCCAGTTTCGGGGTCGACATAGCGGCCGCCGAGCAGTTGCTGCAGCCGGTCGGTCGGTACCCCGGCCCATCCAGCGGTTGTACCCTGGGCCATGGTCACCGGCATGTCTCCTGCAAGGAAACTCGCCCCCGGCTGGTTGTCTTCAGATGCAACGGGCACTCTTCGCAGTGGTAAGTCGTAATATGACTTTGTTAGCGAAGTTCGGGCCCGACCGCAATGGCGGTCTGCGCCGCAAAAGCCTCTTCGGAACTCCCATTGTTGCGGCGCAGTGGCTTATCGGGTGCTCAGTACAGTCCCAGATTGCGCTGCAACGCAGCGGCGAAATGGGCCTGCAGCGCGGCAACCGCATCCGTTGCGCTTCGGCTACGGCACGCTTCGATGATGGCCTGGTGTTCGTGAAGCGAACGCAGCACCAGCGGCACGGTCACCTTCCGGTCGAGGCGGACCAATTTCAGATAATTGTGGACGCGCCGATAGGCCGTATCGGCAAGTGGATTGTTAAGGATCGCGACGATGCTCCCGTGCAGCAGGTCTTCCAACTCCTCGAGCTGCAGCGAAATTCCCGGTGTCAGGCCATCCCGCTCAACGGCGGCAATCGCCTCCTCGTGTCGCCGCGCCAGTTCCTCGATGTCGTCGTCCGATGCCGTCTCGGCGAACACGGCGACGGCCGCCGATTCGATCATGCTGCGGAACTGATAGGTCGAGCGGGTGAGCTCGAGGCCGGGTTTCACGAACTGAATGCCGGTGTGGGGGTGGATCGTAAGGATTCCCTCCGCCTCCAGCGCCTTGAGCGCGTCGCGCAACGGGCCGACCGGAACTCCGGTCAGCTCGACCAGCTGGGACTGTGAAACGAAGGCTCCGGCCGGGAGTTTTCGTTCGAACAATACCTCGAGGATGCGAGCATAGGCCCGGTCGCTCAGCCTGCCGCCCTTGCCGAGCGCCGCGATCACCTTGCGCGGATTTTTACCGGCCACCCCTGGTCCCTCCTTGCAGTAATCTTCTGGACATGCGAATTGATATATCAATCTTGCTCATTGGTAGATCAACGTGCGCATATCAGCATATGAGCTTACACGGTTTCAATTCGCCCGCGACCGGGTGATCGGGGACAGCCAGGGCCGGGCTGACGAGGTCAATGTCGCGGCGCTCGAACTCATAGACGACCATGGAAACCGTGGACTCGGCTTTGCGCAGGCCCTCTTCAGCACCTTGCCGGCCCTGGACGAAATCGTCCGGGTCTTCGAGTCGGAGGTCTGGCCGGGACTGGAGGGCCAGCATCCTCTGGCGATCGCGCATCGTGTCGCTCGGCCCCGTGGCGGCAATCAGCGGACGTTCTCGCTGCCGTTCCATGAAGCGACACAGGTCGCCGTGTGGGACCTCGCGGCCAGGCAACAGGGTCTTCCGCTGCACGAGCTGCTGGGCGCCCGTCGCGACAAGGTGCCCGTTTACGCCTCGGGGCTCGACTATCATCTGAGCGACGACGAGTTCGTCGCCTTCTTCGAGCATGCCGCCGCCCTCGGCTATTCGGCTTTCAAGATCAAGGTCGGTAACCCGGATTTCGAGTGGGACCTGCATCGGCTGACGCTGCTCAGCACCGTCGTCACGCCCAATGCCAAGATCATGATCGACGCCAATGAGGCGTGGGGCGCCAAGGAGGCGATCGTCAAGCTCGAGGCGATACGCCGTGCCGGCTTCGAGGATCTGCTCTGGGTCGAGGATCCGATTTTGCGGCATGATCTCGAGGGCCTCCGGCTCCTGCGCGAAAGCGTCCCGTGGACGCTGATCAATTCCGGCGAATATCTCGACGCCGCAGGAAAGCGCCAGCTCATGCTGGCCGGCGCCACAGATATCTTGAACGTCCATGGCCAGGTCACCGACGTGATGCGCGTTGGGTGGCTGGCGGCCGAGCTGGGCATTCCGGTCTCGCTCGGCAACACCTTCCTCGAGGTCGGCGTGCACATGGCCTGCGCGCTACCCGAGGTGGAGTGGCTCGAATATTCGTTCCAGAATTTTGATCATCTCGTCGATGAACCGATGACGATCCAGGACGGCTGGATCCACGCGCCAAGCCGGCCGGGTCATGGGCTCACTCTGTCAGATGCCGCGCGCCGTGTTTGGGCGCGCCCTCAAATCCTGTCGCGCGAGGAGCTCGGTGATCCGCCGCCCAATCCAAGGGTCAGCGGCGCACCCATGCTCACCGCCAGGGCAGGGTAGCGAATGCCGACAAGGGAGGAACCAACGTGCATAAGCTCAGACTGATCGCGGCCACTGCGGCCGTGCTGCTCGCCTCGCCTGCGCTGGCGCAGGAGATCACCGTGTGGGACGTCAACGTCAGCCGCAACCCCACATACTACGATGCCGCGAAGGCGGCGTTCGAGAAGGCACATCCAGGCGCCACGCTCAATTTCGTCGGGCAGCCCGACGCCGAATATTACACGCTGCTTGGCACGGCGCTTGCGTCCAAGACCGGGCCCGACGTCATCTGGGCGAACGGCGGTGCTCAGGCAAAGAATCTCATCGGAGGACTGCTTCCCCTCAATGACAAGCTGCCCGATCTGATCTCCAAAGTGGTCGGACAGTCGGCGTTCACGGTCGACGGCAAGCTCTACTTCATCCCGACCACGCTGCAGGGCCACGTCGTCTACTACAACAAGAAGCTCTACAAGGATGCCGGTCTCGATCCCGACAAGCCGCCGACCATCTGGGCAGAGGTCAACAAGATGTGCGAAGCCATCAGGGCCAAGGGCGAAGCCGCCTGCTTCATGATGGCGAACAAGGAAGGCTATGAGGCGGAATTCTTCCTGTCGGAAATGGCCAATCAATCGCTGACGGCGCAGCAGCAGGCCGACTGGGCGGCCGGCAAGCTGCATTGGTCGGACCCGCCGATCAAGGCGATCCTGCAGACCTGGGTCGATACCGCCAAGCAGGGCTGGTACCAGGAAGGTGGTAACTCGCAGACCATGTTCATGGACGAGTTCACCCTGTTCGAGCAGGGTACCGCCGCCAATGTCTGGGGCCTGCTCTCGAACGTCGCGCACTGGAAAGCGTTCGAGGCCGACATGGGCGCCGACAATGTCGGTGTCTACCCAATGCCCTCGCCGACGGTCGCCGCCGACCAGCACGGGGGGGCGCCCGGCGTCCCGCTCGACGGCGGCGTGGGGTATGCCGTGAACAAGGATTCGCAGCATATCGACCTGGCGCTGGAGGCCATCAAGACACTTGTATCGCCCGAGGTGCTGTCGGTGCTCGTCAATGACGCGGGCATCGTTCCGGCGAACACGACGGTGGATGTGTCATCGATCCCGAGCCCCGGCCTCAAGCAGATCATGGGCTGGCTGGCGACGAGGGCCGTCGCGACGACGCATGCCAACGCGTCGGCTGCAGAACTCGACGAGTGGCATCGCCAGAGCCAGGCCCTGCTCAATGGTGATATCACTGTCGACGATGCAGCAGCGGCACTGGACAAGGTCCAGGCGCAGGCCAAGCCGCAAAACTAGTGTCCTCCCGACTGAGGGGGCGCTCGTTATGCGCCCCCTCGCTTTTCTCAGGGAACCAAAACTGCATCAGCAAGACGCCCCCATCGCCGACCAGTCCGGGTGCGCCGGCCCCGCGCCGGCCGAGGGGTGGCCGCCGCGCCGAGGCCCGCATGGCCCTGCTGTTTCTCCTGCCGGCGTTGCTCCTCGTCACGATCTTCCGGATCGTGCCGCTGTTCTGGGGCTTTGGCATTTCGCTGACGAGCGCCACATCAACGAGTCCGGGGGAATTCATCGGCGCCGGAAACTATCTCAGAGCCCTGGACGATCCGAACTTCCGCGCGTCCATTGCCAATGCCGGTGTGGTGCTTCTCTCCGTCCCCATTTTCGTCACGGTCCCGATGGTTCTGGCGATCCTGATCGACCAGGGCGTACCAGGGCGTGGCTTCTTTCGGTCCGTGTATTTTTTTCCGGTGGTGCTCTCGAGCGTCATCATCGGTTCGATCTTCAGCATCGTGCTCAGTTTCAACGGCAGTGCAAATGGGCTGCTCAAGCTGCTTGGCCTGCCCGGTGTCGACTGGCTCGGTCGCTCCACGACGGCGTTGCCCGTCACCCTCGCCATCCAGTCATGGTCGACGTTCGGGATGGGGGTGCTGATCTTTCTGGCCGGCTTGTCCACGGTACCCAAGGACATGGTCGAAGCGGCGCGGCTGGAAGGCGCCAAGATGTGGCAAATCTGGTGGTACGTGATCATTCCGGAGCTGCGCCCGATCATCGAGTTTTCCACGGTCATCACCACGATCGGACTACTGACCTCGATGTTCGGTCTCATCTATGTGCTGACCGGCGGCGGACCCGGCACCGCGACCACGGTCCCTGAGTATTTGATCTGGTCGGCCCAGGGTCGCCTCAACCAGCCGGCCTATGCGGCGGCGCTTTCGATCATCCTGTTCGTCATCACCAGTCTCCTGGCCGCGCTCCAGATCCGGATGATGTCGCGTAACGCAAAGCTTTGAGGGCGCGATGGCCGGAGCAGGAAAGCGGCAGAGGCTTGTGCTGAGGATTGCAGCAATCCCGATGGGGTTGCTGGCGATCAGCTGCCTCTATCCAATCTTCTTTGCAGTCAACAACTCGCTCAAGACCCGCCAGGACTATCTCCAGGACCGTTTTGGCCTGGCGCTGAACCCGACGCTGGACAATTTCGCGCAGGCCTGGAGTCGTTCGCATCTCGACCAGTACTTCCTCAACTCGGTCATCGCGACGGTCGGCGCAGTCATCCTGCTGACGGTGGTTTCGTCGCTTGCCGGTTTCGCGCTCGCGGCATTGCGCTTTCCCTATCGACGATTCCTCTTCGTGGTGATCCTGTCATCGTTGATGATCCCGGTGCAGGTCGTCCTCGTGCCGTACATGCGCACCATGCTGGCGCTGAACCTCATCAACACCCACGCGGGGCTTATCCTCTCCTACACCGCGTTCTTCCTGCCGTTTTCGGTCTACATGATGACTGCCTTCTATTCTGGTCTGCCGCGCGAGCTGATCGAGGCGGCCAAGATCGACGGTGCCAAGCTCCTGCAGGTTTGGTGGCACGTAATGGTCCCGATGGGCATGCCGGCCCTGGTGACGCTGGGGATCATCAATACTCTCAATTGCTGGAACGATGTCCTCATCGCCCTTTTGACCATGCAAAAGAACCGAACGCTCATGGTCGGGATCTCTGCGCTCAAGGGTGAGTTCTCCGACCAGATTCCGCTATTCACTGCCGGTATCGTGATTGCTGCCGCTCCCATCGTGGTCCTGTACGTGATTTTCCAAAGGCGGATCGTCTCGGGCATTGCGGTCGGCGCAGTGAAGGGGTAGCGGCATGACGCGGGTTGAGCTGCAGCATGTCAGCAAAAGCTTCGGGTCCACCGAGGTCGTGCACGACGTTTCGCTGGCGATCGAGGAGGGTGAATTCGCCGTATTCGTCGGGCCATCGGGGTGCGGCAAGTCAACGTTGCTGCGCATGATCGCGGGCCTGGAGGAGACCTCTGAGGGTGACGTCCTGATCGGGGATCGGAACGTAACTGACGCCGAGCCCGCGGACCGTGGCGTCGCGATGGTCTTTCAGTCATACGCGCTTTATCCGCACATGACGGTGGCCGACAACATCAGCTTCGGGCTGCGAATGACGCATCGCCCGAAGCCGGAGATTGCAGAGAAGGTGGCGAGGGCCGCCAAGATCCTGAGGCTGGACGAGTATCTTGAGCGCAAGCCCGCGCAGCTGTCGGGCGGGCAGCGCCAGCGCGTCGCGATCGGCCGCGCGATCGTCAGAGACCCCCAGGTATTCCTGTTCGACGAGCCACTCAGCAACCTCGACGCCGAGCTTCGCGTGCAAATGCGTGTCGAGCTCTCGAAGCTGCACAAGATGCTCGGCAATACCATGATCTACGTTACGCACGATCAAACCGAAGCGATGACGATGGCGGATCGGATCGTCGTGCTGCGAGCCGGTCGGATCGAGCAGATCGGCACCCCCATCGAACTCTATCAGAATCCCGACAATGCCTTCGTTGCAGGCTTCATCGGGTCGCCGCGGATGAACTTCCTGCGGGCGACGGCACAGCCCGGAGGACGCCTTGCCGTCGGCGGCATCGAGATCGAAAGCCGGGCGCAGTCACCCCTGGAGCCAGGCAGAATGTTGCAGCTGGGGATTCGCCCTGAGCATCTGGACGAGGCCGGTGGCCTTGCCCTCGAGGCGATTGTCGATTTCGTCGAGATGCTCGGCTCGACCTCCTACGTTCACGCAACCCTGCCGTCGGGGGAGACATTGATCGCGGAGCGCCGGGGCGTCCCGCCGCACGCCGGCGAGCGAATCCCACTTCGCTTCGCTCCGGCGTCAATCCGGCTCTTTGCCGACGATGGGGGCCGGCTGCGGTGACTGCCTGCGCCTCAGGCGATCGACCGGATCATCGTCTCCTTGGCAGACGCCAAATGGATGCGACAGGTCCGTTCGATCAGCGCCGGCTTGCGTTCTTGCAGTGCCTCTATGAGCGCCAGGTGCTCCCGGATCGCAATCTTGTTGCGCTGGCGTTCGTCCCGCTTGTTCCATTGATAGTGATAATGAAAGACCAGGCTCATGACATCGTAGAAGCTGTCGATAAACCGGTTCGGAGCGGCCGAATTCACCAGCCGGTGGAAGCGGCTGTCGAGGTCCGAGAAGTCGTGAAAGCGCTGGTCGACGTGCCGAAGCAGCGCCACGTGCTCCACGCGCAGCGCCTCCATATCGCGCCAGACGGTGGAGCTGGGCGGCATGGTGGCAAAGCGGAGCGCACAACGCACCTCGAACATCTCCCGAATTTCAAACAATTCGAGGGCGAAATCGAGGGTAAAGCCCTTCAACACCCAACCGCCATGCGGCTGGCGCTCGATCAGCCCGAACCGCTGGAACCGATTGAGGAATTCGCGAATGGAGCTGGTAGCGACGCCGAAGCGGCGAGCGAGGTCGAGCTCGTTGATGAGCGTGCCGGGGGGCGTGTCGTCGCGCAACATCCATTGCATGAAGCGGCCTTCGACCTGATCGGAGGTGGGGATGGTCTCCGCCGCGGGGAATTTGCGCAGCGCGCCGCGGCGGTTCCTGAAACTGCGCGCCCGGCCGCTTCCGGTAATGGCGCCGCGCTCGGCCAAGACAGCGACAATCTTCCGTACCGTGGTCCGGCTGACCTGCAGTCTGGCGCTGAGCTCCGTTTCAGAGGGCAGCAAGGTCCCGGTCTCGAACGCGCCGAATACTTCCATTGCATCATTGAACGCACGCTTGAAGAGCGTGTCAGACTTCATGCCGGTCCTCACAACATAGACCGACGATATCTAATCGATAAAAAACCGATTGACCATGCCGCGTGCTTGGTTTTAGTCCGTGATGAACAGACCGAGGCAAATGGCGATGAGTGGAGATGGAGACGGTCGACTTGCTTATCGACCGCTGCGCCGCCTTGGAGAACAAGGACAACATGGCGAAGGTCCAATAGCCGACTCCGTGTTCGTGGGGCCGGCTTCCCTGTTGGCCGGCCCCCTCAAAAACGACTTCACCCTCTGTTTCTGGAATCGCCGTGTTCGTTGAGACGCTGATCTGTTCGCAGCCAGGTAAGCTGCACATTGCCCGGCTTCCCGCGCCCACCCCGGCGCGCGGTGAGGCGCTGGTTCGTCCGCGCCGGATAGGCCTTTGCGGCACTGACTACCACATCTACGAAGGCACGCATCCATTCCTCGACTATCCCCGTGTCATGGGACATGAGCTTGCCGTCGAGGTCGTTGAGGTTGCCGGCAAGAGCGATATCGCGGTCGGTGAGACCTGCGTGGTCATTCCATATTTGTCGTGCGGCCAGTGTGTCGCCTGCCGGCGCGGCAAGCCGAACTGCTGCACCCGGATTTCCGTGCTCGGCGTCCACCAGGACGGGGGCATGACCGGTCTGCTCTGCGTGCCACTGGCAAATCTCGTTCGCGCACCGGGCCTCGACGCGGACGCCTGCGCAACAGTTGAATTTCTGGCGATCGGCGCGCATGCGGTTCGACGCGGGGGCGTGCGGAGCGGCGATCGGGTTCTGGTCGTTGGCGCCGGCCCCATCGGTCTGGGGGTCGCGATCTTTGCGCGGCTCGCCGGCGGGCAAGTCTTTGTCCTCGACAGGGACCGCGAGCGTACCGAGGTGGCCCGGGCGTTGACGCAAGCCACGCCGCTCGCCATGGAAAAAGGCGCGAGCGCCGCCGTGGCCGCGGCCACCAACGGCGACGGGTTCGATGTCGTCTTCGATGCCACCGGAAATGCCGGCGCCATGCAGTCGGGCTTCGAGTTCGTGGCGCACGGAGGGTCGTACGTGCTGGTGAGCGTTGTCAAAGACGACATCACCTTCAGCGATCCGCGTTTTCACGGTCGGGAGATGACGCTGCTTGGCAGTCGCAACGCGACAGCGGAGGATTTCGAGCGGGTGATTGCGGCGATCCGCAACGGCGACGTTCCTGTCAGCCGCCTGATCACCCACCGTACCGATCTTGCCGGGGCGGTTGGGGCGATCCCGGTCTGGGCCGAGCAGAAGTCCGGACTGATCAAGGCCGTCATCGAGCTGAACTGAGAGCACGAGTACAGCGCCTACAGTGCCAATATCGGGGTTGCTCGATGTCGTTCATCGCCTCGTCTTAAGCGGGGTGCCGCACCTATTGCTTCATATGCATAAAAAACTCTGGCCGTACCGGCTTTTTGTGCATAACGTTCCCTGGAGCGCCCGATAAAACCCGAAGTGGCGCGCAAGGGAGAAGAAGATGTCTACCCATTCTCGCAGTCTGAAAACCGTACTGTCGATCTCGCTGCTGTCGCTTGCGGCGGCTGTCGTCGCGCTCGGCCCCGCACGTGCTGCCGACGTGACGATCCCCGTCATCGTCAAGGATACGACGTCGCCCTATTGGCAGATCGTGCTTGCCGGCGCATGCCAGGCCGGCAAGGATCTGGGCATCAACGTTCCACAATTGGGCGCCCAGTCCGAATCCGACATCAACGGCCAGATTTCAATCCTCGAGAACGCGGTCGCCGGAAACCCCGCGGCCGTGGTCATCGCCCCGACCGAGTTCAAGGCTCTGGGCGCGCCGATCGACGCAGCGGCCAAGTCCGTTCCGATCATCGGCATTGACTCTTCGGCCGACTCGACGGCTTTCAGCTCCTTCCTCACCACGAACAACGAGACCGGTGGCCAAGTGGCGGCGGATGGCCTCGCCGCTGCGATCAAGGCAAAGACCGGCGCGATCAAGGGCGATGTCGCGTTGATCAACTCGCTTCCAGGCGTCGGGTCGCTGACGGCCCGCGACAAGGGCTTCACCGAACAGATCGCAGCGAAGTATCCGGATCTGCACCTGGTCGCCACCAAGGTTGCGGATGGCCAGGCCACGACTGGCCTCAACATCACGACCGACCTGCTGACTGCCAATCCCAATCTGGTCGGTATCTTTGCCGACAATCTGATCATGGGTGAGGGCGCTGGCCAGGCGATCGCCGAGAACAAGGTCGCCGACAAGGTCGCGCTGGTGAACTTCGACAGCGACGACAAGACCCTGGGTTTCCTCAAGGACGGCACCACCGCCGCCCTCGTTGTGCAGGACCCCTACCGCATGGGTTATGACGGCGTGAAAACGGCGCTCGCGGTGTCCAAGGGCGAGAAGGTCGAGGCCAACGTCGATACCGGCGCCAACCTTGTCACCAAGGACAACATGGCCGATCCCAAGATCGCCGCGCTGATCAATCCCAAGCTGGATTGCAAGTAAGGGGACGATCGTCAGCCGCCCCCTGTCGATTTGACAGGGGGCGGTTGCCTGTGCCTGCATGACGCGCAGGGAGTGAGGGGAGTTATGAGCAGTCCAGAAGTTGCGGATGGGCGCGGTTCGCTGGGGGCCGAACGACATGACGGCCCCATCCTCGAGTTGCGCGGCCTCAGCAAGACCTATGGCCCGGTCGAGGCGCTCAAGCCGGCAACCCTGGCGTTCAACTACGACGAAATTCACGCCATTGTGGGTGAAAACGGGGCCGGCAAATCAACTCTGATCAAGCTGCTCACGGGTGTCATCCGGCGTACCGCCGGTGAAATCCTGTGGAACGGCGCGCCGGTCGCCCTCAATACCCCGCAGGAGGCCATCGACCACGGCATCAATGCGGTGCACCAGGAGGTCGTGCTCTGCCGGCATCTGTCGGTTGCGGCCAACATCTTCTTGGGCGATGAGCGTGTGCAGTACGGGCTCCTGCGCAAAAGGGAGATGAACCGGCAAGCGCAGCGCCTGCTCGATGACATGGGCTTTGACCTTCCCGCTGGCGAAACGCTCGGCAACCTGACCATCGGCCAGCAGCAGCTCGTGGCCACGGCGCGCGCGGCGCTGCGCGGAACGCGCTTTTTGATTTTCGACGAACCCACGGCCTACCTGACACGGCAGGAGGCGGCGCAGCTGTTCAAGCTGATCCGCAGGCTGCGCGATAGCGGCGTGACCATCGTCTACATCAGTCATCGTCTCGAAGAGGTCTTCGATCTGGCCGATCGCGTTACGGTTCTGCGCGACGGCAATCTGGTCGGCACCAGGGACATCGGCGACACCAACGAGGCGGAACTGGTCTCGCTGATGATCAACCGCACCATCGAGCAGATCTACCACAAGGAAACCATCGACCGCGGCGAGGTCCTGCTCGAGACGCGGGGGCTTTCGGGCAAAGGCTTCGAGGATGTCTCGATCACCGTCCATCGCGGAGAGATCGTGGGGCTATATGGCCTTATCGGCGCCGGACGCAGCGAGTTTGCCATGAGCGTTTTCGGGCGGAACCCGAAGACCGGCGGCGAGATCTTCTGGAAGGGGCAGCCGGTCAACATCCGCACGTCACGCCAGGCGATCAAGCTGGGCATCGCCATGGCGCCCGAAAGCCGCCGGGACCAGGGGCTCAACCTCAATCTTCCAATCGGTCTCAACCTCAACCTGCCGATCTATGACCGGCTGACGCACGGAATTACGATCTCCGGGCGCGAGGAAGCCGAACGCGCCGACCGTCAAATCCGCGACCTGCAGATCAAGACGCCGAGTCGCCATTCGCTCGCCTCGTCGATGTCGGGTGGCAACCAGCAGAAGATCGTCATCGGCAAGTGGCTGAACCACGGGGCCGATCTCTTCATCTTCGACGAACCGACGGTTGGCGTCGACGTCGGAACGAAGGCGGAGATCTACCGGCTCCTCGCGCAGTTGCTCAAGAATGGCGCCGGCATCATTCTGATCTCGTCTTATCTGCCGGAAGTCTACGAGCTCGCGGATACGCTGCACGTGTTCCGCAATGGGCGTCTGACCGGCACCAACGCTTTCCGCGCGGCGACGCACGAAGAACTGCTCGCCGAAGCCATCGGCGTGTAGCTCATTTCTTGAAGTGGGGGAGGTCCGGAACACACATGACCAGCACCGAGATCGTATCCAAGCAGGCCGTGCGGGCACGCCGAAACTACAGCTTTCTATTGGCACTCACGCTGCTTGGTCTGCTGGTGCTGCTGTGGGCCGCACTCACTCTTGCGACTCCCAACTTCCTGACAGAGCGCAACATTCCGAACCTGCTGCGCCAGGGATCGATGATCGCCATCCTGGCACTGGGGCAGACCTTCGTGATCATCACCGCGGGTATCGACCTCAGCGTCGGCGCCATCGCCGGGTTCTGCACGGTCGTGATTGCCATGTTACTTCAAGCCGGGTCGCCGGTCTGGCTGGCGATCGTGATCACATTGCTGGTAGGCCTCGCCATCGGCATCTTCCACGCCTTCGGCATCACGCGCATGGGGTTGCCGCCGTTCATCATCACGCTGGCGACCCTCACCTCGCTGCGGGGCATTGGCCTGTTGATGACCAATGGCGCGACCATCAGCATCACCAACAAGGACTTCACCGATTTTGCGACCCAGGATTTCCTCGGGATTCCGAGCCTGTTCTGGATGGTGATCCTCATTGCGATTCCTTCCTACGTGTTCCTCAACCATACGCGCTGGGGGCGGTACATCTTTGCCGTCGGGTCGAACCCGGAATCAGCGCGCCTCTCGGGCGTGCGTGTGCAGCTGATCGTCTATGTGGCCTATTCGCTGTCAGCGACGTTCGCGGCCTTCGTGGGCATCCTGCTTGCCACCCGCATCGGCATCGGCAACGCCACGCAGGCGGACGGCTGGGAGCTGCAGGCCATCGCGTCTTCGGTGATCGGCGGAACGTCCCTGTTCGGCGCCGTCGGGTCCGTGCATGGCCCGCTGATCGGCGCGTTCATTCTGGCGACGATCAACAACGGCGCCAACCTGCTCAACGTCAACTCGTTCTGGCAGCGCATCGTTACGGGCGCACTGATCATCATCATCGTGTTCTTTGATCAGCTTCGGCGCCGCGGCCGGTGATCTTCGCAAAGGATGTGCGTTGAAAAGCGACGCGGTCTACAAGCAAGCGTTCAACGATGCCCTGACTATCATAGGCGGGGTCAAGCGCGGCGAGCGGATACCATCCGAAAGCGTGCTCAGCGCTCATCTCGCCGTGAGCCGCACGACAGTGCGCAAGGCGCTTTCCGAGCTGACCGAGCGAGGTCTCATCAGCAAGGGTCCGAACCGCATCGTTGTGGCGCGCCCCAAGGCGGCAGATCGGTTCCCCGGATCAGAAACGATCGCCGCGTCGGAGCATGTCGAGCGCAAGTTCATGGAATGGATGCTGCGCGGCGATCTGAGGCCCGGTGCGACCATCAACATGCTGGAACTTGCCAGGTCGTTTGGCGTCTCGACCACGGTGCTACGTGATTTCCTCAATGGCTTCGAGCGTTATGGCCTGATCGAGAAACGCCCGAACGCGAGCTGGACATTCGCCGGCATGACGCCGCAGTTTGCTTCGGAATTGTTCGACGTCCGGGAACTGTTCGAAATGCGTAGCGCGCGTGCCTTCATCGGCTTGCGCGCCGATCATCCCGCATGGACGGAACTCGCAATGCTGAGGACGGAGCATGAAGCGCTGGCAAGGGAGGTCGATCAGAAGTTCCAGGACTTCTCCCAGCTCGATGCCCGGTTCCATCGGTTGATCTTCGAGGCGTCGTCCAATCGGTTCATGCGCGACTTCTACGACATCATGGCGCTGATCTTTCACTACCACTACCAGTGGAACAAGGCAGAGGAACGCCAACGCAACGCCACGGCTATCAAAGAACATCTGGTCTACATCGATGCTCTGCTTGGCCGCGACTGGCGCGATGTTGAGGCGGCCGCCAAGGCACATCTCAGGACGGCGCGTCGGACCCTGCACGCGTCCTTGCGGCCCTAGGGGTCGAGTTCAGGGACGTGGCAAGCCCGGTGACCGTCCTGCACCCAGTGGTGGCGAGGTGAGTCAGACCTCGTCCAGGGCTCGGATCGACCCTCGCTCGACGACCGGCATCGGCACCAGGTGCTCCTTGCCCTTCCTACCATCGAACAGAAGTTCGACCGCCAGGCGGCCCATGGCTTCGTGCGGCAGGGCAATCGTGGTCAGTCCCGGTCGGAGATAAGCGGCGATCTCGTCATCATCGAAAGAGACGATGGAAACGTCGTCGGGGATATGCAGGTCAAGGTCGCGGAGAGCCTGGTAGGCACCGAAGGCGAGGCGGTCGTTCATGCACAGCAGCGCCCGTATCCCGGAGTCGCGGCGCAGCATCTTGCGGGCCAATTTGTAGCCTTCGTCCGGTTCCCAGTTCCAGCACGATTCTTCGGCGACGAAGGAGAGCCGCTGTCGCCGCATCTCCGAGCGAATGCCATGGACGCGGCGTGCGACTGTCCCGGACCGGAAGAGACCGATCTCGGCCGCATCGCTTTGTCCCAACAGGCCGATCCCGTCTCGCACCCCCGATCCAATGAGCAGCCGAACCGAGTCGCGGCCGCCGCGTTCCTCGTCGGGCAGCACGGAGACGGCAAAGCGCGCGCTGGTCGAATTGAGCATGACGACGGGTACCCCGAGGCGGATGTCGGGGACGAAGATTTCGCGGGCGCGCATCGCTGCAAAGACAATGCCGTCGACCTGCCGGTCGAGCGCGGCGTGGATGGCCTCCGATTCGCGAGCGGGCTCTCCGCGAGTCTCGAGCACGAGCATGACGTGCTGCCTGTCTTCCGCGGCCTGCAACGCTCCGCGGATCAGGCCGCTGGCGTAGCGCGTCGTTGCCACGGTGTCGGAGATGAAGGCGATCGTCTGGGTGCGGTCGGTGCGAAGGCTGCGGGCAGCGACGTTGGGGCGATAGCCCAACTGGTCTGCCGCCGCCATGACCTTGGCGTGCGCCTCGGCAGAAAGCCGGGTGTCGGGCCGGCCGGTCAGGATCATCGATGCCGCGGTGCGCGACAAGCCGGCGAGCTTGGCGACGTCGGCAAGCGTCACGCGTTTGCTGGGAACAGGGCGCTTGGGTCTGCGAGGCTCGGGCACGGTCCACGGTCGGATTGATGCGAGTGCGCACTTTCATGCCATGCGGCGACGGTCGGAGCAATGAACGAAGCCGGATTGACAACAGCCCGAGAGTCTTTGCTAAAAGGATTTAGCAAGCGCTCGGGGACAGCGAAATGTCCGACGGGGAATAGCGTGGCGTTTTCACTGCCGGACCATTGGGTGTGGGATTTCTGGCTGGCTGATGATGGCCGGAGCTTCCACCTGTTCTTCCTGCATGCGCCGCATTCGCTCGGCGATCCCGAACTCAGGCACCGCAATGCCCGCATCGGCCACGCGACGTCGGCCGATCTGATCGAGTGGGCCTATCAGGGGCAAGTTTTCGACGTCGGGCCACCGGGCAGCTTCGACGCGACGGCAACATGGACGGGGTCGGTGGTCCGTGGCCCGGATGGATTGTGGCGCATGTTCTACACCGGCTCGAGGTTCCCGTCGCCGGTCGCTGCGACGAACATCGAGGCCATCGGCGTTGCGACCTCGGCTGATCTGTTCAGCTGGAGCAAGCAGCCGGGTCCGATCGTTTCGGCGGATCCGCGCTGGTACGAAACGCTGGGCACCTCGAGCTGGCCCGAGGAGGCCTGGCGCGACCCCTGGGTCTTCCCCGATCCCGCTGGCCAGGGTTGGCATATGCTGATCACCGGCCGCGTCAACGAGGGTGCTGACGAGGGCCGGGGTGTGGTGGCCCATGCGACATCTTCAGATCTTGTCACTTGGCGGGTGCAGCCGCCGCTGAGCGCGCCGCAATCGGGATTTGGGCATCTCGAGGTGCCGCAACTGATCGCGATCGACGGCCGCGCCGTGCTGGTCTTCTGTTGCAATGCGCCGCGGCTTGCCAATGCGCGGAAGGGCCAGATCGGCGGCATCTGGACGGCGCCGGCCGTGGGCCCTGCTGGGCCATTCGACATCGCAGCCGCCACCCTCCTTGTAGACGAGCGATACTATGCCGGTCGGGTGGTCCAGGACCGGGAGGGTCGATGGAACCTCCTTGCTTTTACCCTGAACCTTCCCGGCCAGCCGTTTCGCGGCGAAATCACCGATCCAATGCCGCTCGCATGGGATGCCGGGAGGATCGTTTTGGATCCAGCCGTGCGGGGGGCGGCGTGAGGCCGATCGCAGGCAGTATCCAACCGGGCTTCGAGTCGGTCGCCGACGCATTCGCCGACACGGTCACGATCGATGCGATGGGAGCGGCCTCGCCGACGCGCGGATCGACATGAGGCCGCCCCGACTCCGACGCCATCTCCCTGCCCTTCCTTCAGATTGGTCAGGTAACCAACAGCGCGCAACGACGGTTGTCGACGCGCTGCGGGCGCTGCCGGCGATCAAAGCTCTGATTGCAGGACGAGGCGATGGAGGTGCGACCGTACCGCAAGGAGACGGACCGCCTGCGAGGACGAATTGACCATATCACCGCCTGTTGCTAAATGGATTTAGCAGAGGCGCAAACGGAGGAGGACGTCTTGAACCGAAAGAACTTCGCCCAAATTGGCATTGTCGCGCTGCTCGCGGCTTCGGCTGCCGGGAGTGCGCTGGCGGCACCCAGCTGCGGCATCGATCCGGTTGTGCTCAATTCCTATTTCGAGACCGGCTTTCCGCTGCCCACTGAGCTGTCGAAGGAATTTACCAAGCAGTTTCCGAACGTGACGTTCTCGATCAAGGAGGACTTGTTCGCGACCCTGATGGAGAACAGCCCACGCGTCCTCTCGGGCGACAACCCGCCCGATCTCATCCGGCTGCCCAGCATTTCCGATCTGGTCAAGGACGGCCTGCTCAAGAACCTCGATGACTACGCCACTGCATTCGGCTGGGACAAATACCCGCCGGCACAGCTGGCGCAGAACCGCGTCGCCGACGGTGGCAGCCCGCGCGGTGAAGGTTCGCTCTACGCCATGGGCCTCAACTATTCGATGACCGGCATCTTCTACAACAAGGCGCTGGCGGCCAAGATCGGCATGACCAAGCCGCCCGAGACCGTCGCCGAGCTGGAAGACCTGATGGCCAAGGCCAAGGCCGCCAACATTCCGCCGATCATCATCTGGAACAAGCCGGTGGTCGGGCTCACCTTCCCGCTGCAGAACCTCATGGGTTCGTACGGTGACCCCGCAGCGGTCAATGACTGGATCTTCCAGCGCAAGGGGGCCGATATCGACACGCCCACCAATCTAACTGCCTCGCAACACCTCGAGCAGTGGATCAAGTCCGGCTATTTCCAGGATGACATCAACTCGGTCGACTATGCGACGGCAATGAGCCGGTTCATCGGCGGAGACGGACTGTTCCTGTTCAACGGCGACTGGGAGTCCGGCAATCTCGACAAGCAGATGGCCGGCAATGTCGGGTTCTTCCTGATGCCGCCTGCCGAGGCCGGCGGCAAGCACGCCGCGATGTCGGCGCCACTGACCTACGGGATCGGTGCCAACGCCAAGAACGCCGACTGCGCAGCGTTCTTCCTGAATTGGGTTGCGACCAACGAAGAGGCGCGCAAGATCGATGTCGCCGTGGGCGGCTCCAATCCCGGTGGCCCCGTGGACCTGCCGCTGCCGGCGGTCACCCCGGGCAGCGTCACCGAGCAGACCCTCAACGCCGGCACGACCATCGCCAAGGACAATGGCGCGATGGACTTTATCGCCAATGCCACGGGCGCCATCTATGCCGAGGCCTGGACCCCGGAACTGCAGAAGATGGTGGGCGGCCGCCAAACGGCGGAAGGCATGCTGAAGGCCGTGCAGGCCGAGTATGTCAAGGAACTGTCGCGCTGATCATGGAAACATGCCAGCTTTCGGCATGACCTCGTTGCCCGACCAGCCTGTACGAATGGAACCGCGGCCCCCTCATCGGGGC
>JAEWCE010000028.1 GCA_023390785.1 Pseudomonadota bacterium
GTACCGAAGAGCCAATTAGCGTTGCTCAGTTAATGAAGCACGGCGCGACGATAATCCTTCCGATGATCCGCTAGATGATCGATTGCAACGCGAGCGGTGTATTTTCGTCGCCATAGATCGATAAAAGCCGCTCGTTTCGCCTTTTGATGCGGAAAAAGCCGGTCCCAGCGCTAACCTTCGCCAGTATCGGAACTATCATTCGCCGCGACGTTGCCGCGCGGAATTTGCAATCACGCAATGACGGGAAGACCGCATCCGGCGTGACAGGGGATCGCGATGATCTTCGATTGCTTCAGCTTTTTCGACGAACTCGATTTGCTCGAAGTGCGCCTCAGCGAGCTCCACTCAGTCGTCGATTACTTTGTGCTCGTTGAAGCGCGCCAGACCTTTCAAGGCGCGCCGAAGCCTCTCCATTACGCCGAAAACGCCGATCGCTTCCGAGCCTATGCCGGCAAGATCATTCACATCGCCATCGACTTCCCGGCAACACGAGACGCTTACCGGTTGGACACGCGGCCCCTCGATGACAATTGGGCGCGCGAGCACTATCAGCGCAATCAGATCGCTCGGGGATTGGTCAGTGCAACCCCGAGCGACTTGATCATCGTGTCGGACGTCGATGAGATCCTGAGCGCCGAGGCGCTGAAACGCGCTCTTGCTGAACGCAGGCCCGGAGAGCTGACGATCTTCGAGATGCCGATGTATCGTGGCAGCGCCAACCGCCGGGTGAGGGACCTGCCTTGGGATCGCGGGCCGCGTCTCATCGAGTACGGCAAATTCCCAGGTGGCCAACGTCTCCGCCTGAGCAAGATCTGGGCATCGGGACGTTGGCGCGGGACCGCGATCGGGCTCCTTCACACCCGAATCTGGAACTGGATCAACACAGGGATCACGAGCCCCGTTCGAGTCATTCCGAATGGCGGCTGGCACATCACGAGCTTGGGCGATTGGGAGACATGGCGCCGCAAAGTTTCCGCTTACTCGCACACGGAACATAAGCTCTGGGAGAGCTACGAGTGCCCAATCGCGTATGCGACGATCCTCGACGACGAGACTGAGATCGTCGGCCTCGACGAGATGCCGAACTTCATCCGGCAGAACCCCGCGAAATTCATCCTGGCCTGACCGTCCCTTGATTTCGCATAATATATATTATGGAAACAAATAGGCAAATCAGCATATGTATCAGAACGATACGCCGATCCGCCACGCATGAATTTCCGAAAACCTAGGCCGCGTCTTTCTTCTCGGACTTCTCGTGCTGCTCCGCGAACGCGTTGAGCAACCTCACACCCCAGCCGGCGCCCCAGCTTTGGTTCGTGTCGTTGCGGCTACCGTCCATCGCGGTACCGGCGAGATCGATGTGGCTCCAGAGCGTATCCTTCTGAATGAAGCGCTGCAGGAACGCCGCCGCGGTCGCAGCACCACCCCACCGGCCGCCGGCGTTCTTCATGTCGGCGTTCTTGGAATCCATCATCTTGTCGAATGCCTTGTCGAGCGGCATCCGCCAAACTTTCTCTCCCGTGGCCTTCGACGCCGACAGCAGCTCATCGGCGAGCTTGTCGTCGTTGGAGAAGAGACCCGCGTACTCTTTGCCGAGTGCCACCATGATGGCGCCCGTCAACGTGGCGAGATCGATGACGATCTTCGGCTTGAAGTTCTCCTGCGCGTACCAGAGCACGTCCGCAAGCACGAGCCGGCCTTCCGCATCCGT
This sequence comes from Pseudomonadota bacterium, assembly GCA_023390785.1. Lineage (GTDB taxonomy): Bacteria > Pseudomonadota > Alphaproteobacteria > Rhizobiales > Devosiaceae > Devosia_A. Next base: position 1,715 of record JAEWCE010000028.1, read on the forward strand.
GTTGATCACTTCGATCGTCTGGCCCGACATCGACTTCACGATGTCGCCCGGACGGACGGCGTTGCCGGACGGCATGTTCTCGACACAACCGATCAACCCTACGGCGTTGACGTTCGCCTTGCGCTCCGCGAGCGCGTGCATCGTTCCAATCACGGCGGCCGCGCCGCCCATGTCGCCCTTCATGTCCTCCATGCCGGCAGCCGGCTTGATCGAGATGCCGCCGGCGTCGAACACCACGCCCTTGCCGATAAAGGCGACCGGGGCCTCGCCGGTCTTGCCGTTGCTCCAGCGCATCACCACCAGCCGCGGCGGCCGCACCGAGCCCTGCGCCACCGCCAGCAACGCGTTCATGTTGAGGGCGCGTAGCTCGGGTTCGCCCAGCGTGTCCACCTCCACGCCCAGCGCGGAGAGCTCCGCCGCCCGGGCGGCGAACTCCTCGGTCCCCAGCACGTTGGCGGGCTCGTTCATCAGCTCGCGGGCCAGCAGCGTGCCGCCCACCGTCGCGAGCCGCGAGGCGATCGCGGCGTCGGCTGCCTGCGGATCAGCAACAAGCAGCGTCACGGCCAGTGCCTCGGGGGTCCGGTCGTTCGGCTTGCGCGTCTTGTATTTGTCGAAGCGGTATTGCCGCAGCGTCAGGCCGGCGGCGAGGCCGGCCGCCTCCTCCGGCGTCGCGCCGTCCAGCACCACCGAGGCCTGCTCGGCATTTGCGGCGCCGAGCTTGGCGGCCAGCGAGCCGCCGCGGTCGCTCCAGGCCGTGGGCGGCGCCGGCTTGTCGGCCTCCACCTTGCCGGCGCCCAGCACGAACAGGCGAACGGCGTCGAGGCCGGCCGGGGCGGCGATGTCGAGAAGCTGGCCCTGCTTGCCGCTGAACCCCGCCGCAGTGGCCACGCGGGCGAAGTCCAACCCGGTGGCGCTCCAGAGTTCGGCAGCCCGGCCCGCGGGGGCGGCCCCCTCGGCGACATAGATGACAACTATGCCGGCCGGGCTCAGGGAAAGCGGGGCGGTGTGGATGGTCAGGCTTTGGGTCATGGTTACGAATACGGAAACGCGCCGGTCTAGGCAACAGCGTCGACACCCCGCGTCAATCGCGCAACAGCCGGCGGGGGAACGTCCCGCGCGCCGCTTGCCGCCTTGCCTTGGCCGTCGAACCTCCCCACAGTCGCCCCGCAACGACGACAGGGGCAGCACGATTCTGGAGTTTACGGACGGCGGCGGCAGATGGCCCGCCTAAGCCGCTATTTGGCAAGGCTTTTCTGGTCCGAGGCAATGGCGCTGTTTGCCGTTGCCGCGTTTCTGCTGTTCCTGATTCAGTGCCTGAGGCTGTTCGACCTCGTGTCCGACAAGGGCCAGAACGTACTGACGCTCGTCGGCCAGGCGCTGCTCACCATGCCGGGGCTGGGCGTCGCCTTCCTCTATGTCTGTCTCGGCATCGGGCTCGGCCGGGCGCTGCGCCGCCTGCAGGCCAGCAGCGAGTTGGGCATCATCCACTCCAACGGCCTGCTGCCGGCGCTGCTGAGGGCCATCGGCCTCTACACGCTCATCGGCACGCTGGGCGTGCTGCTGCTGTCGCATGTCGCCGATCCGCTGGGCTCGCGGGTCACCAACGACTGGTCGACCAGCATCGCCGCCGACCTCGTGTCGCGAAGCATGATCCCGCACCGCTTCACCTCGCTGGGCGGCGGCGTGTCGATGGTCATCGGCGGCCGCGATTCCCGCGGCAACATCAGCGATTTCTTCGCCGACGATCCGCGCGACCCCGATTCGCACCGCACCTATTTCGCCCGCGCCGCCATCATTACCCATGACGAGCAGGGCTACGTGCTGCGCATGCGCGACGGGGCGGTGCAATATCTGAGCGCCGACGGGCGCTTCTCGCAGGTCGCGTTCAAGCAATACGACCTGCCGATGGACCAGTTGGCCGCCGATGCCGGCGCTGCCGACGGCCTGGGGCAGACCCCGAGCTACGACCTTGTCGCCACCGCGCTCAAGACCGGGCACTGGGATCCGGCGGTGGTCAAGATCCTGCTCAAGCGCAGCGGCGAGGGGCTGCGGGTCCTCGCCCTGTGTGCGCTCGTCGCGGCGCTGGCATTGTTCCCCAGCGGCCGTCGCCGCGCCGACGCGCCGGTCGAGATCGCAGTCCTGGGCGCCGCCTTCATCGAGCGGGCCCTCACCTCCTACATCGTGGGGCCCGGCATCTTCAGCGTCGCCTCCGGCTCGGTGATCATCCTCATCGGCGCCGCGGCGATCCTCTGCGTCCGGCTCAGGGTGTTCCGGCCCGTCGGCTGGCGGCGGAGAGCGGCGGCATGAGCGTGCGGGCCAGCGTCCCGTTAACCATGCGGACAGCCCGCCAGGGGCGATTTACGCAGGTTTATCTAACGGCGAATACCCATTGCGGCGCCGTCCTTTATGGTGTCGTCGCCGGATTTGTGCTGTATGTAGCTTTCGAGTTGGCGGCCGGGGGCCCGGCCGTCGGGGCGTTGAAACCCGCATTTGCCGCTCTGACGGCGGTATGTGTGGGCATTTTTGTTGGGCGCAGGGTGCTGTTCAGACAACCGGACGGGCGAGCATGATGATCTTGCCCCGAGGCAGCAGCAACGGATCTCGGCCGCGGCGGGCAATCGCGCGCGTTCTCGCCGGATTCGGCCTGGTGCTGCTCACCGCGCTGCCGGCGCACGCCACGCTGCTGCCCGAAGGCTTTTTCGACATGGTGCCGTCGCCGGGCGGCAACCCTGCCGCGGTCGAGGCCGACCAGATGTCCTACGAGGGCAGCACCGGCATGATCGCCGCCGACGGCAAGGTGGTGATGTCCTACCAGGGCTTCACGCTCACCGCCGACCGCGTCGAATACAATATGGAAAAAGGCTCGGTGATGGCCGTGGGCCACGTGACGCTGACCAATGGCGGCATGGTGATGCACATGGACTCGATCGAGGTTACGGGCGGCCTCAGGGAGGCCTTCCTCAACTCGCTGACCATCACCACCGGCGAAGGCGCCAAGATCACCGCCGGCAGCGTGCACTTCCAGGCCGACTTCGAGACCATGCTGACCGATGCAAGCTATTCGCCGTGCGGCCTGTGCATCGACAGCAAGGGCCGCAAGATCGGCTGGAAGGTGAAGGCAGCCAAGATTCACTACAGCCGCGACCATGCCTCGGTGACGCTGGAGCAGCCCTCGCTCGAATTGCTGGGCATTCCGGTGGCCTGGCTGCCGTGGTTCTGGGTTCCCGACCCGTCGCAGCCGCGCGCCACGGGCCTGCGCATGCCCAGCGTCGACTACGACGCCAAGCGCGGCGCCGTCGCCGCCATCCCGTATTTCGTGCCGATGGGCGAAAACATCGACCTCGTGCTCACGCCGCAATTGATGAGCCGGCAGGGCGTGCTGATGGGCGGCGCCCTCAAATGGCGCCTGCCGCCCTATGGCGAGGTGACGATCAAGGCATCGGGCCTCTACCAGCTCGACAAATCTGCCTTCGCCGGCACCGTCGGCGACCGGCAGTGGCGCGGCGCCATCCAGACCTCCGGCCGCTTCACCCCGGCCGAGCACTGGACCGCCGGCTGGTCGTACTCGACCTTCACCGACCAGGCCTACCTCGTCGACTACAAATTCACCGACGCCGACAGCTACACCAACCGCGTCTATGGCACCTACCTCAACGAGATGACCTATTTCGATGCGCGCATCGAGCAGGGCAATCTGCTGGGCAACGCGGTGAGCAACGATCCGGCGCAGGCGACGCTGCTGCCGCAGGTGACGTTCGAGCAAGTGCAGGATCTGGCGCCCGGCTTCGGCCGCGCGCATCTGAGCGGCGAATTGCTGCGCGTCACCCGCCAGGCCGACCAGCCGGCGACCTACGGTCCAGTATCAACACCAATACACTACGTCACCGGCTACGAGGGCACCAAGCAGCACCTCGCGCTCGAGGCGGCGTGGGAAGACCAGTTCATCCTGCCCGGCGGGCTGGTGGCGACGCCGTATCTCGGCGCCCGGCTCGACGCCACCTCCTACGACCGCACGCTCGGGGCTATCGGGGGGGCCTACCCCACGCAGTTCGACAACTCGCTGCTGAGCGTCACGCCGATCGCGGCGATGGACGTGCGCTGGCCGCTGGTGGCCAAGGCGGGCCACGACACGCATCTGCTCGAGCCGGTGGCGCAGCTGGTTTATCGCGGCTCGTCGACCACCAATGTCGGCATCACCAATGACGACGCGCAAAGCTTCGTGTTCGATACCTCGAACCTGTTCACCTACAACCATTTCTCCGGCATCGACCGGCAGGACACCGGGCTGCAGGCCAATATCGGGGCGCACTATCTCGGCAATTTCGCCGACGGCAGCTGGCTCGACCTCGTCGCCGGCCAGTCCTTCCACCTTGCCGGCGTCAACGCCTTCGGCGTCAGCGACGCGGCGCAGACCGGCACCAGCACCGGCCTGGGCAGCGCCGAATCCTATTTGGTGGGCAGCGCCCGCGCCGGCTTCTCCAACGGGCTGACGCTGGCCGGCAAGCTGCAGGTCGATCCCAAGACGCCACGCATCACCCGCGCCGGCGCCGGCGGCAGCTTCACCTTCGCCAACGGCCTGTCGACCAGCGGCACCTACATCTACATCGCCAAGGACGCGGCGGTCGGCACCACCGTCGACCAGCACGAGGTGCAGGGCGCCGTCGGCATCCCCGTGGCCGACTACTGGCGCGTCAATGGCGACCTGACCTGGAACCTCGAAAACAATTCGTGGCTACGTTCCGATGTCGGCGTTACGTACGACGATGGTTACCTTGTGTTAGGGGCCGGCGCCAATTTCACTCCAACGAGCTGGGGCACCGGGTTTACCTTCAAGCTGAAGGGACCCGACGGGCAGCCTGTTTTCTGACGCACCGATTTCAGCCGTATTTTTCCCGCACACCCGCCGCGAGGCACTCTTCAACAGGCACGCTATGAACATGCAACGCGTTATCGGCGCCGTTCTCCTCAGCCTGACGCTGCTCGCAGCAGCGCCGGCTGGTGCGGCGACGGTCAAGATCACCGTCAACGGCACTCCCATCACCGATGTCCAGATCAGCCAGCGCCTGGCGCTGATGAAGCTCGAGAACCGCAGCGGCAGCAAGGCCGCGCAGGACGAGCTGATCAACGAGGCGCTGGAGTTGCAGGAAGCCAAGCGTCTGGGCTTCGAAATCTCCGAATCCGACATCGACGCTGCGGTGCTGCAATTGGCGCGCAACATGCGGCTGTCCGACACCAACCTCAAGAAGGTGCTGACCGACCGCGGCGTGCCGATCCAGACGCTGCGCGACCGGCTCAAGGCCAACATCGCCTGGAACAAGATCAGCGCCACCGCCATCAGCGCGCGCGTCACGGTGTCGGAAGCCGACATCGACAAGGAGGCCAAGGCCAAGCTCACCGCTGCCAACAGCTTCGACTACATCCTCAAGGAAGTGCTATTCCTCACCGTCAAGGGCGGCCCCTCGGCGGCGGCGCGCACGGCGCAGGCCAACAAGTACCGCGCCGCCTTCAAGGGCTGCGACAGCGCCGTGCAGGAATCATTGGCCTATACCGATGCCGCGGTGCGCGACGTCGGCCGGCGCCATGCGACGCAGCTGCCCGACCCCATCGCCAATGAGCTCAGCAAGCTCAACGTCGGCGGCATCACCAAGCCGCGGGTGGTCGAGAACGGCGTGTCGATGTTCGCCGTCTGCGGCAAGGAAGTCTCCGACGACACCACCTACCTCGCCGACAGCATCCGCCAGAACCAGGGCAACGGTGCGCTGAAGACCGAAGCCGACAAGTACCTCGCCGAGCTCAAGGCGAAGGCGCAGATCGTTTACAGTTGATCATGGCCGGGCTCGCTCCCCTCGCGATCAGCATGGGCGAGCCCGCCGGGATCGGACCCGATCTCATTCTGCAGCTTTACGCCAGGCGGGGAGAGCACGAGCTGCCCCCGTTCATCGTCATGGGCAGCATGGCGTTCCTCGCCGCGCGCGCCCGCCGGTTGGGGCTAAGCATCAATTTCGCGCAGACCACCGTGCCCGAGGCGGTCGGGCAGTTTCCGGTCTCCCTGCCCGTCTGCCACATCGATGGCCTCGTGCCCGACAAGCCGGGCGAGACCAGCCACCTGTCGGGCAAGGTGGTGATGGAAGCGATCGCCCGCGCGGTGAGCGAGACGCTCGGCGGCGCCTGCCGCGGCGTCGTCACCGCGCCGATCCACAAGGCAGCGCTCTATACCGCCGGCTTCCGCTATCCCGGCCACACCGAATATCTCGCGGCGCTATGCGCCAATGGGGAGGGCACGCCGCAGCCGGTGATGATGCTGGCGCACGAGGATCTGCGCGTGGTGCCGCTCACCATCCATGTGCCGCTGCGCGAGGTGCCCAGCCTCATCACGCAGAGGCTGATCCGCGACACGGTTGTCATCCTCGAACACGATTTGCGCACCCGCTTTGGCATCCTCGACCCAAAGATCGCCGTCACCGGGCTCAACCCGCATGCCGGCGAGAGTGGCTCCATCGGCACCGAGGATCGCGACATCATCGCGCCGGCGATCGCCGACCTGCAGCACAACGGCTCGCGCGTCGAGGGCCCGTTCTCCGCCGACACAATCTTTCATCCGCCCAACTGGAAGAAATACGATGCGGTGGTCGCGATGTATCACGACCAGGCGCTGATCCCGATCAAGACGGTCGCCTTCGACCAGGGCGTCAATGTCACCCTCGGCCTGCCGATCGTGCGCACCTCGCCCGATCATGGAACGGCGTTCGAGCTGGCCGGCACCGGGCAGGCGTCGATTGCCAGCATGCTCGCCGCGATCCGCCTCGCCGACCGCATGACGGGCGGCGCTTGAGCCAGATCGACGACCTTCCGCCCCTGCGCGAGGTGATCGCGCGGCATGGCCTCAGCGCGAAGAAGCAGCTCGGGCAGAACTTCCTGCTCGACCTCAACCTCACTGCCCGCATCGCCCGCACCGCGGGCGACCTCACGCACAGCACCGTCATCGAGGTCGGCCCCGGCCCCGGCGGCCTCACCCGCGCGCTGCTTGCGGAGGGCGCGCGCCGCGTCATCGCCATCGAGCGCGACGAGCGGGCGATCCCGGCGCTCGAGGAGATCGCCGTCGCCTATCCGGGGCGCCTCAACATCATCGCTGGCGACGCCATGACCACCGACTACGCCGCCCTGGCCGACGGCCCCACACGGATCGTCGCCAACCTGCCCTACAATATCGGCACCGAGCTCCTCGTCGGCTGGCTCACCGCCGAACCGTGGCCGCCGTTCTACGCAAGCCTGACGCTGATGTTCCAGCGCGAGGTGGCCGAGCGCATCGTGGCGCGGCCCGGCGACGAGGCCTATGGCCGGCTGGCGGTGCTCGCCGGCTGGCGCAGCGAGGCGCGCATCGCCTTCAACGTGGCGCGCTCGGCCTTCACGCCGCCGCCCAACGTCACCTCCGCCGTGGTGCACCTCGTTCCCAGGCCGGTCGATCCGGCCGTGCCCGTGCGCAAGCTCGAAGCCGTCACTCGCGCCGCCTTCGGCCAGCGCCGCAAGATGGTGCGGCAAAGCCTCAAGGCAACCGGCGCCCCCGTCGACGCCCTGCTCGCAGCCGCCGGCCTCAAGGGCGACGAACGCGCCGAAGTGCTGCCGATCGAGGCGTTCCTCGCAATGGCGAAGGCGCTGACGAACGCGTAGCAGATGTTCGCAGTCGGGTCCTTCTCCCGCTTGCGGGGGAAGGTGGCGCCGAAGGCGACGGAAGGGGGCGGCCAGAAGCACCGCGCCGGGGGGGGGGGGGGCGCGCCCCC
>JAEWCE010000029.1 GCA_023390785.1 Pseudomonadota bacterium
GTGCATCCTCGAGGGCAACGGCATGAGACCACGTCCGATTCTCTGTCTGCGTCGTAAACGCCGTGCGAAAGCGCGTGCGGGCATCGACATCGAATTGCAGGCCGAGCCGCGGGCTGATCGAGAGGTCGTCGCCGGCCCCGATGAATTTCGAATAATCGATGCCAAAGACGACGATCACGCCCTCGCGGATCTTCCATTCGTCGAGAGCCTGGACAGAGATCTGTGCCAATGAACGCTTTTGGTCGTTGATCGTTACGCTGCCGAGGCTGCCGTACGAGGTTTTGATGTTGACCTGGTGCACGCCGTCAGGCCTGAAACGGGCCTGTGCCTCGAACCGCTGCGGAGCATTCGCTCCGACGCCGGTCTGTGCGGCCAAAACGACGTTCGCCCTGTCACTGACCGGTATCAGCGTAGCCACGTTCAAGCCGGCATATGCGCCGTCGCCGTTCCCTGCAAAATATGTTTCGGCGACCGTCTGGCCCGCTCGTCGCGGTTGGTCGTCGCGGCCGTCATCAGCCTCGGCCGTCTCGGCCACCTCAACGCTGTCGTCGCTGTGCTGATAGATGGAGCGGCTGGTCTGTGCCGAACGGATGGCCCATTTCGGGTTGTTCCTGTCGAGACGTTTCTCGGGCAGCGTATTGCCGCTGCCGGCCCGCTGCAGCTTGAACCCATAGGTAAGCTGTGCCGATCGGTCGACCTCGACCTCGGCCAGCCTGACCGGGTTAAAACCTTCTGCCACTGCCAGGACCGTGTACGTTCCCGGCAGGACGCGTGCCAGATAGCTGCCGTCGGCGGCCGACCTGACCTGCTTCAGGAGCTGTGATGTACCGACGCGAAAGATGGCCACCGTCGCATCCGCGATCGGGCTGCCGACATCATCGCGAACTATCCCCTTGATCACTCCTATTCCGCTGACATTGACCTCGACCGCACGGTCGTCACGCACATCGGGCGTGCCCGCGAACGAAGCCGTAACCGCCAGCAAAATTATCAGCGGGCTTATCAGTGCTTTCGTTGTCTCGTGAAAAGTCATTAGGGAAACGCAAAACGCACCTGCCGGAACCCGGTCCGGCATGGCGACTCGTCAGGGAGAGCGATCGGCCTCTTTGCTAGTGCCGCCAAACTGCAGACAGCTCAATTATTTTCGAGCTAAAAACCGATTGTGTCAAGCTCTAAATCGAGACGCCTGCTTGGGCTGTAAGATGCCCGTTGCCTTGACAAAGTTGGCTTGAGGGCTAGAATAAAAACTTGCCTCGAAACGAGGCAGAACCGGAGACGTGGCTGAGTGGCTGAAAGCGGCGGTTTGCTAAACCGTTGTACCTCAAAAGGGTACCACAGGTTCGAATCCTGTCGTCTCCGCCAGTATAACAATTTATCGGTCTTTCCTATCAAGACCGGACCTCATCCGGCCGTCAGATCGCTATGGATCGACGGCCTTTGGTTTTTCTGCCGGCACGTCAGCGGCCGGAACATCTTTAATTAAATCCCCTCCGCTTTTTGCGTAATCGCCGGCGATGGTTAAAATCTTGCCTTATGTCAGTCAGAGTAAGATTTGCACCCTCGCCGACGGGCTACCTTCATCTCGGAGCCGCCCGGGCTGCCCTATTCAATTACCTGTTCGCCCGCAAGAACGGCGGTAAGTTCCTGCTCAGGATCGAGGACACGGACCTTGCCCGCTCGACCGACGAATCGACACGCTCGATCCTCGAAGGCCTCGAATGGCTCGGCCTCAAACCCGACGAGGAGACGGTTTTCCAGTCCGACAATGCCGATAAACACCGGGCCGCCGCGCATCGGCTGCTGGCCGAGGGAAAGGCTTATCGCGATTTTACGCCGAAAGAGGACATCGGCGACAAGGCGGTCAAGGCGGCCATCGTCGAACGTGCCCGCCAGCAGCAGGGCGAAAAGAACATGCGCGACAACCCATATCGTGATCTCTCTCGCGAAGAATCCGATGAACGCGCCGCGGCCGGCGAGCCGTTCGCCATCAGGCTGAAAGTGTCCGAGGCCGGATCGACGTCTTTCGATGACGCTGTTTATGGGCCGCAGGAACGCGATCACAAGGACATCGAGGACCTCGTCCTGCTTCGGTCCGACGGACACCCGCTCTATAACCTGGCGGTCGTCTGCGACGACATCGAGATGGGAATCACGAACGTGATCCCCGGCCAGGACCACCTGACCAACACGCAAAAGCAGATACTGATCTATAAGGCGCTCGGTGTTGAACCGCCAAAATTTGCCCATCTCCCGCTGATCCTCGCGCCGAACAAGGGAAAGCTCTCGAAACGAAAGCACGGCGAGATCGTGTCGATGACGACATATCGTGACGCCGGGTTCATTCCGGCCGCGTTCAGGAACTTTCTCGCCCTGCTCGGCTGGTCGGCCGGCGAGGACCGCGAAATATATTCGATGGACGAGCTGATCGAGAAATTTTCGCTCGACGGCGTACATCGCTCGAGCGCCGTTTTCAATTTCAAGGAGAACGACCCGCGGCACTGGACCGATGACAAAGCCATCTGGATGAACGCCGAGTACATTCGCACGATGCCCCTCGCCGATCTGCTGCCGATGGTCGAGGACGAATTAAGGTCCGCTAAACTCTGGCGCGATGAGTACGACGGTGACGACCGGGATTGGTATGAGCGAACTGTCGACCTGATCCGGGCGCGCTTTTTCACGCTTAAGGACTTTTCGTCGCAGGGCCGGGCCTATTTCAGCGAAGATTTCGATTTTGACCAGGCCGCTGTCGCCAAGAACCTGACCAAATTTCCGGAACTGAAGGATTGGCTGCCCGAACTTGCCGACCGGTTCGAGGCCGAGTTTGCAGGCCGGGCCAACGGCGGACCGCGGCCGTTCAATGAAGAAAATATCGAGGCGGTCGTAAAGGCCTTTGCCGAAGAAAAGGGAACGAAACTCGGCGTCATCATGAACGGCGCCCGGACACTTTTGACCGGCGTGGCC
>JAEWCE010000035.1 GCA_023390785.1 Pseudomonadota bacterium
CGGGCGCCGTCGTGGTGGTCGTCGGCGCAGGCACGGCGGCGCTGTCGCCACCGGAAATGTAGTCGGGCAGCTTCTTGCCGGATTTGAGCAGCTTGTCGACCGGGTCGAGCGTCGGCGCGCCGGACGCCGCAACCTCGGTGGCCGCAGCAGGCGCGTTGGGAACGATGGTCACGCCGGTCTTGGTCACCCTGGTGGTGACCGACGCGGCCTTGGTGGGAGCTGCTGTGTCGGCCGCGCTGGTACCCGCCGGCTTCACCGGATCGGTGGTCGAGGTCAGCAACGCGGTCGTCCGCGCCTTGGCGCCGAACTGGCCGGTCAGATAGTCCGCCGACGGAACGATCAGGACCACCGCCAGGCCCGCCCCAGCGACGCCCCCGCTCAGTTTCGAGTTGAGTCTCATCTGCTGTATCCGCTCACTCACCGCCCCCTTCCCCGCGCTGCTTGGAGGCGAAAAACATGGCCATACTGTGAAACGCGGCCATGCTGGCGATGCTGCGGCAGCAAAGCTGAACCTCGGCTGAACATCGCTGCCTCAGTCCGGCCTTACTCCGAGCAGCCGGGCCAGCGCCAGCACCAGGTTCGAACGATTCAGCGTCAGGAAATGGAACTCTGTGACGCCTTCATCGACCAGTTCCAGCACCTGCTCCGCCGCTACCGCCGAAGCGACGAGCGCATGCGTTTCCGGGTCCTCGTCCAATCCGTCGAACCGGGCGGCAAGCCAGGCAGGGATCGACGCACCGCATTTCGCCGCGAAGCCCGAGATCTGCTTGAACGAATGGATCGGCTGGATGCCGGGGACGATCGGCACGTTGATGCCGGCCGCCCCGGCGCGGTCGAGCAGGCGGAAATAGTCGCCATTGTCGAAGAACATCTGGGTGATGGCGCGGCTCGCGCCGGCGTCGAGCTTGCGCTTGAGGTTGTCGATTTCGACGTCCCAGTTCGGGCTCTGCGGGTGCTTCTCGGGATAAGCGGCAACCGAAATGTCGAACTCCCCGATGCGCCGGATGCCTTCGACGAGCTCGGCGGCATTGGTGTAGCCGCCCGGATGCTGCACGAAGGGCTGGCCCGGTCCGCCCGGCGGGTCGCCCCGCAGCGCCACGATGCGCTTGATGCCGGCAGTCCTGTAGGCGTGCACCACCTGATCGACCTCGGCCTTCGTCGCCCCGACGCAGGTGAGGTGCGCCGCGGCGTCGACGCCGGTTTCGGCCTTCACCTGGCTGACCATGCGCAACGTGCGCTCGCGCGTCGAACCGCCGGCGCCATAGGTGACCGAGACGAAGCGCGGATTGAGCGGGGCGAGCTTGTGCACGCTGTCCCAGAAGCGTTCCTCCATGACGTCGGTCTTGGGTGGAAAGAATTCGAACGAGACTTCGAAGGGCTGTCGCTCGCCGGTCTTGCGGCTGGGGCGCTGGTCGCTCGGCACGTTCATCTGGAATCCTGTTCTGCGGTCAACCGCCACAGGCACACGGTGAGCCCTTCGGCGTCGTGGCTGGGCGGAAAGCTGGTGAGTCCGGCAACGGTGAGGCCAGCGGCGCGCGCCCAGCCCAGCATCTGCCCTTCGGACAGCCCGAGCCGGCGATGCGCGTGCTCGCTGCGCAGGAACTCGAGCGCATGCGGCGCGAAATCGACCACCAGCATCTCGCCGCCCGGCTTCAGGGCGCGGCGCGCCTGCGCGATAGCGCGGCCGGGATCGTCGAAATAATGCAGCACCTGGTGGATGATGATGAGGTCGGCCAGTCCGATGCTGGCATCGAGATCGGCGATGTCGCCGAGCCGCACCTGCGCATGACTGATGTTGGCCGCGGCCAGCTTGGCGCGCGCCACGGCGATCATTTCGCGCGACGCATCGATACCGATGGCGCGCCGATAGTGGCGCTGCAGCAATTCGAGCATGCGGCCGGTGCCGGTGCCGAGGTCGATCACGAGGTCGACGACGCGCCCGGCGACGGCGTCGAGGATTGCGGCCTCCACCGCCTCTTCCGGCACGTGCAGCTGGCGCAGCTCGTCCCAGCGCGGCGCCACCTTGGCGAAATAGGCGGCGGCCTGCGCCTGCTGGCTGGCGCGCACGGCCTCGAGCCGCAGCCGGTCACGGCTGCGGTCGCTGTCGTCGCCGTCGAGCCGCTGCACCAGCCAGCGGCCGAGCTCGGCGGCATCCTCGTTGTCGGCGAGGCGGTAATAGGCCCAGGCGCCTTCGGCGTTGCGGGTCACGAGCCCGGCGTCGGCGAGCAGCTTCAGGTGCCGCGACACGCGCGGCTGGCTCTGGCCCAGAATTTCGGTCAGATCCTTGACTGAATGCTCGCCTTCGGCCAGCAGAGCAAGGAGCCGCAGGCGGGTCGCTTCCCCCGCCGCGCGCAACGCCCCTACCAATGTCGCTGCATCCGCCAAATCCGATCTCCGATCAGATATAAAGATATCTTTATATCCGTTTCGTTGCAAGGTGTTGCGGGCGAGCGAACGCGCCCGGTGGGCCGGGTAGGAGGCAGTCGCGCCGCATCGAGATGCGGCATGGCG
>JAEWCE010000072.1 GCA_023390785.1 Pseudomonadota bacterium
GATCTCGATCTTCGCCCGTCTCGGCGGCGGCATCTTCACCAAGGGTGCGGACGTCGGCGGCGATCTCGTCGGCAAGGTCGAGGCCGGCATTCCCGAGGACGATCCGCGCAATCCGGCGACCATCGCCGACAACGTCGGCGACAATGTCGGCGACTGCGCCGGCATGGCCGCCGACCTGTTCGAGACCTATGCGGTGACCGCGGTCGCAACCATGGTGCTGGCGGCGATCTTCTTCGCCAAGACGCCGATCCTCGCCAGCATGATGACGCTGCCGCTCGCGATCGGCGGCGTCTGCATCATCACCTCGATCATCGGCACCTTCTTCGTCAAGCTCGGGCCGAGCCAGTCGATCATGGGCGCGCTCTACAAGGGCCTGATCGCAACTGGCGTGCTGTCGCTGATCGGCATCGCGCTGGTGATCTACTACCTGATCGGCTTCGGCAAGCTCGAGGGCGTCAGCTACACCGGCATGGCGTTGTTCGAGTGCGGCGTGGTCGGCCTCGTCGTCACCGCGCTGATCATCTGGATCACCGAGTACTACACGGGCACCGACTACCGTCCGGTAAAGTCGATCGCCCAGGCCTCGGTGACCGGCCACGGCACCAACGTGATCCAGGGCCTCGCCATCTCCATGGAAGCGACCGCGCTGCCCGCGATCGTCATCATCGCCGGCATCCTGGTGACCTACAGCCTCGCCGGGCTGTTCGGCATCGCGATCGCGACCGCCACCATGCTGGCGCTGGCCGGCATGATCGTCGCCCTCGACGCCTTCGGCCCCGTCACCGACAATGCCGGTGGCATTGCCGAGATGGCGGGACTGCCCAAGGAGGTGCGCAAGTCGACCGACGCGCTCGATGCGGTCGGCAACACCACCAAGGCGGTGACCAAAGGCTACGCGATCGGCTCGGCCGGTCTCGGTGCTCTGGTGCTGTTCGCGGCCTACAACGAGGACCTCAAGTTCTTCGTCGCCGGCTCCGCGCAGCATCCCTACTTCGCCGGCGTCAATCCGGACTTCTCGCTCAACAACCCCTACGTCGTGGTGGGTCTGCTGTTCGGCGGCCTGTTGCCGTATCTGTTCGGCGCGATGGGCATGACGGCGGTGGGACGTGCCGCCAGCGCGATCGTCGAGGAGGTGCGGCGTCAGTTCCGCGAGAAGCCGGGCATCATGCAGGGCACCGACAAGCCTGACTACGGCAAGGCGGTCGATCTGCTGACGAAGGCGGCGATCAAGGAGATGATCATCCCGTCGCTGCTGCCGGTGCTGTCGCCGATCGTCGTCTACTTCGTGATCTACTTCATCGCGGGCGGCGGCGCGGTCGGCAAGTCGGCGGCATTCTCCGCGGTCGGCGCCATGCTGCTCGGCGTAATCGTGACGGGCCTGTTCGTCGCGATCTCCATGACCTCGGGCGGCGGCGCCTGGGACAACGCCAAGAAGTACATCGAGGACGGCCATTTCGGCGGCAAGGGCTCGGATGCCCACAAGTCGGCGGTGACCGGCGACACCGTCGGCGATCCCTACAAGGACACGGCGGGACCTGCGGTGAACCCGATGATCAAGATCACGAACATCGTGGCCTTGCTGCTGCTGGCGATCCTGGCGCACTGAGCAGCGACAGCTCTTCAAGACAAAACCCCGCGGCGCGAGCCGCGGGGTTTTTGATGATGAAACTTCGCTCCAACCGCGTTCCCCGGACGTTGCGCAGCACGAAGTGATGCGCTGCAGATCCGGGGTCCACACTCGAGGCTCTGGTCCCGGCTTAGCGTTCCACGCTGCACCAGGACGCGAGAGCTACTGCACGTCCATCTGCAGCCCTTCCTTCTGGATGATGCCGGCGAACTTCTTGGTCTCGGCGTCTACGAAGGCAGCGAATTGCTGCGGCGTGCCGTAGTCGGCGCGCGCGCCCATGGCGGCGATCTGCTTCTTGACGTCGTCGCGCTCGAGCATCGCCTTGATCTGGAGATTGAGCGCGTTCAGCACCTCCGGCGAGACGCCCTTGGGCAGGAAGACGCAGAACCAGGAGGACACGTCGAAGTTCGCCAGCTCCGGCGCGCTCTCGCGCATGGTCGGCAGGTTCGGCGCGAGCTCGCTGCGCTCGGTCGTGGTGACGCAGAGGCCGTTGAGCGTGCCGTTCTGCACCTGCGGCAGGCTCGGATAGAGATTGTCGAACAGGACCTGGATGTCGCCGGCAAGCGCGGCCTGGAGCGCGGGTCCGGCGCCGCGGAACGGGATGTGCGTCATCTTCAGTCCGGTGAGCTGGAGAAACCAGGCGCCGGTGAGGTGAGGGCTCTGGCCGACGCCGGAGGAGGCGTAGCTGAGCTTGTCCGGATTGGCCTTGAGATAGGCGATCAGCTCGGGGATCGACTTGATGCCGGTCTTCGGATGCGCCGACACGATGTTCGGAATCCGGATCATGTTGGAGACCGGCTGAAGCTGGTCCGGCTTGTAGGAGAGATTCTTGAAGATGCTGTAGGCGATCGCGTTCGGGCCGGGATTGCCGACCAGGATGGTGTGGCCGTCAGGCTTGGCGCGGACCACCTCGGCCGTGCCGATAGTGCCGCCGCCGCCGGAGCGGTTTTCCACGACGGCCGACTGGCCCCACGCGTTTTGCAGATGCGCGGCCAGAAGCCGGCCCATCACGTCGGTCGAGCCGCCGGCTGCGGCCGGCACGACCAGACGGACGGTTTCGGTCGGCTTCCAGTCCGCAAGGCTCGATCGCGGCAGGATCGCTGCGGCCGAAAGGCCGGCAGCAGCGGTAAGCACGCGACGTCGGGAAAAAGTCTTAGGCACGAATCTACTCCCTGCTTCTTTCTTTGCAGAGAGCCTAGGAAACCGCAGATGCGACGGCAAGCCGCGCGCGAGCGCAAGCGCCGCATGGAGGGCGGCACGACGCCGCAGGCGAGCACTATTTACCTTGCGGCGGAATTGGAAGGCGCTCCAGACACTTGTCTTGCAGGCTCTGCTGCGTTGTCTCGAGGCGAGCCGGTCCCGACGTCGCTCGAAAACGCTTTCGCGACTCAGTTGAAGCTGAGCAGCTTGAACAGCGGCGTGAGGTAGCTCATCTCCTGACCCGACGTCGGCGTGGTGCGGCTGATGAAGTCGAAGATCTTGCCGTCCTGCAGGCCGTAATTCGCCAGCCGCCGCACGCGCCGGTTCTTATCGAAATAGACCGCGATCACGCGCTGGTCGACCACCTTCTGGTTCATGAAAGCGACCACGCGCTCCGAGCGCTGCGAGATGTAGTAGAAGACTTCGCCGTCGAGCGTGGCGACGGTGGAGGGCGTGCCCATCACGATCAGCACCTGGTCCTGGCTCGCGCCGATCGGAATCTGCTCCAGCGCGCCGGGCGGCAGGATGTAACCCTTCTGGAATTGCTCGCCGGTGCAGCCCGCCAGCGCAGCGCCGACCAGGGTGGCGGCGGCGAGCATGCGCAAGGCGCGCCAGCGTGCATGGAGGCCGCGCCGCGTGTTCGCGCGCAGGCTGGTCTGGTTCGTTGTCGTCATAGCGGAACTGATTCCGTCCCCTTGCGTCGCGCGAGGCGCTGAAGTACCGGGCTGGGCGTCTGAATGCAACTCGCGCGCGCCCGCTTGCGGAAACCACAATGCTTTGGCCGTTCAATCACTTCAGGAAACCCCGGCGAACCCCGCCGGACACCATTGAAGCCATCTATGGCATGATCGTGACGCAGGCGCGAGAACCCATATTTTACCGCGACTTGGCCGTGCCCGATACGGTTAACGGGCGTTTCGACCTATTGCTGCTGCATCTGTGGCTGTTGCTGCGACGCCTGCGCACGGCTCGAGGCGCCAGCGAGCTGTCGCAGGCGCTGTTCGACCGCTTCTGCGAGGATATGGACGACAATCTGCGCGAGATGGGGGTGGGCGACCAGGCCGTGCCGAAGCGGATGCGGGCTTTCGGCGAGGCCTTTTACGGCCGCGTCCAGGCCTACGACCAGGCCATCGAGGCCGGGGATAAGGCCCTGGCGGAGGCGATCTGCAAGAATATCTTGAATGGGACCGGCTTGGAGCAGGCGGAGCGGCTCGCGGCCTATGCCCGCGCCAGTGAGGCCGCTCTCGGCCGGGCCGAGGAGGCTGCGCTGCTGCAGGCCTCCTTCCGGTTTCCTCCAGCGCTTCCCGAGGACGTCACGCCATGAGCCGACCAGCGACCGGATCCCAGCCCGATCCTTGGCGGGCCCCCGTCATCGTTGCCCAGATCCCCGACACCGGCCTGCACCGCAAGCTCGAGGCCTCTGCCGGCGAGCGGCAGGCGATCGCCGAGGTCGGCGGGGTGCGGGAGGTCCTGTCCGCCAGCGCCGACCTCGACGTGGTGCCCAGGAGCGGCGGCCGGGTTCAGGTGACCGGCACCGTCCGGGCCAGGGTCGGGCAAACCTGCGTAGTCACGCTGGACCCGATCGAGAGCGAGATCGAGGAGGAGGTGGACCTGATGTTCGCCCCCGAGGCCGAGGCGCGGCGCCTCGCCGACCTGATCGAGGAGGGCCAGGATGACGCGGCTCCTGAGGTCGCCGATCCGCCGGAGCCGATCATGGGTGGCATCATCGATCTCGGCCGGGTAGCCACCGATGCCCTGTTCCTCGCCATCGATCCCTATCCGCGCAAGGAGGGAGCCGTGTTCGAAGCTGACGTCACCGCCCCCGATCCGGAGGACCATCCGTTCGCGGCATTGAAGGCGCTCCAGGACAAGAAGAAAGGCCGATAGCCGGGTCCTTCCGCGTCGGATCGCCTTGCGAAGGCACGCGAGGCCTTTGCCTGGATGGTTTCAAAGCATCCTTTATCCAGCTGATTTCAATGGATTTCTTGCAAGTTGCGGGCTTTCCAAGCCGGATCGCCCGGAAAGCAAAAGGCTGGGGGCAAGAGGTTGTTTCGGGGTAACAAAACGCTATTGTCGCGCCCCGGTCGGGGCGCGGCGTGGCGCTTGACCGGTCGCCACGTCCGTGGCGAACCCATTCCGCGGCCCCGCTCGTTCAGGACCGCACCAGATCAGGTTTTCCAGGACTTTTATGCCAAGCAAGGTTCGCATTGCGCTTGACGCCATGGGGGGCGATGGCGGCGCCGCCGTGGTCATTCCGGGCGCGGCCATCTCGCTTGGCAGGCATCGCGGCACCGAATTCCTGCTGGTCGGGGACCGCGCTAGGATCGAGCCCGAACTCGACCGGCATCCCCAGCTCAAGGCCGCCTCCAGGATCATCCACACCGACGTGGCCGTCAGCGGTTCGGACAAGCCGAGCCAGGCGCTGCGGCGCGGCCGCAAGACGTCCTCGATGTGGCTTGCCATCGACGCGGTGAAGAAGGGCGAGGCCGATGTCGCGGTCTCCGCCGGCAATACCGGCGCGCTGATGGCGATGTCGCGCTTCCACCTGCGCACGCTGAAGGGGATCGATCGCCCGGCGATTACGGGCATCTGGCCGACCAGGCGTGGCGAGTCCGCCGTGCTCGACCTCGGCGCCACCATCGGCGGCGACGCACACCATCTGGTGGCGCTGGCCCTGATGGGCGCCGCGATGGCGAGCGTGCTATTCGACAAGAAGCGGCCCACGGTGGGGCTGCTCAATATCGGGACCGAGGAGATCAAGGGGCACGAGGAAATCCGCGAGGCCGGGGAAATCCTGCGGGCCAGGAACCTGCCGGAGCTCGACTATATCGGCTTCGTCGAGGGCGACGGCATCGGCAAGGGGCTGGCCGACGTCGTCGTCACCGAAGGTTTCAGCGGCAACATCGCGCTCAAGGCCGCCGAGGGAACCGCCAGGCAGATGGCCGAATTACTCCGCGACGAGATGAAGCGGAGCTGGATGTCCAAGCTCGGCTATCTCTTTGCCCGCAGCGCCTTCCAGGCCCTGCGCGACAAGATGGACCCGAACAAGTCCAATGGTGGCGTGTTCCTGGGTCTGAACGGATTGGTTGTCAAAAGCCACGGCGGAACCAGCGCCGAAGGCTTTGCCTATGCGATCGATGTTGGCTATGAGATGGCTCACTACGATCTCCTGAACAAGATCAATCAGATGCTCAACCGCGAGGGTGGTGCACTCAATTCGGTGCAGGCCGCGCAGGAGGTTGTTTCGTGACTCAAATTCGTTCGGTCGTGCTCGGCTGCGGCTCCTACCTGCCGGAGCAGGTGGTGACCAACGCCCAATTGGCGGCGCGCATCGACACCTCCGACGAGTGGATCGTGCAGCGCACCGGCATTCGCGAGCGGCATATCGCGGCGGAGGGCGAGTTCACCTCGCACCTGGCGATCAAGGCGGCGCAGGCCGCGCTCAGCGATGCCGGCATGGATGCGCAGTCGATCGACCTCATCGTGCTGGCGACCTCGACGCCCGACAACACCTTTCCCGCCACCGCCGTCGCCGTGCAGAACGCGCTCGGCATCAACCACGGCGCGGCCTTCGACCTCCAGGCGGTCTGCTCGGGCTTCGTGTTCGCGCTCGCCACCGCCGACAATTTCCTACGCACCGGCGCCTTCAAGCGCGCGCTGGTGATCGGCGCCGAGACCTTCTCGCGCATCCTCGACTGGAACGACCGCGGCACCTGCGTGCTGTTCGGCGACGGTGCCGGCGCGGTCGTGCTGGAGGCGCAGGAGCAGCCGGGCCATGCCGCGACCGACCGCGGCGTCGTGACCACGCATCTGCGCTCCGACGGCCGCCACAAGGCCAAGCTGTTCGTCGACGGCGGGCCGTCCTCGACCCAGACCGTCGGCCATCTGCGCATGGAGGGCCGCGAGGTCTTCAAGCACGCGGTCGGCATGATCACCGACGTCATCGTCGATGCCTTCCAGGCGACCGGGCTCAATGCCGACAGCATCGACTGGTTCGTGCCGCACCAGGCCAACAAGCGAA
>JAEWCE010000097.1 GCA_023390785.1 Pseudomonadota bacterium
GCTCGCCGCCCGCCCCGCGGGCGGCGCGGGCGCTGCCGGCCGCCTCCACGGATGTACCGATCTACAATCCGCACAATGACAATGCGGTCGCCGATCGCAACAACCCCAACAATCTCTAGGGGTTCACTCGCGGGCGCCGCCGCCTGGCGGCGCCCCCTACTGCTCGTCGTCCTCGCGCTTCTTGGTCCGCAGCTTGTCCCAATAGTCGAGCCGCTTGATGATCTCGCGCTCGAACCCACGCTCGACCGGCCGGTAGAAGTTCTGCCGTCCGATCTTTTCGGGAAAGTATTCCTGACCAGAAAAGCCTTCGGGCGTGTCATGGTCGTAGATGTAGCCCTTGCCGTAGCCCTGCCCCTTCATCAGCTTGGTGGGGGCATTGAGGATGGTCATAGGCGGCGTCGGTGACCCCGACGAGCGGGCCAGCGCCATGGCCTCATTGAACGCCACCTCGACCGAATTCGATTTGGGCGCCGTCGCGAGGTACACGGCCAGTTCCGCGAGGGCCAGCTCACCCTCGGGCGAACCCAGCATCTCGTAAGCGTCGCGCGCTGCGATCGCCAGCGGCAGCGCCTGCGGATCGGCCATGCCGATGTCCTCGCTCGCCATGCGGATCATCCGCCGGGCGAGGAACAGCGGATCCTCGCCGGCCACCAGCATGCGCGCCAGATAGTAGAGCGCGGCATCCGGATCGCTGCCGCGGACCGTCTTGTGCAGCGCCGAAATCAGATTGTAGTGCCCGTCCTGCTTCTTGTCATAGATCGGCGCCCGCCGCTGCACCACCTGCAGCAGGCCGGCCTGGTCCAGCAGCTCGTCCGGCCGCGTGGCCGCGAATATCTCCTCGATCAGCCCGATCAGCGCCCGCCCGTCGCCATCGGCCAGCGAATAGAGCGCCGTTCGCGCCTCCGCATCGAGCGGCAGCTTTCGTCCGACCGCTGCCTCGGCCCGCGCCGCCATCAGCTCCAATTCCTCCGGCCCGAAGGGATCGAAGCGCAGCACCTGCGAGCGCGACAGCAACGCGGCGTTGAGTTCGAAGCTCGGGTTTTCGGTGGTGGCGCCGACCAGCACCACGGTGCCGTCCTCCATCACCGGCAGGAAGCCATCCTGCTGCGCCCGGTTGAAGCGATGGATTTCGTCGACGAACAGCAGCGTCTTGTGCCCGCTGAGCCGTTCGAACCGCGCCTCCTCGAACACCTTCTTGAGATCGGCAACTCCGGAGAACACTGCCGAAATCTGCTTGAAGCGATAGTTCACCTGGTCGGCGAGAAGCCGTGCTACGGTAGTCTTGCCCGTTCCGGGCGGCCCCCACAGGATCAGCGAGCCCAGACGTCCCGAGGCGATCATTCGCCTGAGCGTTCCGTCCGGCCCGAGCAGATGCCGCTGCCCGATGACCTCGTCGAGCGAGCGCGGCCGCAACTGGTCGGCCAGCGGCGAGTCCGGCGACAGCCCCTCGGCGTCGACCGCAAACAGGTCAGCCATGGCGCACCGGTGTGGCTAGCCGCTGATGTAGGATTGGATCACCTGTCCGCCACGCTGCAGAACGATTTGCCATCCATTGGTCCGTTTCGACACCAGGGCCTTGAACGCCTTGGCATCCTGCATGTCCTGGCCGTTGATGGAAAGGATGATGTCGCCCTTCCTGAGGCCCATATCGTCCGCCGGCGAGCCGTCCGCAACGTCGGTCACCACCAGCCCCTTGCTGTCGAACGGCAGGTTCATGTCCTGCGCCAAGGGCGGCGTCAATGTGCTGACCGTGGTGCCGGCGAACCTGGTGTTGCCGCTGATCGACGCTGTCTGGTCGGGTCCGGCGCCCGGCGCCGCCGTCACCGCCACCCTCGCGTCCGCCACCTGCCCGCCCCGGACATAGGTGATGTCCACATCGGTGCCGAGCGGCTTGGTGGCAAAGCGGAAGTCGAAGCCCTGCGGCGCATCGATGTCGACCCCGTCTAGCTTGATGATCGCGTCACCCGATTTGAGGCCGGCTTTGGCCGCTGGGCTGCCGGCGGCAACCTCGGTGATCAGCGCGCCGTGCGGGGGATCGATGTTGAGACTGTCGGCGATGTCGGTCGACACTTCCTGCAGCCGCGCGCCGAACCACGGCCGGGTGATCGAGCCGCTGGTCTCGCCCGCCGCCGCCACCGTCTTGGCCATGTTGGCCGGGATGGCGAAACCTATCCCCACCGAGCCACCCGAGCGGGTGAAGATCGCGGTGTTGATGCCGACCAGCTGGCCCTGCAGATTGACCAGCGCGCCACCCGAATTTCCCGGGTTGATGGCCGCGTCGGTCTGGATGAAATAGTCGAAATTGCCGGTTTCGACCCCGGTGCGCGCCAGCGCCGAGACGATGCCGCTGGTCACCGTCTGCCCGACGCCGAACGGGTTGCCGATGGCAAGGACGAGGTCGCCAACCTCTACATCGTCGGAATTGGCAAAGGTCAGCGCCGGGAATGTCCGGCCCTTGGCATCCTGGATCTGCAGCACCGCGAGGTCGGATTTCGGGTCGTCGAGCAGCAGCTTCACCGGGTATTCCCGCCCCCCACTGAGCGCGATGTGGATTTCGTCGGCGCCGTGCACCACGTGCGAATTGGTGACGATCACGCCCTTGCCGTCGATGATGACGCCCGAGCCGAGCGACTGGCTGGTCTGCGGCCGGCTCTGGAACAGGTCGCCGCCGAAGAGCTGCGAAAAGAACGGGTCGTTGGCGAACGGCGAGCGGAACCCCTGCTCGGTCTTGGTGGCATAGACGTTGACCACTCCCGGTGTCACCTGCTTGACCAGCGGCGCGAAGCTGAGCTGCATCTCCTCGTTGGATTTGGGCACCGTGCGGGTCGCCGCGGTCGGCGCCACCGGCTGCGGTGCCGGATCGGTCATCAGGATGGGCGGGGCGGCATTGGCCGTGGTCGGCCGCTCGCTGAACGCGAGCCACCCGCCGCCGATCGACAACGCCGCGATCAGCACCAGTCCCGATAGTCCCCAGGCCACCTGACGCTTCGACATTGCCGATCTCCGTTTCGTTCGTTTTCCGCAGGATTTCCGCCTGCTTTCGCCAAAGTCGAACGCCTCGATTCCGGCGCCTTTAAGGACGTGGCCTTACCGTTTTGTAAGCTGGGCAAATATGCGATTGTACCTGGCGGTGAACGACCCTATATGCAGCCGCGTTTTGCCTGTCCTCTGACCCCGAAAGGCATCGACCATGACTGCTCCGGCCTCCACCGCCTCCGCCGACGACGTGATCCAGCTCCACGCCCCGGCCCATGACAAGACGGTCTATGCCAACACCTCGCAGCTCATTGCCGCCGAGGAGCCCGATTTTCCGAGCTTCCTGTTCTCGGAAAAGGAGTTCCACCGGGCCGTGAAGGTGTTCCGGAAGGGTTTTGACGGGCTTCTGACCTATGCGGTCAAGTGCAACCCCTCGCCGCACATCCTCAAGCAGCTCCACAATGAGGGCCTGAAGGCGTTCGATGTCGCCTCCAACACCGAAATGGAGCTGGTGCGCGAGTTCTGCCCCGGCGCCGTCATGCACTACAATAACCCGATCAAGAACAAGCGCGAAATTCAGCGCGCCTACGAAGAGTTCGGCGTTCGCTCCTTCACCATCGACCACCCGCAGCAGCTCGACCAGCTCGCCGCCATCGTCACGCCGTCGCGGGACGTCGAGGTGACCACTCGCTTCAAGGCCGGCAAGGCGCTCAAGAGCTACGATTTCGGCATCAAGTTCGGTGTCATGCAGGACGGCGCTGCCGAGATCGTCAAGCTCGTCGACCAGATGGGCTTCACCCCCTCGCTCTGCTTCCACGTCGGCAGTCAGTGCGAGGACGCCTACGCTTATGAGCGCCACATCGCGGCAGCCGCCAAGATCGCCGAAGAGGCGGGCATCGAGCTCAAGCGGCTCAACATCGGCGGCGGCTATCCGGCGCCCTATCCGACCAGCGAAGCGCCATCGATGGACGTCTATTTCGAGACCATCGCCGCCGCTGTGAAGGACAATTTCGGCAAGTCCGCCCCCGAGCTCATCATCGAACCCGGCCGTGCCCTGGTGACGTCGTCGACCTCGCTGCTCCTGCGCGTGAAACACCAGCGCGGCGGCGTGTCCGTTTATCTCAACGACGGTGCTTATGGCGCGCTGATGGAAGTGAAGTTCATGCATTTCACCCCGCCGGTGCGCGTCTGGCGCGGCCCGCGCCTGCACGACAATGACGGCCAGTTCTCCGACTTCACCGTCTGGGGTCCGACCTGCGACAGCTACGACGTGCTGCCGCAAAGCTTCACCCTGCCCTCCGATGTCGACGAGGACGATTGGATCGAGTTCGGCCTGATGGGCGCCTATACCCAGGCATCCCTCACCCCCTTCAACGGCTTCGACCGCCGCGACCAGTACTGGGTCGAGGAGGTCTACACCGGCAAGGAACAGCAGCCGGAGTAGTCCTGCGCTCGCAGTCGGGCCCTCCCCTATGCGCAGCATGCGGGGAGATGGCGGCGAAGCCGAGGGAGGCGGCGGCCCCGCGAGCCGGGTCCAGCCCCTCTCGTACGAGGTTCCCGATGGACATCGAACCCCTCGACAGCTTCGGCCGCCGCATCATGATCTGCGGCCCCTCCAACAGCGGCAAGTCCACGCTGGCGGCGGCCATCGGCCGAAAGCTCGATCTGCCGGTGGTGCATCTCGACCGCCTGCATCATCTGCCCAACAGCGACTGGGTGAAACGGCCGCACGACGACTTCGTCCGCCTGCACGATGCGGCGATTGCCGGCGAGGCGTGGGTCATGGAAGGCAACTACTCCTCGCTGTTTCCCCAGCGCTTCGCGCGCGCCACCGGCATCATCCTGCTCAGCGACAATCGCTGGGCCAATCTGCGTCGCTATATCGTCCGCACCCTGTTCCAGCGCCACCGCGCCGGCGACCTCGAGGGCAATGCCGACAGTGTCAAATGGCTGATGGTCCGCTGGATCCTGTTCAACTCGCAACGCAGCGTCCGACGTTATCGCGAACTGCTGCCGCGCGCCGGACGCCCCTACCTCGAGCGCCGCGGCATGGCTGAGCTCAACCACCTCTATGCCGCCTGGGGCCTCGCCCGCGGTTGACTTGCCCGCCCTCCGCGCCCATATCGCGGCCATTCGCAACCCAACAGGCAGGTGCACCTTGGATTTCTCGCTGACCGATCGCTTCGCCCTGATCCGTCACCGGGACTCCATTCATGCCCTCCATCCAGTTGCAAAGCCTGTCGCTGCAGACGCCTGACGGCCGCGACCTTCTCCAGAATCTCAACCTGAGCTTTAGCACCGAGCGCACCGGCGTCGTCGGCCGCAACGGCACCGGCAAGACGACGTTGCTGCGCGCTATCGCCGGCGAAATCGCGCCGAAAGGCGGCACGATCGCCATCGACGGCCGCCTTGGCATGCTGCGCCAGGCCGTCCAGGCGGACGACGCCAGTGTCGCCGACGCCCTTGGCGTGGCGACCTCGCTTGCTCGCTTTGCCCGCATCGAGGCCGGCGAGGGCAGGCCGGAGGATTTCGACGCCGCGGACTGGACCTTGCCGACCCGCATCGGCGAGGCGATGGCCGCCATGGGCCTGCCCCCTCTCGAGCTCGCCCGCCCGGTCGGCACGCTGAGCGGAGGCCAGCGCACCCGATTGGCGCTCGCCGCCCTACTGCTCGAGCAGCCCGACATCCTGCTGCTCGACGAGCCAACCAACAACCTCGATGCCGATGGCCGCGCCGCGGTGGCCGACCTGCTGCGCAACTGGCGCAGCGGCGCCCTTGTCGTCAGCCACGACCGCGAACTCCTGCGCGAGGTCGACCGCATTCTCGAGCTCACCAGCGTCGGGGCAAGGCTCTATGGCGGTAACTGGGATGCCTATCGCGAACGGCAGGCGCTCGACCTGGCCGCCGCCGAGCGTGAGCTGGCGGTCGCCGGCCGCCAGCTCGCCGACATCGACCGCAAGGCCCAGGAGCGCACCGAGCGCAAGGCCCGGGCCGACTCCCGCGGCCGGGTCAAGGCGGCACGCGGCGACATGCCCAAGATCATCGCCGGCGGGCTCAAGCGCGCCGCCGAGGCGACCAGCGGGGCGCAATCGCGCCTCGCCGAACGCCAGCGCAGCGAAGCGACCGCCGCGCTTGCCGATGCCCGCAAGCAGGTCGAGATCCTGCAACCGCTCACCGTGACGCTGGACAGCGCCCGCCTGCCGCCCGGCCGTATTGTGCTGCAGATCGACAATCTGACAGGCGGGCCAGGCGACAAGCCGATTATCCGGACTCTATGCATGAGCATTACAGGGCCCGAGCGCATTGCCCTCACCGGGCCAAATGGCTCGGGCAAGACCACGCTGCTCCGGCTGGTGACCGGGGCAATAAGCCCGCTGTCAGGGTCGGCTCGCATCACCCCGCACCATGCGCTGCTCGACCAGCAGGTGGCGTTGCTCGATCCGGCCGCAACTCTGCGCGACAATTACCTGCGCCTCAATCCGCAGGATGGGGAGAATGCCTGCCGTGCCGCCCTGGCCCGTTTCATGTTTCGTGCGGATGCCGCGTTGCGGCGGGCTGGAGAACTGAGCGGTGGCGAGATGTTGCGCGCCGGCCTCGCAATGACGATCGGGGGTTTGCGTCCGCCCGAACTGCTGATCCTCGACGAGCCGACCAATCACCTCGACATCCACGCCATCGCCGCCGTGGAGGCCGGCCTCCGCGCGTATGACGGCGCCCTGCTGGTGGTGAGCCATGACCGCGCTTTTCTCGAGGCGATCGGCATCACGCGGGAGGTGGCGCTGCAAGCGAGTAGCGAGTAGCGAGTAGCGAGTAGCGAAAATGAATGGGGCCCGCCGTATGGCAAGCCTATTCGCTATTCGCTACTTACTATTCGCTTCTACTCGTCCCGGTACACCTTCTCGCGGCGCTCGTGCATTTCCTGGGCTTCGAGGCTCAGCGTTGCGATCGGGCGGGCGTCGAGGCGGGCAATGCCAATGGGGTCGCCGGTCTCTTCGCAATACCCGTAAGTGCCGTCTTCGATACGCTTCAGCGCCGCGTCGATCTTGCTGATCAGCTTGCGCTGCCGGTCGCGGGTCCTGAGTTCCAGCGCCCGGTCGCTCTCCGACGAGGCGCGATCGGCCATGTCAGGATGGTTCTGGCTCTCTTCCTGCAGGTTTTCGAGCGTCTCGCGACTTTCCCGGAGGATATCTTCCTTCCAGTTCTCGAGCTTCCTGCGGAAATACTCGCGCTGCCGCGGGTTCATGAAGGGTTCGTCTTCAGTCGGCCGATAGTCAGCCTCAGCAACTGCGCTTCGCACCATATGGACTCAACTCACCATCCCGAGTTGCCGGCCTTATAGTGATCGGCAAACCGCTCGGCAAGCTTTGCCGGGTGCCATGATGAATTCGTGAATCGCGTGGGAGTACCGGCAGTTACGTCGCGGGGTAGCGCCCGAACTTGGCCAGCTCCACCCGGGCCCGAAGCTCGATGTCGTCGAGCACCCCGTCGAGACCCGGAAGGTTGCGCTCCCGCGCCTGCCCGATCAGCGCCATCAACTGGTTGAGCCGGCCTTCGCTGACCCGCCCAAGCAGCAGGTCGGCCTTGATCGCCTCCAGCGTATCGAGCAGGGCGTTGCCGCGCCGGAGTGCCTTCTTCCTCGCCAGCAGCGGGTCTTCCACCGCCTGCAGTGCCAGCAGCGCATCGATCCCGGACGTGGCCGCGAGCGGCGCTGCCGCCGCCGGTCGCTGGGGGCTGGCGGCGTCATCGACAAAGAACCCGCCCTGCCCCGAACGGCTGACGCCGCTGCGGCTGCTGATGGAACTCGACCGGGCCGTGTTTTCGACACGCAAGACCGCGACTCTCAGGGCGATGATCGCCTGGTGGGCAAACTCTGCCGCCAGGCGTTAACAG
>JAEWCE010000146.1 GCA_023390785.1 Pseudomonadota bacterium
CCTCGATGCTCCGGCGTCGGCAAGGCCGAGGCTCGGCTGTGGCGCGGCGGGCAGCTCGACCTTCTCCCGATCGAAGCCGCTCGGCGGCGTCGGCGCCGGCGGCTTGTCGTAGCGCGCCGCCATCGACATGTCCTGGTCGAGGCCCGGGTGGCGCTTGCGCGGCCCGTTCTTGGCTTCGAGCGCCTGCGCCACCGGCCCGACGGGTTCGGGGAAGGCGGGGGCGACCAGCGGTGCATCCTCGGCCGGGCTGCGCGGCATCGCATCGACGCGGCCGCGCGGCGCTGCAACGGGGGCGGGCATCTCCGCTTCGGCGTCGGCAATGATGCTGGCGAGATCCGATTGCCGGGACCCGCTCTCCTGCCGTGGCGCGGCACGCTCGAGCAGCGATGCCTCGAGCCGCTTCAACCGCTCGTTGACTTCGTCGATGCCGGCCTGCACGCCGTCGACGGCATCGACTTCTGGGTCGCGCTGCATCGAGTTGAGCATGGCCCCGATGCGCTCTTCGAGCCGCGCGATGGTGTCGTTGATCGCCGGGTCCATCGGCGCCGCGACGCCCGCCGGGGCCTGGCGCTGCACCGCCTCGGCCGTCCGCGGCGCGACCAGTTCGGCCACCGCGTCGAAATCCGGCATCATCATCTGCGCCGGTTCGGACGAATAGAGTTTCGCAAGGCCGGACAATTGCTCGCCCGTCTGGTCCATGCGCGCCACCAGCAGGCGCACCTGCGCCTCGAGCTGGCCGAGGCCAGGATCGATCGGCCGCTCGCCGATGCGGTCGCCGAGGGCGCCGATCTGCCGGCCGATTTCCGCCATGTCCTCGCGCGTCGACAGCGTCTCCATGCGCTCCTCGATCGCCTCGAAACGCGGTGAGATGGCCACGATCACCGACTCGCGTAGCGCCGACAGATCCTTGCGCAGTCCATGCAGCAGGCGGTCGCCGCTCTCGAGGTCGCCAATGCGGGTGTTGAGCGCATCGACCAGCTCGACCAGATGCGCCGGTTGCTGCTGTCCGTCGGCCAGCGCATCGGTGAAGCGCGCCATCTGCGCACTCAGATGGTCGAGGTCGGCGGGCGACAGCGAGCGCTGCCGCTCCAGCGAGTCGATGCGGTCATAGACGGCGCGCACGCTCTCTTCGATCGAGCGCATGCCGTCCTGGAAGGCCTGGCTCTCGACCGGGTTCTGCACCCGGTCGGCATAATGCACCTGCAGCTCCGCCAGCTTGCCGACGGTAGCGGCCACGTCGTCGAGCCGCCGCGTCAGCGTCTGGATGTCCATCTCGCGGCCCTGCGACATGATGCGGCCGAGCGAGGCGATCTGGCCTTCGAGGCGCTTGACCTGCCCGGTCTCGCCCACCGCGCCTGCCAGCAGCTCCACCACATGCGCCAGTTGCGCCACCTGGTCGGCCACGTCCTTTACATTGGCGCCGGTCTTGATCTGCGCCTTGATCTCGCCCTCGAGCTTTTCGAGCCGCCCGCTGAGGCCGTTGACCGACTGCGCCAGCTTGTCGAACAGCGGCGCCGGATCGGGGGTGCGCGGGGCAGGGGCCGGGGTGGAATGCGTGTAGTTGGCGGCGGGCTGCGGCGCCATGCGGGCGCGCCCGGCGCCCTGGCTCGCGCGGATCTGGTTGATGGCCGCCTGCAGGCTGTCGCGCGGATTGGGCGGCATCGCCTGAGGCGCCGGCTCCTCGAAGCGGTTGATGGCGCGCTGCACCGAACGCAGCGCGTCGCGGTGGCGTGCTTCGTTGGGGGCATCGGAATAGGCCGATTCGCGCGGCCGCTCCCCGGCACGGGCCCGGGCCACCTGGCCGTCGACCTGATCGAGCAGAACCATCAGCTCCTGTCGGAGCGATTGCCATTCGGCGGGGCTCTGGTCTTGATCGTCGCCGAACGGCTGGGACTGCTGATACGCGCGGGCCATGGAGATATCCCAAGCACCTGAAAAGGACGCCCGCCCCGGCAAATACGCGGTCGGGCTCAGTCGGCACTGTTAAAGAACATGGTAAAGAACGCGTTAAGCGGGTGATGCATTTTGCAACTTGTCCGCCGTGCAACGGCGGCTTCGTCCTAAGTGGCATTGGTTGGCGATGCCCGCGCGCGTAAAGAGAAGAGCCATGAGCCGCATCATTATCGTCGACGACCACCCGCTGTTCCGCGCCGCGCTCCGCCAGACCTTGACCGGCGCCGACGGGACGGTGCGGGTCGAGGAAGCCGGCGATCTTGCTGCGCTGGGCGCCGCGCTCGAGGCCGACCGCGATTGCGACCTGGTGCTGCTCGACCTCAATATGCCCGGCGCGCATGGCTTTTCCGGCCTGCTGCTGCTCCGCGCGCAATACCCCGAGGTGCCGGTGATGATCATCTCGGCCGTCGAGGATGTGAAGGTGATGCGCCGCACCTTCGAGCTCGGCGCTGCGGGCTACTTGCCCAAATCCGTCGGCCCGGCCGAGATCCGGGCCGCCATCGACACCGTGCTTCGCGGCGAGGTGTTCGTGCCCGACGGCGTCAACCTCCGGGGCGACGACGACCAGACCGACTTCATCCGCCGCCTCGCCACCCTGACGCCGCAACAGATCCGCGTCCTGATGATGCTGAGCGACGGCCTGATGAACAAGCAGATCGCCTACGAGCTCTCGATCTCGGAGGCGACGGTCAAGGCCCACGTCTCCTCCATCCTGCAAAAGCTCGACGTCGACAGCCGCACCCAGGCGGTGATCGCTGCCTCGCGCATCGAGCAGGGCCAGTTCGAGCAACTGTTCTCGCCCGACGCCGCCTGACGGGCAAAAATAAGGGGATTTTTGGTCCCCCAAGACTATGTTCCTAGCCTTTTCGCGGCGATTTCAGCGGTCTTTGCGTCGCCAGACCGCTGATTGCGGCCCGCAGCGCAGCCGGTTTCACCGGCTTGGTGACGACCGCGATGCCGCGTTCCTCGGCCAGC
>JAEWCE010000195.1 GCA_023390785.1 Pseudomonadota bacterium
GCCCAGCATACGCAGCCACCGTTCGATGCGAGCGCCATGGACGGCTATGCGGTGCGCGCCGCCGAGATCGTGCCCGGCCGGCCGGTGTTCCTCGCCGGCACCTCGCAGGCGGGGCAGCGCTTCACCGGCATGATGCAGTCGGGCGAATGCGTGCGCATCTTCACCGGCGCGCCGCTGCCGATCGGCGCCGACGCGGTGATCATGCAGGAAGAGGCGACCGCCGACGGCAACCAGGTGGTGTTCCACAACACCGTGCGGCCGGGGCGCTCAGTGCGCCGCAAGGGCTACGATTTCACCGCCGGCAAGGAATTGCTGCCCGCCGGCGTGCCGCTCAATCCGGCGATGCTGAACCTCGCGGCGTCGGCCAATTATCCCCAGCTCGAGGTGACGCGGCGGCCGCGGCTCGCCGTGCTCGCCACCGGCGACGAGCTGGTGCCGCCGGGCAGCGAGCTCGGCCCGGATCAGATCGTCGCCTCCAACTCCTACGGGCTCATTCCCCTGCTCTCCTCTTACGCCGAAAAGGTCGTCGACCTCGGCATCGTCGGCGACGACAAGCGGGCGCTGGAGACGGCGATACTCGGCGCCTTCGACTATGGCGTCGAGGTGCTGATCACCTCGGGCGGCGCCAGCGTGGGCGAGCGCGACTTCGTGCAGGAGGTGCTGCGCGACCTCGGCGTGCAGCTCGATTTCTGGAAGATCCTGATGCGGCCAGGGAAGCCGCTGATGTTCGGCACCCGCGGCAAGACGCTGGTGTTCGGACTGCCGGGCAACCCGATCTCGGCATTCGTGACGGCGGCGGTGCTGGTCCGCCCGGCGCTGCGGCTGATGACGGGCCATACCGACCCGTTCTGGCCGTTCATGGGGGTGCCGCTGGCGGCCGACCTGCCGCCCAATGGCGAGCGCCGGCACTTCCTGCGCGGCCGGCTCAGCCGCAACGAGGTGGGCTTCCTCGAGGTGACGCCGATCGCCGAGACCGACAGCAACCACTCGTCCTCGCTGGCCGAGGCCGACGCGCTGATCGTGCAGCCGGAGAACGACCCCGGCACGCCGGCCGGCGAGATCGTCGAGATCATCCCGCTCAACATGTTGAGCTGAGCCGCCCCGCGATGCTCAGCCCGCAGTGACGGCGACCCTGAATATCTCCGACGGCGGCGATTTGATCCCGGCTTTTGCCTCGACCTCGTCGCGAACCTTGGCGTGCGCTTCGAGCTGGCGCAAATGCTCCTCCCGCTCCCAAAGCGAAATCACGAGCGCTTTGCCGTTGTCGCGATCGACCAGGTAGTACAGCCCCTTGAAGCCAGCAAGGTCATGTGCGTCCGGCAATTGCCTCGCGGCGATTTCGGCGAGCGCATCAAGTTTCTCCGCAGGCTGGTGAACAGTTTGAACTCGTGCAAACATGATCCGGCTCCATCATTGTGAGACACAATAGTCTCATTTCGATATCTTTCTGTCAACAGAGGCGTTCAAGGCTACCGCATGACCAAGGGAGAGGCGCTGCGCGACCGTACGGTGGCCATGATTATCGACAGCGCCGCGGACCTTCTTGCAAAGCGTGGGATGGCGGCCAGCATGGATGACATCGCCGCCGCCGCAGGCATCGGACGCGCGACGCTCTACCGCTACTTCGCAAACCGCGAAGACCTTCTGGAGGCAATGGCATTGGCCGGCGTCGGCGAGCTTGCGGCGCAGATCAAGGCAGCCGCTCTCGACACCGTGCCGTTCGACGAGGCCATAGCTCGCCTCGCTCGTGCGATCATCGCAACGGGAAGCAAGTATATGGTGCTGAGCCGCGACGGCGCCCGGCACACCAACAGCTATCCCAACATCGATGCCGAGGTGATGGAGCCGCTGCGGGCCCTGTTTCGGCGCGCCGTTGCCGACGGCTTGGTACAGGACAGCTTTTCTCCGGACCTGCTGGTCAGCCTGTTCAGTGGACTGATCCGCGGCGCGCTCGACGAAACCGGCAGCCGGCAGCGTGGCGTCGAAGAGACGGCCGCCGCAGTCACCAACCTGTTCCTCGGCGGGATTCGCGAAGGCGCGCGCAGGACGCCTTGATGCGACCAAGAGCAGTCGGTTGAGCTTGAGCTCAGGCGGACTGCTTGGAGTCCTTGGCTTTCTGGGCGCGTTGGCGCACGGCCTCGACCGCCGCAGCGATCTCCAGCAGGTCGCGCTGCAGCCAGGCCACGACCACCCGGGACTTGTTGCCCATGGTCTCGAAGTCGAGCGACGGTGCGATGCTGAGCGCGAAGGCTTCGGCCTGGGCGAGGCTCTGTCGCTCGAGCGGCGGCAGCGCGCGCCACAGCTTCAGTACCTGCTTGCGGGCCTCATCCTTGGTCACGGCGACACACTCACGCACGGAAAAATAAGGCCAGCCCGAGGCGGGCGCCCGCGAGGCTGGCCAGGGTCAGTTAGCGTCGGTCACTGACCCCCTGCAACCTTGGGCTCGCGGTAACACTAATGAAATAAACAAAGACATGTCGCGACTTAGCGGGCACCGGCGGCTGCGGCGGGACGTGAAAAGACGTTGATGACATTGCCGTCGGGATCGCGCAGCAGCATCGAGCGGTTGCCCCAGGGCATGTCGGTGGGCGGCATGGCGGTATCGACCGCGCCGAGGCGCGCCTGCACGGCGTCGACGTCGGCCACCTGAAATTCGATCATGGCCGACCGGTTGGCCGCAGCGACGGCCGCGCCGGCATTGAAACGGCGCACCAGCGCTTCGGCGGAAATCGCCAGCGTCGCGCCGCCGAAGCGGAACTCGGCGAATTCAGGCGCCGGCCGCACCGGTTCGAGTTGGGTCAGTCGGGCGTAGAAGGCAACCAGAACATCGACATCGGCGGTGACGAGCCGGACGGAGGCAAAATTCATGGGACAGGTCCTCTTGCTGAATAGCGCCGTTCTGGAACGACATGCTGTCAGGAAGCGGCAGTGGCGAGCACGCCGCCGACCTTAAGCCGATATTTACCCCGATGTTGCAGAACAGAGCCGGAACATCTATACATCGTTCAGCCTTTGTTCTGATTCCCCAAAGGGGCCCGCCGATGCTCACGCGAAAGCAGCACGAACTCCTCATGTTCATCCATGAGCGCATGAAGGAGAGCGGCATTCCTCCCTCCTTCGACGAAATGAAGGACGCGCTGGATCTGCGCTCGAAGTCGGGTATCCACCGCCTGATCACAGCCCTCGAGGAACGTGGCTTCATCCGCCGCCTGCCCAACCGGGCGCGCGCGCTGGAGGTCATCAAGCTGCCGGACTCGATGAACCCGTCGCTCGGCGGCCGCAAGGCCCGCTTCGAGCCCAGCATCATCGAAGGCAATCTCGGCCGCGTCGCCGCCCCGCCCGCACGCAACGCGCCGTCGATGCCGGGCATGTCCGACGCCGGCCGGCCGGTCGCCATTCCGGTCATGGGCCGCATCGCGGCTGGTACGCCCATCGAGGCGATCCAGAGCCACAGCCATACCATCGCAGTGCCGCCCGAAATGCTGGGCGGTGGCGAGCATTATGCGCTCGAGGTGCGCGGCGACTCGATGATCGACGCCGGCATCTTCGACGGCGATACCGTGATCATCAAAAAGCAGGACAGCGCCGCCACCGGCGAGATCATCGTCGCCCTGGTGGACGAAGAAGAGGCGACGCTGAAGCGCCTGCGCCGGCGCGGCAATTCGGTGGCGCTCGAGGCGGCCAATCCGGCGTACGAAACGCGCATCTTCCCGCCGGACCGGGTGAAGGTGCAGGGCCGGCTGGTCGGGCTGCTGCGCAAGTACTGAGCCTGTCTGATAGCCAGGCCATCGCTATTGGATTTAGGCAGGTTTTTCGCCCAACTGCCCTTTTCACTTGTCTGCCCGCTAGAATAGGGTCGCGCCGCATTTGCGGAGTCGGATCCTGTGACGAAAGCGGAGTGGGTAGCGGTCGACTGGGGCACCTCGAACGTGCGCGCCTGGGGCATCGCCAGCGACGGTAGCCAGGTCTTCGCCGTCGGCGCCGACAAGGGCATGGGCAAGATCGGCCGTGCCGACTACCCATCTGTTCTGGCCGACCTGATCGGCGAGCGGGTTGAGGGGACCGTAGATGTCGTCGTCTGCGGCATGGCGGGGGCGCGGCAGGGCTGGCTCGAGGCCCCCTATTTCGAAACACCCGCCGACCTGCATCAATTGCTGTCGCGCGCGGTGTCGCCCGCCGACGCCGACGCGCGCTTCCGAGTGAGCATCCTGCCCGGCGTATGCCAGCGGCAGCACGGACACGAGGACGTGATGCGCGGAGAGGAAACGCAGTTGCTTGGCCTGTTGGGACTGCGGCCGGGCCTCGAGGGCGTGGCCATCCTCCCTGGCACGCATTCCAAATGGGTCGAAATCCGCGGCGGCCGCATCGTCCGCTTTTCCTCCGCCATGACGGGGGAACTCTATGAAGTGCTGTCGCAGCATTCGGTGCTCCGGCACTCCTTCGTGGGGAATGTCGAGGGTGCCGAGATCGAAACCGGCATCGCCGCCGGCATGGATGCCGGGCTGGCGCAGCCGGAACTGCTGAGCGCGCTGATCTTCCGCACCCGCGCCGCAGCCTTGCTGAGTGGCAAGGGCGCGGACTGGTGCTCGGGCTATCTGTCGGGCCTGCTGGTCGGCGCCGAGATCGGCGGGCATCGCGACTGGCTCGGCAGCCAGCCGGTGCCGCTCATCGGCTCGGCGCGTTTCGCGAGGCTCTATGGCGCCGCGCTCAAGCGCATCGGCGTCCAGAGCTTCGCGCTCGACGCCGCCGAGGCCACCATCGCCGGACTGAAGGAGGCTCGCGCCCAATGACCCGCCAGATCATCGCCATCCTGCGCGGCGTGACTCCGGCCGAGGCCAACGGGGTCTGCGAGGTGCTGGTCGCAGCCGGCATCGGCATCATCGAAATTCCGCTCAATTCGCCCGACCCGCTGGTGTCGATCGCCAACGCGGCCCGCAGCTTTGCCGGCCGCGCCGAAATCGGCGCCGGCACCGTGCTGACCGTCGAGGACGTCGAGGGGGTGAAGCACGCCGGCGGGCAATTGATCGTTTCGCCCGACACCAACGAAGCGGTGATCCAGCGCACCCGCGCGCTCGGCATGAAGTCCTATCCCGGCGTGTTCACGCCGACCGATGCCTTCCGCGCCATTCGCGCCGGCGCCACCGGACTCAAATTCTTCCCCGCCGAGGTGCTGGGCACCAAGGGCATCAAGGCCATGAAAGCCGTGCTGCCCAAGGATGTGCCGCTCTATGCGG
>JAEWCE010000210.1 GCA_023390785.1 Pseudomonadota bacterium
CCCCCCCCCCCCCCCCCCCCCCGCAAATGAGCTTGGACCGCTTAGTAGACCTCTATCGGGAAGCTGGGATGCACCTAGCGTTTTCCGAAGGACTCGTGCTTTTAGAGATTGATGGCAATCGATTCGCTGGCCGCATAGACGCCGATTGGCAAAGTGCAATCGAAAATTACTTTAAGGCGAAGCAGTACCGCTTTGACGAACGAAAGTTTCTCCTGTCTGCATACAAAAGCATTGAAATTCAGCTTGTGCCAATCGGATATCTAGTTTTTTCTAAACTTGAAACAAAGTTGACAACACGAAGCGGAAGCGCAACGGTCGAAATCTCAAACGCCTCAAAAGAATTTTCGATTTCTCTGCTCCTTTCTCCAGCTACGAACGCCATTGAATCCGTCAAACAGATGTTCTTGACGAGAATGGCGTACGCAACTCCCGACAAAAACGGAGTCTTTCCCATCTACCGGTTTGAAGATTTGTTTTTTAGGCCATTCACGGCCAAGTACTGCGTCAAGCGAAAAGTTGCCGAAGAAAAATTACTGGCCGGCGGAATTAAGGCAATCAAGGCCAGCCTTTTTAAACTCGCATTCTCTTCCGAGGCATGTTGGGAGTTACGCGAAGCGGTAAATCCCGAATATATGCGACGCGATGAATCCAGAGAAAATGATGGGTACATCCCGATTTCGGTGTACAACGACGATCTAGCCAAACTTTACAAGGTTGCGAAAAGCAGCATCTTCCCGAACCAAAAATTTCTCTCCTACTACCAGATCGCGGAGTATTTCTTTCTCCGCGTTTCAGATGAATTTCTGCATACAAGCATCAAGTCAATCGTAAATTCCCCATCATTTGACTCAAGTTACCAAAATCTAAATCTCTTACTTGCAACTATCAAAAAAAATGACAATTTTTCTGACGAAACGGAAATGTTAAAGGCTGTTTTGTCGAAATACATCGACGAAGAAGAATTGATTTCCCACATTACCTCTATCGAGGAGCAAAAAAAGGAAAAACTGTACACCGATAATAAGAAACGCATTCTTGGAGAACACGCCGCGATAAGGCTTGAGAAGGGGCACACGATCAACAACACCGCTCGGGTGATAAAGCTAATCCGAAATGCCTTGGTCCACACAAGCGATCAATACAATCGAGAAGATTGTTTTCTGCCATTCTCAGAGTCCGAGAAGGTTATTACCGACTATCTTCCGATCATGCGATTCATTGCTGAAAAATTGATTTTTTCAACTGCTACGCACGAATAGTCGCGAATTGGAACTTGGCGGATGGAATGGAATGACGCATTCATCGCTGGCCTCTTCGGAGGACTAGCTGTAAAGGCGCTCGACATAGCTCACGCGGAGCTACGTCGACGATTCGATAAGACAGAAGACGCCTCAAAGTTCATGGATCAACAACTTGATCCGGTCTTAAAAACTGCTGATGAAGTTGTCGGAAAAATTCGGGCACTCGCCGAACGCGACTTTCGTTCTCTCACCCCTACAGCACCTCGCGTGGGCCCCGGACCTTTAAACGAAAACGATCTTTTTGGGACTTTGTATTTGATCGCCTGCTTCTGGGCAAGAGTTGAGCTTTTTCGTCGCAGGGGGCTATCAATCCGTGTGCGCTCCGACTCCAGGGGTCGGATGTTGCAAGCATTCTTCCGCAGCCTAGAAGCGCGAAAGACGAGGCTAGTTGATCGCTTAACGCAACGAGCTATCGGGGAGTGCATGATTTCGCAATCCGAAGACAACCATATCGGATATACGGAATTCGTACATCGGCACGAAACTGACCCGGATTTCCGCCGCTGGTTCTCGCCACTAATGGCGATTCTGATTACCAGCAACGATACAAAATCCCGTCAGCGTCTTCTTACGTTAGGCGTGGTGATGCACGCAATGATCGACGCGCTGGATCCTACGCACCAAGTGACTAAGGATCGTCCCGGGTTCGGCAACAAACTCTCTCGGAAGTCAAAGTCGCACCTTCGCTTCCAGGTATTTGGCCTACACCTGGCATTCGTCGAGCGCGTAGAGAAGTATTTAAGATAGGTGCGGCCCGCAGGGGGAAACCGAAGTTTCCGGATCCGTTGGGCCGCTTTTAGACCGTACCGCTCGTGGCGGGCTTGGTCAGACTATCAGGTTTTTGCCATTGGGCGCCTTACAGTGTGGGTGGGGTCAACACACACCTCAAGAACACTGATACGCATCACCCAATGAAGGCAGGCGCCATAAGTGGCTGTTTATAAAGATTAATTGCTAACTTACTCTGTGCCTTGAAAATCCCCGTGTCGGGGGTTCGATTCCCTCCCCGGCCACCATCCTTCGGTGGCACGCATTCGCGGCGGTCGCATTCACGCGACGACGAAGCCGCACTCGCCAGCATCCACGCAACGTTCGATGGATGCCGTGCCGATGCCGTTCCGTTCGCCCCCGCTCTCCGCCCTCTTCCTCGTCCTCGCGGTCGCAGTGCCGCTCCCGGCGCATGCGCAGCAGGCGCGAGGCGGCACGTTCGACAACGTGCGCGGCGCCGCCAGCACGGTGGCGGCCGACGCATCGAAACCTGGCGCGGCGGCGCCGGATGCGCAGGCCGCATGGGCGTGGGC
>JAEWCE010000317.1 GCA_023390785.1 Pseudomonadota bacterium
CCCCACGGCTTTGCCGTAGGGGAGGAGTCCCGACTGCGAGTCAGGCGGCGAGGACGCCGCCGGTCATGGGCTTCGGAGCGCCGGTGGTGGTAGGGAAGCTGATGGGGAGGGCGCGCTGGACGCGGACGGCGAGGAAGGCGAAGCACTCGGCTTCAATAGCATCGCCGCGCCAGCCGACCGCTTCGGCGGGGACGGCTTCGACATTGGCCCGCGTCTGCAGCATGGCCATGATCGCCGGGTTGTGACGGCCGCCGCCGCAGACGATAAGGCGGGTGGGGCGGTGCGGCAGCAGGTCGAGCGCGCGGCCGACGGCGCCGGTGGTGAAGGCGGTGAGCGTGGCGGCGCCATCCTCAATGCCGAGGCCGTCGGCCATGCTGGCGAGGAAATCGAAGCGGTCGAGCGACTTGGGATATGGCGCGCTCAGATATGGGTGCTGCAGCAGTTTGGCGAGGCGCGGCTCGTCGACCTTGCCGCTGAGCGCCAGCTTGCCGTCGCGATCCATGTCGCCGCGGCCGTGGGCCTTGATGAAATCGTTGATCGGGGCGTTGGCCGGGCCGGTGTCGAAGGCGATGAGGGTGTCGGCGCCGTCCCAGAAGGTGAGGTTGGCGACGCCGCCCAGGTTGAGTACGGCGGTGCGGCCGTCGGTGGCGCCGATGTTCTTGAGCAGCGCCTGATGGTAGAGCGCGGCGAGTGGGGCGCCCTGGCCGCCGGCGCGCACGTCGGCGGAGCGGAAATCGTAGGCGACCGGCACGCCCAGCAGCTCGTGCATCAACCGGCCATTGCCGAGCTGACGGGTGGCGCCGATGCGGCCGGGCTGCGGGGCGCGGTGCAGCACCGACTGGCCGTGAAAGCCGACGATGCCAATATCGGCCATGCGCATGCCGGAGGATTCG
The DNA here is from genome assembly GCA_023390785.1 of Pseudomonadota bacterium. Classification (GTDB taxonomy): domain Bacteria; phylum Pseudomonadota; class Alphaproteobacteria; order Rhizobiales; family Devosiaceae; genus Devosia_A. Next base: position 894 of record JAEWCE010000317.1, read on the forward strand.
ACGAGCTGCCGCACGGCCGCGGACTGGGCCCGGGTGAGGGCATTCTCGGCTTCGGCGAAGATCGCGGGGTCGGGGCCCTCGAAGTTCCATTGGCGCGCCTGCGCCAGCGTTTGTTCCAGCGTGTCGCGGATGGATTGCGGATAGGGGGCAAGAGTGTAGGGGCCGAAGCGTTCTACGGTCTCACCGTCGGTGCGCAAGAGCGCGACGTCGATATTGCCGTCGAGCACCGTTCCAGTCATCAGGCCGACGGCCCAGATCGAATTTGCCATTGTGTTCAGTCCGCGTTGACGAGATCGCCCACCGCGCGGCGCAGGCCGAGAATGCCGCTGTCGGAGAAGCGGGATGGATGGACGCGATTGGTGAGCAGGGTCCAGGCGCGGCCGCGGGCGAAATCGAGCCAGAGGCCGGTGCCGGTAAAGCCGGTGTGCCCGATGGTGTCGGGACCGCAGTGCTCGCCGCCGGACCAGCCTTCATAAGGGCGCTCCCAGCCATGGGTGCGGCGCGCGCTGAGCGGGGTGCGCATGAGGTCGACGATCGGGCCGCCCTGGAGCAGCGTCCGGGCGTAGTCGAGGACGGCGGCGGCGGTGCCGAACAGGCCGGCATGGCCGGAGCCCTGCAGCGCCGCGCAGTTCTCGTCGTGTACCTCGCCCGAGAGGACGCGGCCGCGCCAGGCACAGCGCTCGGTGGCGGCGGCATTGGCCGGCACGGCGGACCAGGCGAAGCCGGGGCCGGGGTCCATGTCGCGAATGGTCCTGTCGGCGAGGCGCTCGAGGGCGATGCCGAGGAGGATGAAGTTGATGTCGGAATAGACGGCGGGGCCGGCGGCCCAGTCGTGCTGCAGCAGGAAGGCACGCAGCAGGGTTGGATCGGCCCCGTAGGTGTAGAGCGGAAAGACGCCGGGGAACGGGGTCTGGTGGCCCAGGCACTGGCGGAAGGTGATCTTCCGTTCCCAATTGTCGACATTGTACTGGCGGAAATCGGGGATGACGCTGACGAGCGGGGCGTCGAGGTCGAGGGCACCGGTTTCGGCGGCACGCAGGATGCGCGGCGTGGTGAAGATCACCTTGGTCAGCGAGGCGAGGTCGAACCAGGTGCCCTCGTGCATCGGGCGGACGGACGGCTCGAGCTGGGCGGAGCCGATGGCGCGGACGGCGCGCTGGCCGTCGGCATCGACAAGGCCGAGGACGCCGCCGGGGATGCGCTTGCCGGCAACGGCTTCGGCGAGTGGGGCGAAGGCACGGTCGAGGGTGTCGTGGATGCTCATGCGGTTTCCTCGCGGACGCGGTGGTCGGGGCCGGCTTCGCGCCAGTGGGCCGGCGGCGGTTCGTAGCCGGCGGGTCGGACCAGCGAGGGCACCTGGGTAGCGTCGACGGCGTAATGCTCCTTGCGCCGCTCGATGGCGGGCACGGCCGCGATGAGGCGGCGGGTGTAGCTGTGCTGCGGATCGGCGAGCACGGCGGCGGCGGCGCCGATCTCGACGATCTGGCCGGCGAACATCACGGCGATGCGGTGGGCGATGCGCTCGACCACGGCCATGTCGTGCGAGATGAAGATGTAGGCGAGGCCGAATTCGCGCTGCAGCTCGATGAGGAGCTCGAGCACCTGCGCCTGCACCGACACGTCGAGGGCGGAGACCGCCTCGTCGAGCACCACGACATCGGGGTTGAGCATCAGGGCGCGGGCGATGCTGAGGCGCTGGCGCTGGCCGCCCGAGAATTGATGCGGGTAGCGGGTGAGCGAGTCGGCCGGCAGGCCGACGCGCTCGAGCAGCATCAGCATGCGCTGGCGCAGCGCCGCATCCCTGCGCTGGCCGTTGGCGATTGCGGGTTCGGCGAGCAGCGATTCGACATTGAGCCGGGGATTGAGCGAGGCGAAGGGATCCTGGAACACCATCTGGATCGGGCGGCGGCTCCTGCCAGCCTTGGCGTCTATTTCCCCGCGGGTTTTCTGTACGAGGCCGAGGATGGCGCGGGCGGTGGTGGATTTGCCGGAGCCGCTTTCGCCGACGATGGCGAGGGTTTCGCCGGCCACGAGGTCGAAATCGACGCCATCGACGGCGTGCACGGCGCCTGGCTTGCGGAACAGCCCCTTGCCGACGGGGAAGCGAACCACGAGGCCGTCGACAGTGACCAGCGGGGTCGTGGCGGTGCTGCGCGTCCCGTCGCCGCGGGTGGCGCGGCCGGCGGTGAAATGCGGCACGGCCTTGAGCAGATGGCGCGTGTAGTCGTGCTGCGGATGGTCGAGCACGGCTGCGGTATCGGCCTGCTCGACGGCGACGCCGCGCTGCATCACCATGATGCGGTCGGCGATGCCGGCAACGAGGCCGATATCGTGGGTGATGAAGATCATCGCCATGCCGGTTTCCTCGCGCAGCTCGGCGAGGAGCGCCATGATCTGCGCCTGTACGGTGACGTCGAGCGCGGTGGTGGGCTCGTCGGCGATGAGCAGGCGCGGGGAGCTGGCGAGGGCCATGGCGATCATCACGCGCTGGCGCATGCCGCCCGAGAGCTGGTGCGGGTAATAGCGGAGGCGCGAGGTGGCGTCGGGGATGCGGACGCGCTCCAGCACCTCGCGCGCGGCGGCGTGTGCCGCAGCGCCGCTGAGGCCGCGGTTGAGGCGGAAGGCTTCCTCGATCTGGCGGCCGATGGTGTGCACGGGGTTGAGCGAGGTCATCGGCTCCTGAAAGATCATGCCGATGTCGCGGCCGCGAATGCGGCGCAGCGTGTGCTCCTCCGCCTGAGTCAGGTCGAGCGTGCTGCCGTCGCTGCGCTGCAGGGTGATGGTGCCAGCGGTGATGCGGCCGCCGCCGAAATCGACGAGGCGGTTGACCGAGAGCGCGGTCACCGACTTGCCGGAGCCGCTCTCGCCGACGATGGCGAGGGTTTCCCCGGCGGCGAGCTCGAAGCTCACGCCACGCACCACCTCGTTGGCGTGCGGATCGTGGCCGAAGCCGACATGCAGGTTATGGACGGAGAGCAGGGCGGTCATGCCGTCCTCCGCTCGGTGCGCGGATCGAGGATGTCGCGCAGGGCGTCGCCGGTGAGGTTGAAGCCGAGGATGCCGACCATGATGGTGATACCGGGAAAGAACATCAGCCACGGCGCGTGCTGCATCAAGTTCTTGCTCTCAGAGAGCATCAGGCCGAGCGAAGGCGCGGGCGGCTGCGTGCCGAGGCCGAGGAAGCTGAGGCCGGCCTCGGTGAGCAGCGCCCAGGCGAGGGCGAGGGTCACCTGCACGGTGAGCGGGGCGACGAGGTTGAGCAGCAGGTGGCGGGTGAGGATGTAGCTCTCGGAGCTGCCGAAGGTGCGGGCGGCGTCGACGAAATCGCGGCGCTTGAGGCTGAGCGCCGGACCGCGCACGACGCGGGCGAAGATCGGGGTGTAGACGATGGCGATGGCGGCGACGCTGGTGAAGGTGCCGGGCCCGACGATGGCGATGATGAGCAGCGCCAGCAGGATCGCCGGGAAGGCCAGCAGGACATCCATGACGCGCATCAGCACGCCGTCCCACAGCGACCCCCACCAGGCGGCGAGAAGACCGATGATGGTGCCGGCGATGGTGGCGCCGGCAACCGAGGCGAAGGCGACGACAAAGCTCTGGCCGATGCCCAGCATGAGGCGGCTGAAGGTATCGCGGCCGAGCAGATCGGTGCCCAGCCAATAGGTGGTGTTGGGGGGCTTCAGCCGATCGATGGGGAACTGCCTGAGCGCATTGTGCGGCGTGATGCCGAGCGCGCCCAGCAGCGCGGCAACAAGGTAGAGGGCGATGATGGCGGCGCCGATGCGGCCGCTCGGATGCCGGAACAGGGCGGCGAGCAGGCGCATCACTTGCTCCCGAGCCGGATGCGCGGGTCGAGCGCGACGTAGAGCAGGTCGACGATGAGGTTCACGATGAGGAAGTTCATGGCGATGAACAGCACCGTGCCCTGCACGAGCGCGTAGTCGCGCTGCGAAATGGCGTCGAGCACCAGCCGGCCGAGGCCTGGGAGTGCGAAGACCTGCTCGACGATGACGGCGCCGCCGAGCAGGTAGCCGAACTCGACGCCCGACAGTGTCACCACCGGAATCAGAGCATTGGGCAGAGCATGGCCCCAGATGACGCTGCGCTGCGAGGCGCCCTTGGAGCGGGCGGTGCGGATGTAGTCGTCGCTCAGCACGTCGAGCATGGCCGAGCGCGAGATACGCGTCACCGAAGCGGCGAAGGCAAAGCCCAGGGTGATGGCCGGGAAGATGAGCTGTCCCAGATTGGCGAGTGGATCGACGAACAGCGGCGTGAAGGTGCCCATGGTGGGGACGATGCCGAACCACACCGAGAGCAGGTAGATGATCAGCAGGCCGAGGACGAAATTGGGGGTCGACTGGCCGAGCATGGCGAGCACGCGCACCACGAGGTCGCTGGGGCGCTCGTTGCGGGTGGCGGCGAGGACGCCGAGGGGAATGCCCACGGCGAGGGCGATGAGCATCGACAGCAGCGCCAGCTCGAGAGTGAGCGGGAAGCGGTCGAGGATGATCGCCAGCACAGGCTTGCCATAGGTGGCGGAAATGCCGAGGTCGCCATGCAGCAGGCCGGCGGCCCAGCGGAAATATTGCGTGGTGACGGGCTGGTCGATGCCGAAATAAGCGGCGAGCGAGGCGCGCTGTGCCGGGGTGAGCAGTCCGGCCTCGGTGCCGAGCATGGCGGTGATGGCGTCGCCGGGGATCATGCGGATGGCGACGAAGACGAGGATGGAGACGCCGAGCAGGATCAGCGGAAACGTCAGCAGGCGTTGCGCGACATAGCTCATGGCTCAAAGCGTCCTGTGTAACACCGACCTATCGGCTGGTGCTCCCCTCCCCCCGTGGGGGGGGGGGGGGGGGGGGGGGGGGGGGGTTGGCCCCGGGGGTTGTTGGGGCCCCCCCCACAC
>JAEWCE010000325.1 GCA_023390785.1 Pseudomonadota bacterium
CTCCCCCGCAAGCGGGGGAGGACCGCCGACTGCAGGCTCATAGGCAGGCTGTGCTGCTATCACCCATCGCCGCCTCAAGTATGCCCCTATCGTCGAACCGCATGTTGACACTGAGGTGGTAGCCGCAAGCGAAGCTCATGCTTCCCTTCGGGCCGTCAAAATAGTCTGTAAATGTCACCTCACGCCCGTCGATTGTCCACGTGCCGTTCGTCCCCTCGTAGGTGTCATGCCGATATCCGGCTGCCGTCATCCGCTGCACAACCGCATCCATTGGCTCGCCACGAAAAAAAAACCGGGATCAGATCGCATTGAGCATCGCGATCCAGCCGGCCGCAATGCGTCAGCACATGCGCGTCGAGCGGGCTCAGGAGAAAAGCTGGATCGAACTGCCGGTACGCGCCAAGAGCGAAATAGCCGAGAGCAAAAAGGGGCACGATGATGATCGCACCCCTCCAAACGACGTTGATTACAGCGAGCGCGTGACCTGCTCGACGCGGAAGCATTCGATGACGTCGCCGGGGCGGATGTCTTCGTAGTTCTCGAAGGCCATGCCGCATTCCTGGCCGGCGGGGACTTCCTTGACCTCGTCCTTGAAGCGCTTGAGGGTCTTGAGCTTGCCTTCGTGGATGACGACGTTGTCGCGCAAGAGGCGCACGCCGGCGCCGCGTTCGACGATGCCTTCGGTGACCTGGCAGCCGGCAACCTTGCCGACCTTGGTGATCTGGAAGACTTCCTTGATCGAGGCGTAGCCGATGAAGGTCTCGCGGCGCTCGGGCTTCAACAGGCCCGACATGGCGTTCTTCACGTCATCGACGAGGTCGTAGATGATGTTGTAGTAGCGGATTTCGATGCCGCCGCGGGTGGCGAGGTCATTGGCCTGCTTGTTGGCGCGGACGTTGAAGCCGATGATGATGGCGTTCGACGCTTCCGCCAGGGTGACATCGGACTCGGTGATGCCGCCGACGGCCGAGAGCAGGATCTGCGCCGACACTTCCTCGGTCGAGAGCTTGTTGAGCGAGGCGACGATCGCCTCGACCGAGCCCTGCACGTCGCCCTTGATGATCAGCGGGAACTTGGCCACGCCGGCCGCCTTGAGCTGGTTCATCATCTGCTCGAGGCTGGTGGCGCCGCCGGTGGCCGATTTCTCGCGCAGCTGGCGCTGGCGATAATCGGTGACCTCGCGGGCGCGGGCTTCGGTCTCGACCACCGAGAAGCGGTCGCCGGCGCTCGGAACGCCGGTGAAGCCCAGCACCTCGACAGGGGTGGAGGGACCGGCATCCTTGACCTGCTGGCCCTTATCGTCGATCAGCGCGCGGACGCGGGCGAACTCCGTTCCAGCCACGACGATGTCGCCGACCTTGAGGGTGCCGCGCTGCACCAGCACGGTGGCCACGGCGCCGCGGCCGCGATCGAGCTTGGCCTCGATGACGAGGCCCTCGGCGCGACCGTCGCGCGGCACCTGCAGCTCGAGCACTTCGGCCTGCAGCAGGATGGTTTCGAGCAGCTTGTCGAGGCCGGTCTTCTTGACCGCCGACACCTCGACGTCGAGCGTCTCGCCGCCCATCGATTCGACCTGCACGTCGTACTGCAACAGCTCGGTGCGGACGCGCAGCGGATTGGCCGAGGGCTTGTCCATCTTGTTGATGGCGACAATGATCGGCACGCCCGCTGCCTTGGCATGCTTGATGGATTCGATGGTCTGCGGCATGACGCCGTCGTCGGCCGCCACCACCAGCACGGCGATATCGGTCGCCTGGGCGCCGCGGGCGCGCATGGCGGTGAACGCCTCGTGGCCGGGGGTATCGAGGAAGGTGATCTTCTGCCCGTTCACCTCGACCTGATAGGCGCCGATGTGCTGGGTGATGCCGCCGGCTTCGCCTGAAACGACGTTCGTCTCGCGGATGGCATCGAGCAGCGAGGTCTTGCCGTGGTCGACGTGGCCCATGATGGTGACCACCGGGGCGCGCTCGGTCAGATCCTCGGCCTTGTCGTCGGCGGGGATGTCGAACAGACCCGCCTCGACGTCGGATTCGGAGACGCGCTTGACGGTATGACCAAGCTCGGTGGCGATCAGCTCGGCGGTGTCGGCGTCGATGACATCGTTGATCTTGAGCATCTGGCCCTGGGCCATCAGCAGCTTGATCACGTCCACCGAGCGCTCGGCCATGCGGTTGGCCAGCTCCTGCACGGTGATGACTTCGGGGATGGTCACCTCGCGGCTGAGCTTGGGCGCAGCCTGGACATTGCGGCCCATCTTCTTGTCGCGGCGGCGGCGCATGGCGGCCAGCGACGGCCCGCGATCCCGGTCGGATTCGGTGGTGGCGCTCGACAGCGTCAGCCGGCTGCGGCCAAAAGCATCCTCGCCGGACCGACGGGCGGGCCGCTCGGGCGTAGCACCGGCGCGGCGGTTCTCGGTTTCCATCGGGCGGCCGCCGACGGGCGGCACGCTGCGGGTGCGACGGCCATCGGCCTCCGACGGCGGCGCAGGAACGTTGGCGATCGGGGCGGGAC
>JAEWCE010000361.1 GCA_023390785.1 Pseudomonadota bacterium
AGCTCCACCTCTCCCTGGGGGGAGAGGTCGGAGGGCGAAGTCCTCCGGGTGAGGGGGCCTTTCCCCGAATTTGCGGGGATCGCATGACCCTCGACCACACCGCCCCCAAGCCCAACTGGGTCTCGCGCCTTGCCCATCCCGGCAACTTCATGGCCTGGAGCCGGCCCGTACTGTGGCCGCTCGGCCTCGTCACGGCGCTGGTGTTTGCCGTCGGCCTCTGGTTCGCCTTCTTCAACTCGCCCGCCGACTACCAGATGGGCGATACCGTGCGCATCATGTACATCCACGTGCCCAATGCCTGGCTCAGCCAGTTCGTTTACGCCGTGATGTTCGTCGCCGCCCTCGGCACGCTGGTCTGGCGCCATCCGCTCGCCGATGTCGCCGCCAAGTCCGCGGCCCCGCTCGGCGCCGCCTTCACCGCCCTGGCGCTCTATTCCGGCGCGCTGTGGGGCCGGCCGACCTGGGGGACGTTCTGGGAATGGGACGGGCGCATGACCTCGACCCTCGTGCTGTTCTTCATCTATCTGGGCATCATCGCGCTGTGGCGCGCCTTCGACGATCAGTTGCGTGCCGCTCGCATCGTTGCCGTAGTGACGCTGGTCGGCGCCCTCGATATCCCGATCATCAAGTTCTCGGTCGACTGGTGGAACACGCTGCACCAGCCCGATTCCATCCTCACCCCGAGCGGCCCGAAGATGCCACCGTCGATCCTCACTCCGCTGTTCGTGATGATGCTTGCCTTCACGCTGCTGTTCCTGCTGCTGCATCTGGTGTCGATGCGCACCGAGATTCGCCGCCGCCGCGCCGAGACCCTCGGCCGCCAGGCCGCCGCCAGGGCGGGAGCCGCCTGATGCCGACGCACGCCGACGACGCGATCTTCATCGTCTGGGCCTATGCCGGCGTGGCGCTGGTGACGCTGGCGCTGATCGCCGCCGTGTGGTGGCAGTCGCGCCGGGTGAAGCACCGGCTCGCCGCGCTCGAGGCCCAGGGCATCCGCCGCAGGTCCGCCGCGTGACGCGACCGGTCCGGATCGCCCTCGCGCTGCTGCCGCTCGTGGCGCTCGTCGCGCTGATCGCGGTATTCGCGCTCAACATCGACCGCGATCCCTCGCTGGTGCAGTCGGTATTGATCAACAAGCCCGCACCGCAATTCGCCCTTCCGCCGGTCGACGGCCTGCCGGTCGCGGGCTTCGATACCGCCTCGCTTGCCGGCCAGGTGACGGTGGTCAACGTCTTTGCCAGTTGGTGCATTCCCTGCCGCGACGAACACCCGGTGCTCGAAGCGCTGAAGCGCGAGACCGGCGTCGCGCTTTTCGGCATCAACCAGAAGGACGCCCCCGACCAGGCCGCGGCGTTCCTGAACCAGCTCGGCAATCCCTATGACCGTATCGGCGCCGACCGCGACGGCCGCACTTCGATCGACTGGGGCGTCTACGGCGTGCCCGAAACCTTCATCGTCGATGCCAAAGGCGTGATCCGCTTCAAGCACACCGGTCCGCTGGACATGGCCGACATCGATCGCGAAATCGTGCCGGCGATCGCCAGGATCAAGGCGGCAGGCTGATTAGGCCGCCACCTCGCATGCGTGCAGTCGGTCACCTCGCCCCTCCGGGGAAAGGTCGGCGCCTTGGCGAGCGCAGCGAGCCTAGAAGCCGGGTGAGGGGGCCTCGCCCCACCCTCATACCCCGCAATCGGAACCCGAGGCCGGGTCAATAGCGTTTCTCCTTCATCATCCGAAGGAGGATTTCCCATGCAGACGCTTCCGTCCGACATCCGCACGGGCATGACCGTGTACGACAACCAACATCACGCCATCGGCAAGATCGACGATTTCAAATTCTCGGAAAACGAGCTCGAGCCCGACGTGGAGCCGGCCGACATCGATGGCAGCGATCGTCGCGGCGCGCGTGAAACCATCCTCGCCAGCATCGCCGAGGCCTTCGGCAAGGAAGAACTCCCCGAGGCCCTGCGCGACCGGCTGCTGTCCGAAGGCTATATCCGGCTCGACACCAAGGGGCTGATGGCCAGGGATCGTTTCATCCTGCCCGAGCAGATTGCCTCTACGACCGGTGACGAGGTGATGCTCAACGTCAGCAAGGACGATCTGATCAAGCGGCCATAGGCTTGCGTTCCGCAGTCAGGCTCCCCTCCCCCCTGCGGGGAGGGGCCGGGGGTGTGGGCCGCATCCACCACGGTCCGTTACACCGCCATTCTACGGCAGTGGATCGATCGGCGTGATGGCGTCGACCGGCTTGATGGGCTCCGGCGCGTATTTGGTGAGCACCGGCACCTGCAGCGCCGCGAACACAATGGTCAGCGGCATCGTCGCCCATACCTTGAAGGCCACCCAGAAATCGGTGCTCTGGGTACGCCAGACCACCTCGTTGAGCACGGCGAGGAAGAAGAAGAACAGGCCCCAGCGCAGCGTCAGGATGGTCCAGCCCTCCGGCCTGAGCTTGTAGACGTCGCCGAACACATATTTGAGCAGCGACAGCCGGAACGCCATTCCACCCAGCAGCACCGCGCCGAACAGCGCGTTGATCACCGTCGGCTTCATCTTGATGAAAGTGTCGTCGTGCAGCCACAGCGTCAGCCCGCCGAACACCAGCACCACGACGCCCGTGACAAGCGGCATCAGCGCCACGCGTTTCAGCAGCAGCCAGCTCAGCGCCAGCGACAGCACCATGGCCCCCATGAACCAGGCCGTGCCCACGAAGATATCGGCGCGCGCGTTGACGATGAAGAACACCACCAGCGGTCCGAGCTCGAGCGCCATCTTGATGAGCTGCGGCTTGAGCTCGCTCCAGTTGAGATCGTCCTTGCTGTCGGCCATTATACCTCGCCCACGATGGCCCTGGCGAAATCGCCGGCCGCGAAGGCTTCGAGATTGTCGATGCCCTCGCCCACGCCGATGAAATGCACCGGCAGTCCAAACGTCTTGGCGATCGCCACCAGGATGCCGCCGCGCGCCGTGCCGTCGAGCTTGGTCATCACCAGCCCGGTCACCCCGGCCCGCTTCCCGAAGATTTCGACCTGATTGAGCGCGTTCTGTCCAGTCGTCGCATCGAGCGTCAGCAGCGTCGCATGCGGCGCGCTCGGGTCGACCTTCTTGATGACGCGGATGATCTTTTCGAGCTCGCTCATCAATTCATCGCGGTTCTGCAGCCGCCCCGCCGTGTCGATAATGAGGATGTCGCTGCCCTGCGCCCGCGCTTCGGTCATGGCATCGAACGCCAGCCCGGAGGCGTCCGAGCCGGCCGGCCGCGCCACCACCGGCGCCCCCGTGCGCTGCCCCCACACCTGCAGCTGTTCGATCGCAGCGGCACGGAACGTGTCGCCCGCCGCCAGCATCACCGACTTGCCCTCCGCCCGGTACAGCGAGGCGAGCTTGCCGATGGTGGTGGTCTTGCCCGAGCCGTTCACCCCGACCATCAGGATCACGAACGGCCGCTTGTCCGGGTCCACCGTGAGCGGCTGCGCGACGGGAGCCAGAACCTGCGCGACAGTTCGTGACACAATGTCGCGGACCTCGTCGCTTGTGATGTCACGGTCGAAGCGGTCCCGGCGCAGCGCTTCGACCACGGAATTCGCCGTGTCGACGCCGAAATCGGCCTGGATCAGCACATCCTCCAGCTCATCCAGCATCGCCTGGTCCAGCCGCTTCTTGGTGAAGACGGCGGCGATGCCGCTGCCGAGCTGGTCCGACGAACGCCTGAGCCCGGAAGCAAGTCGTTGAAACCACGTCTGTTTCGGCGCCGGCCCGGTCGGTGGCAGCGTCTCCGGCGGTCCGGGCGTTTCCGGTGCCACAGGCTGTGGTGACGACGGCGACGGCGGGGCCTCGGTCCCGAATAAGCGCTTGAAAAATCCCGGCTTTTCGTCCGCCATCAGGCCGCATTCCGGATCGGTTCGCCGACCAGCCCCTCGGCCGTCGTGCCCACGGCCCGTGCCGCCACGAGCTCGCCCGGCCTGTGGCCGGGGATCGCGATCGGCACGAACTGCTCGGTTCGGCCCATGCCCTCGCGTTCCACCAGCACAGATTCCACCTGCCCGACCCGGCTCTGGCAGAACCTGCTATATTGCTGGTCGCCCAAGGCTCTCAGCCGCGCCGCCCGCTCCTTGCCGATGCGGCGCGAGACCTGCGGCATGCGCGCCGCCGGCGTGCCTTCGCGCGGCGAATACGGAAATACATGCAGATAGGTGAGGTCCGCTTCGGTCACGATGCTGAGGGAATTCTCGAACATCTGATCGGTTTCCGTCGGAAATCCGGCGATGATGTCGGCGCCGAACACCACGTCCGGCCGCAGCGCCCGCACCCGGCTGACGAACTCCAGCGTATCGGCCCGCAGGTGCCGGCGCTTCATGCGCTTGAGGATCAGATCGTCGCCCGACTGCAGGCTGAGATGCAGGTGCGGCATCAGCCTTCGGTCCGATGCCAGGGCGTCGTACAGCGCCTCGTCGGCCTCGATCGAATCGATAGACGAGATCCTGAGCCGCGGCAGATCCGGGATATGCCGCAGGATTGCCTGCACCAGCTTGCCGAGGCTCGGCTGCCCCGGCAGGTCGGCACCATAACTGGTGATATCGACGCCGGTGAGCACCAGCTCGCGATAGCCGTTCCCCACGAGGGTCTTCATCTGCTCGACCACCGCGCCCATCGGCACCGAGCGCGACGGGCCGCGGCCATAGGGGATGATGCAGAAGGTGCAGCGATGATCGCAGCCGTTCTGCACCTGCACGAACGCCCGCGCCCGCCCGTCCATGCCCTCGATCAGATGGCCGGCCTGCTCGCGCACGGCCATGATGTCGTTGACCTGCACCTTGTCGTTGAGCTTCACCCCGAAGGCCATCGGCGCATAGCTCTCGGCCTTCATCTTGTCGGCGTTGCCGAGCACGAGGTCGACTTCGGCCATTTCGGCGAAATCGCGCGGCGCGGTCTGCGCGGCGCAGCCGGTGACGATGATCTGTCGGCCCGGCGCCTCGCGCCGCGCCTTGCGAATCGCCTGCTTGGCCTGCCGCACCGCCTCCGCCGTCACCGCGCAGGTGTTGACGATCAGTGCCCCGGTGAGCCCGGCCTTTTCGGCCTCGGCCTTCATCACTTCGGATTCGTAGGCGTTGAGGCGGCAACCGAAGGTGAGCGTTTCGACGCTCATGCTGCCTTGAGCCACTCGTCCGGCAGCACGCCCTCGCCGTCGAGCGACCAGGTGCCGGTCATCAGGATATGGTTGTCCGAGGCCCGCCAGTCGATCTCGAGCGGCCCGCCGGGCAGCTCTACCGTGACCTTTCGGCCGGTGAGTCCCTTGCGGGCGGCAGCCACGCCGACGGCGCAGGCGCCGGTGCCGCAGGCGAGTGTCAGCCCGGCACCGCGCTCCCACACCCGCACCTTGATGCGATCCGGCGACATCACCTGCGCCAGCTCGATATTGGCCCGCTCCGGAAAGATCGGGTGGTTCTCGAGCAGTGGCCCGAAGCGGCCGAGATCGTAGGCGGCAACGTCCGACACCCAGAAGATGGCGTGCGGGTTGCCGACATTGACCACCGACGGCGTATGCAGAATAGGCGCATCGATCGGCCCGATCTGCAGCTCGATGCCGGTGGTGTCGGCAAATTCCTCGCTGAGCGGGATCTGGTCCCAGTCGAAGCGCGGCTTGCCCATGTCGACGGTCACGAGGTCGTCGGTAACGGTTGCCGACAGCAGGCCGGCATTGGTCTGCAGCATGATGGCGCGCTTGCCCATTTCCTCGGCCACCAGCGCCGCAATGCAGCGCGTGGCATTGCCGCAGGCGTCGATCTCGCCGCCGTCGCAATTGTAGATGCGCATGAACACGTCGACGCCCTCGGCCGCCGGCTTTTCCATGACGATGAACTGGTCGGCGCCCACGCCCTTCACCCGGTCGGTGATGGCGCGCACAGCCTCGGGCGTGAACCGGCGGCCGTCAGCCCGCGCGTCGACGACGACGAAGTCGTTGCCCAGCCCGTTCATCTTCAAATACGGAACGCCAGCCATTTTTGCCGAATGCCTCGAGGGACGCGTTTGCCGGCACTATATGGCGGATGTGCTGACGAATTGCCAGTGCGACGCCTGTTGCGCCGGTTTCCTTGACTCCCCGGCCGTTCCCGCCTATTGACCCGCCACTTCGCTCAGGTCTGACCTGAACCGCCGACCGGGACCCGCAAAGGTATAAAGAGTTCCCCAAGGCAAACATCCCGCAGCGCGACGCGCCCCGGGGTGTGTTTGGCGTTTGCGCCTGAGCCAACCATATCCCGGCGAGTAATCCGGGAAGGAAACGCAATGTTCGAGAGCCTCAGCGACCGGCTTGGGAAAATCTTCGAAGGCCTCACCGGCCGCGGCGCGCTGAACGAGGCGGACGTCGATGCGGCGCTGCGCGAGGTTCGTCGCGCGCTGCTCGAAGCCGACGTGTCGCTGGAAGTGGTCAAGGCCTTCGTCGAGCAGGTGCGCGAGCGCGCCGTCGGCGCCGAGGTCACCCGCTCGGTGACGCCGGGCCAGCAGGTGGTCAAGATCGTCCACGACGAGCTGGTCCGGGTGCTGGGCGAGGTGCCCGTGCCGCTCGACTTCAACGCCCCCGCTCCGGTCGGCCTGCTGATGGTGGGCCTCCAGGGCGCCGGCAAGACCACCCATGCCGGCAAGATCGCCAAGCGGCTCAAGGAGCGGCAGGGCAAGCAGGTCCTGATGGCCTCGCTCGACGACCGCCGTCCGGCCGCCAAGGAACAATTGCGCGTGCTTGGCACCCAGATCGGCGTCGACACGCTGCCGATCCAGCTCAATGAGACCCCGGTCGACATCGCCCGCCGCGCCGAGCGCGAAGCCCGGCTCGGCGGCTACGACGTCGTCATCTTCGATACCGCCGGCCGTACCCAAGCCGACGAAGACCTGATGCAGGAGACCGCGG
>JAEWCE010000033.1 GCA_023390785.1 Pseudomonadota bacterium
CCGGAGCGCTGCTGCTCGGCGGTGCCGCCTCGCTGCTGGCCGGAGCCGCGCTGCTGGCGGATGGGGTTGCGGGCGCCGAGGCGGACGGTGCCGCGGTGACGGGGAGCGCGAGGCCCGGATCGGTCGCTGCGGACGACGCCGTGGCCGGCGCGGCGGACGAGGTGTCGCCCTGCATCTGGCTCAGTGCGTCGAGGACGGTCGAGGGCTGCGGTCCGGTGCTGACGGCCTGGTCGAGAATGGAGTCGGTGCCGCGGTCGAGCTCGCTCATGATGGTGAGCCCGATGGCGGCGGCAAAGAACAGCGCGGCCAGGATCGCCGTGCTGCGGGTCAGGAGGTTGGCCGAGCCGCGCACCGTCATCAGGCCGCCGGCATTGCCGCCCATGCCCAGGCCGCCGCCTTCCGAACGCTGCAGCAGGATCACGCCGATGAGCGCCAGGACAATGATGAGGTAGGCGACGAGCAGTACGTTTTGCATAAGGGGACGGCTTTCAGTTCAGAGCCCGCACCGGTGAGGCGTGCTGACCAAATCGGCGCGGGTCATACACGCCACGCTCCCCAAATGCCAGCGGCTTGCGCCGATATTCGGGCGAGAGATTGGAATTACGCCGCGGAGATAATGGCGGCGAAGTCATCCGCCAAGAGGCTGGCGCCGCCGACAAGGCCGCCATTGACGTTCTCGATGGCGAGGATTTCGCGGGCATTGGCCGGTTTCAACGAGCCGCCATAGAGGATACGGAGCGTCGCCCCGCGCCCGCCGAAACGCGAAATCAGTTGCTGGCGCAAGGAGTTGTGCATGGCCGCGATGTCGGCGGCGGTCGGCGTCAGCCCGGTGCCGATGGCCCAGACGGGCTCATAGGCGATGACCACGTCTTCGCCTGCGGCCTGGTCGGGCACGGAGGCCAGCAATTGACGGGTGCAGACGGCGTCGGCGGTGCCGGCCTCGCGCTCCGCCCGGGTTTCGCCGATGCAGATGATCGGGGTGAGGCCCGCCGCGAGCCCGGCGATGGCCTTGTTGCGCACCAATTCGTCGGTTTCACCGTGGTCGGCGCGGCGCTCCGAATGTCCGACGATCACCATCTGCGCTCCGGCATCGGCCAGCATGGGGGCGCTGATATCGCCGGTGTGCGCGCCCGAGGCCGCCGGGTGACAATCCTGGCCGCCCAGCACGATCCCGGCGGGCGCGGTGATGCGGTTCATCGGGCCGAGCAGCGTCGCCGGCGGGCAGATGGCGACAGTGCAGCGCGGAGCCGGGCCGGCGGTGAGGCGGCTCGCCAGCGTCTCGACTTCCGACAGGGCCGCGCGCAGCCCGTTCATCTTCCAGTTTCCGGCGATCAGGGGGGTAATATTCTGAGGCACTTGGCGGAAATCCTTGCTCTTGCGCGGCAACAGAGTTTGCCATAACCCCTTCGGGCCGCAACGTCACCGCCTGGATTGCTCCGCCTATGCTGAACCTGATGCGCCGTTTCGCCACGACCCTGGTCGGCAAGATCCTGGGGGGCCTGCTGCTGATCGGCATGGCCGGTTTCGGCATCTCCAACGTCATCCTCGACCTCGGCTCGACCACCCTTGCCCGGGTCGGCAACGAGGACATCACCACCACCCAGTTCTCTCGCGCCTATCAGCAGCAACTCAACCAGTTCGCACAGCAGACCGGACAGATGCCGACGTCGCAGCAGGCGTTGCAGATGGGCATTCCGACATCGGTGATCGCGCGGCTCGCCTCGGACTCGGCAATCAACCAGTTGGCGGTCAGCTACGGCATCGGCGTCTCCGACGCGCAACTGGCCAAGATGGTGCGCGAAGACCCGAGCTTCGCCAATACGCTCGGCAATTTCGATCGTGCCACCTTCCAGCAGGTGCTCGCCCAGAGCGGATACACGGAAGCGGAGTATTTCGACCTGCAGACGCGCGCCGCCCGCCGCCAGCAGATCGCCATGGGCCTGTTCGCGGGCTCGCCGGTGCCCAAGACCGCCGCCGAACTGCTCAACCGCTACCGCAACGACACGCGCACGGTCGAATATTTCACCCTCAATTCCACCAGCCTGCCCGATATCGCGGCGCCGACCGACGACGACCTCAAGGCCTATCTCAAGGACCACCAGACCGAATTTCGCACCAAGGAGACACGCACCGCCGACGTGCTGGTGCTGACGCCTGAGGCGATGGCGGCGCTGCCCGACTACCAGCCGACCGAAGACGAGATCAAAGCCGAGTACGACAAGACGAAGGACAGCCTGACCAAGGTCGAGAAACGCCAGATCCAGCAGGTGGCGCTGACCGATCCGAGCAAGGAGTCGTTCTTTACGCCCGGCAGCAATTTCCTCGACGACGTGAAGGCGGCGGGACTGACGGCGACCGATTTCGGGCTGCAGGCCAAGTCCGAGGTGATCGACCCGGCGGTGGCGGACGCCGCGTTCGGGCTCGCCAAGGAAGGCGATTTCGCCATCATCCCCGGCATCGGCGGCAAGCGCGTGATCGGGGTCACCAAGATCGAGGCCGGCGGCACCACCAGCTACGAAGACGCCAAGCCGGCCGTGGCCAGGAATCTGGCCATCGCCAAGGCCAAGGCGGCTTATGCCGACATCCAGGACCAGATCGAGTCCCTCAGAGCCGGACTGAAGCCGCTCAAGGAGATCGCCGACCGCTACAAGCTCCCGGTGTCGACGGTGACCATCACCGCCGGCGGGCCGGAACTGTCGTCGGTCACCGCCCTGCCCGAGGCCGACCGCGCCAAGGTAGCGACGGCGATCTTTGCGGCGACCCAAGGCAAGCTGGCGCCGACCGTGGCGGTCAACTCCAACGAGAATATCTATTTCGACCTGAGCAAGGTCGAGGCGGCGCGCGACCAGACCCTCGACGAGGTCAAGGACAAGGTGACGGCCGCCTGGACCGCCGCCAAGACCGACGCGGCGCTCAAGGCCGAGGTCGATGCCATCGTCAAGGAGCTCGACGGCGGCAAGTCGTTCCAGGACGTGGCGGCAGAGCGCACGCAGTTCGCCACCATCAGCCAGCCGATCACCCGCGACGGCGACAAGACGAACGTGCTGACGCAGCAGGTGGCGACGGCGATCTTCTCCAAAGGCCCCGACAGCCACGGCTGGGCCATCGACGGCGACGGCGAATATGTCGTCTACCATGTCACCGACGTGACCCCGGCGCAGGGCGAAGGCGACAAGAACATCAAGGACTTCCTCGAAAATTCCGAGCGCGATGCGCTCTATGCCGAGTTCGTCGGCGGCATCCGCGACGAGGCCGGCATCAAGATCAACCAGCAAGCGTTGAGCCAGCTGCTCAACCTTGACCAGCCGCAGTGATGCGATGGCGGGCGACAGCTTCGAGACCTTCGCGACGGCCTATGACGCTGGGCGCTCCCAGATCGTCTTTCGCCGCGTCGTGGCCGATCTGGAGACGCCGATCGGAGCCTACCTCAAGCTGAGCGAGGGGCGGCGCAACACCTTCCTGCTCGAAAGCGTGCAGGACGGCGCCACCAAGGGCCGCTACTCGATGATCGGGTTCGACCCCGACATCATCCTCAAGGTCGAGGCCGGCAGGGCCAGCATCAACCGCAACGCCAATGTCTCCGCGGATGCCTTCGAGCCACTGGGGACGCCACCGCTCGAGGCGCTCCGGGCGCTGGTGGCCGAAAGCCAGACCGACGTGCCCGAGGGCCTGCCCTCCACCGCCGCCGGCATCTATGGCTATCTCGGCTACGACATGGTGCGGCTGATGGAGGTGCTGCCCGACAGCAACACCGAAACGCTCGGCCTGCCGGACGCCATTCTGATGCGCCCATCGGTGCTGGCGATCTTCGACACGCTCAAGGACGAACTGTATCTGACGGCGCCGGTGTACCGCCGGGACGGCATCACCGCGAAACAGGCCTGGGAGAGCGCGCATTCGCGCATCGACGAGGCCACGGCGCGGCTGAGCCGCACCCTGCCCTATGCCACCGGGTTGCCCG
>JAEWCE010000063.1 GCA_023390785.1 Pseudomonadota bacterium
GAGCATGGCTCCGGGACCGTCGACTTTGCCGGCCGGCTCAGCCCTTGCTGGCTTCGAGCGGCAGGCCGATGAAGCGGACATTGCCGTCGCGCTGGGCCTTGATCAGCGCCGTGCCACGGCCGGAGTCCTTGACCGCGTTGATGGCGTCCTCGAACTGCTTGCCGGTCGAGACCTTCTTGTTGTCGACCTCGAGGATGGTGTCACCGACCTGGAAGCCCTTGTCGGCGGCAACCGAGTCCTGGTCGACATCCTGCACCAGCACGCCATCACCATTGCTGTTGGGTACCAGCGTCAGGCCGACACTCGACTGCGTCGCCCCCTGGTCATCCGACGGCGGGGTGTTCGGCTTGGTGTTGTCGGTGGACTGGTTCGAGAAGGTGCCCAGCGTTGCCGAGAGCGTCGTCTCCTTGCCGTCGCGCCACACCGTCAGCTGCACCGTCTGGTTCGGCTGGTCTCCGGCAATGGTCCGCGACAGATCGAGGGCATTCTCGATGTCCTGGCCGTCCACCTTGGTGATGATGTCACCCGACTTGAGGCCGGCCTTGGCGCCGGGGCCATCCGAGGTGACGTCGGTGATCAGGGCACCCTTGGCGTCCTTGAGGCCGACGCTGTCGGCGATGTCACGGCTGACGTCCTGGATGCGGACGTCGAGGAAGCCGCGGGTCACGGTGCCGGTCTTGATCAGCGAGCTGGTGATCTGCTGCACCGTCTTGGCCGGGATGTCGAAGGCGATGCCGACATTGCCGCCATTGGGCGAGAAGATCTCGGTGTTGACGCCGATCACTTCACCCTTGAGGTTGAAGGTCGGGCCACCCGAATTGCCCATGTTCACGGCGGCGTCGATCTGCAGGAAGTCGCCGTAATTGGAGCCGGCGACGTCGCGGCCGCGGGCCGACACGATACCTGCGGTCACGGTGCCGCCGAGGCCGAACGGGTTGCCGACGGCGATGACCCAGTCACCGACGCGGGCTTCGTCGGTCGCGAACTTGACGAAGGGCAGGTCGGTGGCGCCATCGACCTTGACCACCGCGAGGTCGGTCCGCTCGTCGGTGCCGACCACCTTGGCCGATTTTGTGTCGCCATTGTCGAAGGTCACGGTGACCTTGCTGGCGTTCTCGACCACGTGGTTATTGGTGACGATGTAGCCGTCGGCCGAGATGATGAAGCCCGAGCCGGCCGCTGCGAAGCGACGACCCTGCGGCGCCTGCCCCTGCGGCCCACCACGCCCCTGCGGCGCGCCGAACTGCTGGAAGAACTTCTTGAGGAAATTGTCGTCGGGCAGATCGGGAATCTGACCGTTGAAGTCGTTGTTCTGGTCCATTGCCGGAGGCTTCTCGCGGCCTTCGACGGTGATCGACACCACGGCCGGCTTCACGGCATCGACGAGATTGGCGAAGCCGGGGTTCTGGCTGGTGAGGTCGGGGGCGGTAATCTGGGCGACGGGCGTCACCTGCGCGGCGGCCATGGGGCTGGACGCAGCAAGGAAGGCCGTGCCGCCGCCGAGCCCGACCAGGATGGCCAGTGCCGAGGCACCGATCCATTTGCGGGTACGGGCAAGGAAAGTGGAGCGCATTCTTGTTCTCCTTCAAACGGCTCGATGATGCCGCCTATATGGAGACTGAGCCCTTTCCGCGAGATTGCCCTGATATGACAAATCGTTAATGCCGACGTCCGTCACGTCAACGCATTGAAATTGCAGCCGGAAACGCTGTCGTGATCAGTGATCGAGCTCGTCGAGCGCCTGCTGTTCCTCGTCGGTCAGCGGCCCGAGCTCCAGCACCGATCGCCGCTTCCGGGCGGCCATCACGAGGACGATTCCGCCAACCACGAGGATGGTCGGCGCAGCGATCCACAGCACCAGCGTATGCCAGGCAAAGACCGGCTTGAGCAGCACGAACTCGCCATAGCGATCGACCAGATACTGCACGACCTGCTGGTCGGTATCGCCGGCCTTGAGCCGCTCGCGCACCAGCACACGTATCTCGTGCGCGAGATCGGCGTCGGAATCGTCGATCGATTCGTTCTGGCAGACGAGGCAGCGCAGGCCGGCGGAAATCGCCCGCGCCCGCGCCTCGAGCGCCGGATCGGCCAGCATCTCGTCCGGGTTGACCGCAAGCGCCGGCAACGTCAGCCACAGCAGCAACACGGCAGCGAGCAATGCCCTCATTCGGCCGGCGCCGGCTTGGGTGCAGCGGCCCGGCGCGCCACGCCGACACGCAGTCGCCGATCGGTCAGCGACAGGCCTCCGGCCAGGGCCATGAGGATGGCGCCGAGCCAGATCAGCGTAACGTACGGCTTGTACCAGACGCGCACCGTGCGGCTGCCGTCGGCGCTCTGCTCGCCCAACTGCACGTAAAGCTGGCTGAAGCCGTAGGTCTCGATCGCCGCCTCGGTGGTGGGTGTGCCGCTGGCGGTATAGACGCGCCGCTCCGGCGTCAGGTGCCGCTCGTCACCACCCGAGATCACGGTGAACTTGCCGACTTCCGCCGCGTAATTCTCGACTCGCACATCGTCGATGCCGTCGAAGCGCAGCGTGTAGTCGCCGACCGCTTTCGTCGTCCCCGGCTGCATGGTGGTGATCACCTCGAGCTGCCAGGCGCTGGCAGCGACAATGCCGATGACGCTGATGCCGAGGCCGAAATGGGCGAGCGCGGTCGAGAAGGCCGAGCGCGGCAGCCCCGCAAGCCGGTGCCAGCTGGTTTTCAGCGGCATGCGGCCCAGGCCGGAGCGGTCGACCAGCTCGGCAATAGCGCCGAACGCCACCCAGAAGCCGAGCAGCAGGCCCAGCGGGGCCAGCGACACCTGCCCGCCGCTGAGCGCAAAGATGAGCACCGCGGCGAACACCGCGAGCCCGGCCGCCCAGGCAAGGCGCTGCGTTACCGCCACCAGGTCGCCGCGCTTCCAGGCGAGGAACGGCCCGAACGGCAACACGATCAGGAGCGGCGCCATCACCGCGCCGAAGGTCAGCGAGAAGAACGGCGCTCCAACCGAGATGGTCTTGCCGGTCGTCGCCTCGAGCAGCAGCGGATAGAGCGTGCCCACCAGCACTGCCACCATCGCGGTCGACAGGAACAGATTGTTGAGGATCAGCGCTCCCTCGCGGCTGATCGGCGCGAACAGTCCTCCCAGTCGCAACGCCGAGGCGCGCAGCGCGAACAGCGCGAAGGCGCCGCCGATGAACACGGCCAGCAGCGCCAGGATCACGAGGCCCCGGGTCGGATCGGTCGCAAAGCTGTGCACCGAGGTCAACACCCCCGAGCGCACCATGAACGTGCCGAGCAGGCTCAGCGAGAAGGTGATGATGGCAAGGAAGATGGTCCAGATCTTGAGCGCGTTGCGCTTTTCCATCACCAGCGCCGAGTGCAGCAGCGCGGTACCCGCGAGCCAGGGCATGAAGCTCGCATTCTCGACCGGGTCCCAGAACCACCAGCCGCCCCAGCCGAGCTCGTAATAGGCCCAGTACGAGCCCATGGCGATGCCCAGCGTCAGAAAGCACCAGCTCAGCAGCGCCCACGGTCGTACCCAGCGGGCCCAGGCGGCATCGATGCGGCCGGAGATCAGCGCGGCGACCGCGAAGGAAAAGCAGATCGAGAAGCCGACATAGCCGGTGTAGAGCAGCGGCGGGTGGATGGCGAGGCCGATGTCCTGCAGGATCGGGTTCAGTCCCTGCCCTTCAAGCGGCGCCGGCGACAGCCGCAGGAACGGATTGGAGGTGAAGATGGTGAAGCCGCCGAACGCCGCTGCCAGCAGGCTCTGCATGCTCAGCACCAGCGTCAGGAGCTCGCGCGGCAGATTGCGACCGAACAGCGCCACTGCGGCGCCCATCAGCACCAGGATCATCACCCACAGGACCATCGAGACCTCGTGGTTGCCCCATACGCTGGTGATCTTGAACAGCAGCGGCTGCAGCGAGTGCGAATGTTCGTAGGCGAGCTCCAGCGAGAAATCGGAGGTGACGAAGGCCTGGATCAGCGCTGCGAAGGCGGCGGCCACCAGCAGGAACTGCAGCACCGCCCCCTGCCGGAGGATCAGGGTGATCCGCTCGCTCCTGCGCCAGCCCCAGAAGCCGGCAAGCGCCGACACCGCCGCAATCGCGGTTGCCAGGATCAGCGCGAAATGGCCGAGTTCGATGCTCACGACGTGGGTCCTTTTGGCTGGGCGAAGGCCCCCTCACCCGCCCTTCGGGCGACCTCTCCCCCGA
>JAEWCE010000112.1 GCA_023390785.1 Pseudomonadota bacterium
ACATCGTCGAAACCGGCAACGAGAGCTGGCGCTTCAAGAACCGCGCCTGAGCATCACCGCCCGCCCGAGACCTTAGGGGGTCAATATTGCGCGCCGATAGGGGGTCAATCTTCGACGCCGTTTGACAGATCGCGCGGGAATCCTCTTTCAGGATCTTCAGCCATGAGGCGAGATAGGACGCATGCTCGTCTCGCAGCTGCGGGGTCAGAGCGAGATCGGCGCAGAGGAAGGCGGCTCCGAGCTCCGCCACAAGCTCTTCAGCCGCATAGCCATGATCGCCCCAGCGTTTGGCTCCGAGATCGCGGTCCAATCTCTTTTTGGCTTTGGTCCAGTGCACGCATTCATGGGCGAGCGTGGCGTAATAGGCGGGTGCATCCTCGAACGCCTCGAAGGACGGCATCTGGATAAAGTCTTCACTGCCTGAGTAGTACGCCCGCGCTCCGCCGTGCCGGAGGCTCACGCCCGTTGCCGCGAAGAACTGATCGGCTCTTGCGATGCGCTCCTGAGGCGTGATCTTCAGACTCTCGATGAGGGTGTAACGTTCGGGCAGTCCCTCGATCTGTTCGGTGTTGAAGACCGTGTAACCTTTCAAATAGGGAATGCGCTTTTCGGTCTCTTCGCCTGTTTCGGCGTTCTCTTCATTCCTCGTCAGCGCATTGGCAAAAACGACAAGTGTGCCCTTCTCGCCTTTCCTGACATTGCCTCCAAGTTCGCCTGCCTGCCGGAAGGTCATCCATGTCGGGGAGCTGTAACCGCGCTCTACCGATGTGCCCCACAGCATCAGGATATTGATGCCGCGATAGGCCTCGCCGTTGTGCCGCAAGGGGCGGTTGATCCTTCCTGCCGCGTGGTTGCCGCTCCATGGCTGGTGCCACGGCCGCACGCCTTTTTCGAGCTGCGCGACGATGGTCTCGGTCACGCGCGTGTAAATGTCTTTCTTGTCTTCCTTCATGATGGCTTCGCCTTTCTTAGGTTCATCAGCGAAGCAGACCTGCCCCGCCTGAACCCTTGGCCAGCGCCGAGCGTCCCATCTTGAGGCCGCGCTCTTCTCGCGCGGACTGGGACCTCGTGCCGTAAGGAAGGGACCCCAAAGACCCGCCGCGCCGTAACGCGGGCGAAGCGCCCGAAGCCACACGGGAGGCCGCCTCTACAGCGGCCGAATGGAGCGGGCCAGCGAGGGCCGGGGCTATTGGATCAGCGTCCCTGACGTCGGCTTAAGCTGGAAAACCGGGTTCAAGCGTGGGGCACCCACGCCACCAAAGGCCCCGCCCAAAAAGGGGCGGGACCGTCCTTTTCCTCGCCCCGATCGTCACCCGAATGGGCCGAAACCGTAGGAACTCCGTAGGGTTCGGCGAGCCTCATGGGGGCGAATAGAGCGGGAATTGCGTCCCTGTGCCGGCGAGCCAATTCAGCCTAGAAGCCAAAATAAACTGGACTTTTTGCAGGAAATGTGCAAAAATCCCCTTAGAATGGAGGCCGCGATGTTAATTGAGTTTCGCGTCACAAACTTCAGGTCCTTCAAGGGTGAGAACAGGCTTTCCCTGCTGGCGTCCTCTGACAAAGACCTGGAAAGCACGAATGTCGTTGCGACGAAAAACACGTCCGTGCCTCGCGTGCTTCGGGCGGCTGGCATCTATGGGGCGAATGCGAGCGGGAAGTCGAACCTCATTCGCGCCCTGCAGCTGATGCGCGGCATCGTGGTGGATTCCGCAAACCTAAAACCCGATCAGCAGTTCAACATTCAGCCCTTCCGCCTCGATCCTGAGACTGACAAGGAGCCGACGGAATTCGAGCTGACGTTTTTCAAGGAAGGCGTTCGCTATCAGTACGGCTTTGCGCTGAATGCCCGCCGCATCGTTGAGGAGTGGCTTCTGGTTTACAAGACCAAGCAGCCCCAGACCTGGTTCATGCGGGAGTACAACTCCAAAGCACAGGTGGATGAGTACAAATTCAGCGAGGCGCATTTCAAAGGCAACCGCAATGTCTGGAAGGAGGCCACGCGTCCCAATGCGCTCTTCCTCTCGACCGCCATTCAGCTCAACAGCGAGTCTCTAAGGCCGATCTTCGACTACATCGCGCAGAGCCTTGTCGTGTTCGAGAATGGCAGCGGACCGGTGCCTGACTATACGATCAACCACATCGCAAAGGCGAAGTCAGGCCGGGTTACGCAGTTCCTCTCTAGCGCCGATATCAGCATCGATGACATTGCGCTGAAGCAGGTCAAAGGTGCGACTCAGAGCATTAAGATCGATCTTGCGACTGGCGGCCTCTCGGACAGCGGGCGCCAGGAGCAGGACATCGTTATGCCGACCTTCAAGCACTCGTCGAGCAAGGGCTCGGCCGTGTTTGATTTCGGGGATGAATCCGAAGGCACGCAAAAGCTCTTCTCTCTGGCGGGACCGCTCTTCGATATCTTCGAGCGCGGGCAGGTTCTTATCGTCGACGAACTCGATCGATCTCTTCACGCACTGCTAGTGCGTCAGCTGATCGCGATGTTCCATGACCCTGAGGTCAACAAGAGCAATGCGCAGCTGATTTTCACGACGCACGACACCTCGCTGCTCGATGGCGCGCATCTGCGCCGCGATCAGATCTGGTTCACCGAGAAGGACGAAGAGCAGGCCTCATGTCTCTACCCGCTCACCGACTTCTCGCCGCGCAAGAATGAGGCGCTTGAGAAGGGTTATCTTGGCGGCCGGTACGGCGCAGTCCCCATCCTGAAGCGGCTGCGTACCGATGCCTAAGAACCGTAGCAGATCATCGCGGGACCTAAGACGCGAGAAGCCCAAACGCGCGGCGCATGACCGCGTTCTGATCGTCTGTGAAGGCTCAAAGACGGAGCCCAACTATCTTGACGAGATCAGGCAGGCGGCACGGATTTCAAGCGTCGATGTGCATGTGATTCCGAGCGCGCTTGGCACCGAACCCAAACAGGTCGTGGAGTCGGCGGAAGCCGAGTTCAAGCGCACCAAGGGCTACGAGAAAGTCTACGCCGTCTTCGACCGGGACCAGCATCTCACCTATATCGCGGCGCTCGATATGGCCGAGGCGCGCGACAAGAAATGGAAAAACGATGAGGGCGTGGCTGCGACCTTCGAGGCCATCGTCACGGTACCGAGCTTCGAGCTCTGGCTTCTCCTTCATTTTGAGAACATTCAGGCTTTCATGCCCCGCGATCAGGCTCTCGCCCGCGTGAAGACGCACATCGCCGGATACGAGAAGGGCAACAAGGATACTTACGCAAAGACGGTTGCGAGCATTCAGACCGCGATCGATCGCGGCACCGCCCTCAAGGCGAACAACAGCCGCCGCCCAGGCACCGATGCCTATACCGATATGCATGATCTGGTCGCTGTGCTGCGCGGGCTTAAGAATGAGAAGGCGTAAAGCAAATGCCCGTTGATGAGGAAGATTTCCCCTATGTGCCGCTGAAGCGAAGCTTTCGTGAGCTTTCGAGCTACGCCAGCGAAAGTGACGAGTCCGACATCTCCAAGGCCTTCTATGTCTCAAAGGCCATTCAGTGGCGTGAACTGCTCGCTGAGTATCGGGTCGTCATTCTCTCGGAAGCCGGCTCCGGAAAAACGGAAGAGTTTCGCACGATCACAAAGCAGCTCCGGGACGAGGGCAAGGTCGCGTTCTTCCTCAAGCTGGAAAACATCCCGGAGCACTTCTCGGCGGCCTTCGACATCGGCAGTGAGCAGGAGTTCGCTGCGTGGATTGAGTCCGGCTCGGAAGGCTGGTTGTTTCTGGATTCAGTGGATGAAGCCAGGCTTCGTCATCCGAGGGATTTCGATCTTGCGTTGAACCTCTTGGGCCAGCGGCTGAAACTCGTTCTGGACCGGACGCATATCTTTCTTAGCGGGCGCATGTCGGCATGGAAGCCCAAGACTGATCTGGACAAGGCCAAAGCCTATCTGCCGTTCACGGCGATTACCGAAGTCGCCAAGGAGGAAGAGCCTGAACGCACAGCGTCCGATATTGTCGATGACCTTCTTGATGAAGATGATGAAGACGAGGAAGCCGTCACTGATGCGGAAGTCGCCACTGCCAAAAACGACAAAAAGGAGACGACCGCACCGTTTCGCATCCTGACGCTTGAGGGGCTTACGCGTGAGCAAGTGGAGATGTTCGCCGCTGCGCGCGGGGTGAACGATACGAAAGCATTTGGCGACGCGATTGAAAGAGCGGACGCGGACTCCTTTGCAGCGCTGCCTCAGGACCTCGAAGACCTCATCGCGTCCTGGCTGAAACGCGGCGGCATCGGCACCCGCCGCACCATCATGGAAGATGGTGTGGAACGCCGTCTGAAAGAAAGGGACCGCGATCGCGCCGAGAATGTCTCCCTGACAGAGGCAAAAGCCCTGGAAGGCGCCAAGCTGCTGGCGGCGGCGACAACGCTCGGACGCAATCCTTCCATACAGGTGCCTGATGGCCATGATGGACTTGGCGGGATTGCGATCGACAAGGTCTTGCCGAACTGGTCGCCGGCCGAACGAAAGGCGCTTCTCGAACGGCCCATTTTCGATGCTGCGATCTATGGTTCGGTCAGATTTCACCACCGGACAGTTCGCGAGTATCTCACGGCGGAGTGGTTGAGGGAGATGCTGGCTCGCCCTGCATCACGCCGAGCCATCGAAGATATGTTCTTCAAGACCCAGTACGGCGTCGAGATCATCGTCCCTGTGATGCGTCCTATTCTGCCATGGGTCGCGCTCTATGATGAGCGTATCAGGGAGCGCGTTCGCCGGATTGCGCCGCAGGTTCTCTTTGAAGGCGGCGATCCTCCTTCATTGCCGCTTCCGACACGACGGGAACTCCTGGCTGAAGTGGCGCAGGACCTTGTGCCCGGTCATTCACCGACCGCTCCCACCGACTTCGCATCGGTACAGCGATTTGCCCACGCGGACTTGAGTGATGAGATCAGGCATCTTCTTCAGCTCCATGGTGACGACGAGGAGGCAGCAAGCTTTCTGCTGCGCATGGTCTGGCTTGGGCAGATCAAAGCCGCTCTGCCCGAAGCAAAACAGCAGGCCTTGTCACCGACAGCGGGAAAATATCGGCGGATGGTTGCGATCCGCGCCGTGAATTCTGTCGGCACTGCGGAGGACATGCGCGATGTGCGCGAGGCACTCGCGAATGAGCCCTCTAATCCCGACAGGGAATGGCTCAATGAAATCTGCGAGACATTAAAGGGCAGCGCGGAGGACATCGAGTGGCTGCTCCGTGTCGCCTCAAAGGCAGAAGCCCTGCCAAAATACACCGTTGATCATCTGCAGGACGGTGTGACCAAGCTCGTCGAGAGGATGCCGCTGGAGAATGTCCTCCCCCTGCTAGAGGGAATGCACAATCTCCTTGAGAGGCAGCCTTATGTGGATGCGCGCTTTTGCAAAGTCTCTACGCGATTTGGCTGGCTGCTTCATCCAGCCGCCTGCGCCGTGGAGCGGCTCGTTGAGGCGCGCAACATTGACGCGCTGTCGGCTGCAGCTCTGGGCGTCCTCGGCATGCTTCGTGCATCGAGACATTTCGATACTGATGTTCGCGAGCTTAAGGCGGACTTCTCCAAGCTCGTGCCTGCATGGCCGGAATTCAACCGCACACTCTTTTGGTCTGAGGTTGGCAAGGTACGCGCCGAGAACACTGAATCAGGCTTCGGCCGCGTCACGCATATGTGGCAGGCCCACTCCTTCGAGGCCTTCTGGAAGTTTTCAGCAGAGGACTTTGACTACTTCCTCGGCGAGATCGAGACGCGCGCAGTGGAGGACGACAAGCACGTCGCCCTCTCCGGCGCGATCGACGCTTACGTCAAAGGCGGGAGAGGCGCTGCGAAGCTCAAGCGGCTGAAGGAGGCCGTCAATGGCAAGCCTGAACTCGCCGAGCAGCTGCAGCTCTTCTTGCACCCACCGAAACGTGAGGATGGACTCTCGCAGCAGAACCGCAAATGGCGCCAACAGGCCAAGGCACGCGAGCGGCGCGAGAAAGAGAATCTGCGCAAGTCGCGCGAGCATATCGCGCAGCACCTGGACACTCTTCGCAATCCCGGATTTGCCGATCCAAACGACATCTCGAAGACGCAGTGGTATCTGCATCACCACACGAGGAACAAAGCAGAGCGGAAGGGCAAATGGACCAGTGGCGACTGGCGCTCGCTCATCCCGGATTTTGGTGAAGAGATCGCAAGAGCCTATCGTGAAGGCGCCATTTTGCATGCTCACCAGGCAACCCCCTTGCTGCGATCAGAGGGCGCAGAGGCCAATACCACGACAGCCTCCACGATATTTGGCCTAACGGGCCTTTCGATCGAGGCCCGCGAGACTGCGAACTGGGCAGAGAGCGTGACACGGCAAGAGGCAGAGCGGGCATGGCGGTTTGCAGCGCATGAACTCAATGGCTTTCCCGATTGGTTCCCAAAGCTGTTCGCAGCGCACAGCGGCGTTCTGTCCGATCTGATCATGAGGGAGATCGACTATGAACTTTCCTCTGAACCTGAGGGAGGCATGCATTACGTCGTTGATGATCTGGCATGGTCCGGAAAGTGGGCGTGGGCCGAGCTTGGCCCCAGAATTTTTGAGATGCTCAAGGAGCGTGAACCGCGCAACGGAGAAACGCTCAACAAACTCCTGACGATAGTGCTGGGCTCAGGAGTTTCCGATGAAGATATCGCTGCGTTGGCACGAGCGCGTGTTGCAGACCTGAATACGCGGCATTTGGTTCAGTGGTACGCGGTATGGACGGGCATAGACCCGGATGCCGCAATCCCTGCCTTCACCGAGTATCTCGACCGGCCTTCCAGCAACCGCGAAACGGTAGACGAGGCTATGAGCTACGCCACCCATTTGTTTGGCGATCGCTACAGTGATTTCCCGTTCGGGCGAACGGCCTTCAAACAGCCTCGCTATCTTGAGCAACTGTACGTTCTACTCCACCGGCACATCCAGCGATCTGAGGATATTGATCGTCACAATGGTGAGGCCTACTCACCGACTCTTCGCGACCGTGCCCAGAACTCGCGAGATGCGATTTTCAATCTCCTCAACACGATCAGTGGCAAAGAAGCCTATCTGGCGATGACAAACATCGCTGCCAGCGAGCGTGATCAGGATACGCGTCGCTGGA
Source organism: Pseudomonadota bacterium (assembly GCA_023390785.1). Classification (GTDB taxonomy): domain Bacteria; phylum Pseudomonadota; class Alphaproteobacteria; order Rhizobiales; family Devosiaceae; genus Devosia_A. The sequence goes on from JAEWCE010000112.1 coordinate 7,114, forward strand.
TCGAGCATCGGGCCAATCAGCGCGCTGCGCAGGATGGCGACATGACTGCATGGACGCCGGAGCAGGTGCGGGAGTTTCACGAGGAGCAAGTACGCACGCCGCGCAATCATCGCGAACTCGCAGAGCTTGCTGTCAATCACCTCTTAGACTTGAAGAGCGATTTGGAAGACGGTGATGAGAGCGTTGCCGCCGTCGTTCTTGATATCGAAGGTGAGGAGATCATGCGAAATTTCCTCGCCCATGAACTTCAGCGCATGTCGGGCAATCGCTATCAAATTCCCCAAGAGGAAGAGCTTGCCGATGAGAAGCGCACGGATTTGCGGTTTCATGGAACGGGCATAGAAGGCCCCGTCCCGACCGAACTAAAGATCGCCGACAAGTGGACTGGACCCCAACTATACGAGCGGCTCGAGAACCAGCTGTCCGGTGATTATCTCAGAGACAGACGATCCTCTCGCGGCGTTTTCCTGCTCGTCAATCGCGGCAAGGAGCGCCAGCGTTGGCAGCGCGAAGATGGGACGCTCGTTGACTTCGGGGGAATCGTGAGCGCTCTGCAGCTTCATTGGGAAACATTGTCGGCGCGCTATCCCGGTGTCGAAGAGATCAGGGTGATCGGCATCGACCTGACCAAGCGCTTTCGATAAAGCTCGGGTGAGTAGTGGAGCGTCGCTCGGTGCAGGTGGAGGCCACGCCTCCAAGCCCTGCTCGATGGGGTGGTGGGGAGAGCGAAGTCTCCCTTACCGAGTTGGGGGCCGGGGAGTTGCGATAAACTCCCGGTAGTCTTCAGGGGCGAAACCATGATGCGGGTCGCGAGGGCGGCATACGCCCTGGCTTGCTGCCCGGCGCAATGGCCGGGTCAGGGCGGGTCTTGGGAGGGGCAGGAACGCCCCATCCCAAGCGGGATGGAACGACGCCGTTCCGGTTGGTGCACAAGTGGCTCGATGCCCGGTGCACCAAGACGGAGGGGGATCCAACGGGGGAGGCAGCGCCTCGCCCTTGGCAAGCCGATTGTACTACAATCGACAGCTTGCACGTACCGTATCATGCTTCAATTTTGGGATTGGGGTCAGACCAGAATGAGGTCAGCGAGCCATCACACTCTGAAACGAACGCGATCCGACGTCCGTTAATCGACGCTTGCGCGGTCAACGCTCGTTCCGCAGCCAAGGGGGCTTGTAATTCGGGTCCCAGATCTCGTCGGGTTCGAGGTCAAGCGCGTTGTAGCCTTCATCGCCGGGCATTCGGCCTTCCATATCCATAAGACGTTGCTTTGCATACATCCGGTCGTCGATGAGCTCTATGACACCGGGATGCCCGCGCTCGACGGCGATATCCATGACGTCACGGCCGTAGCCGTCCTTAGCTCTTACGTCTACACCCTCGCAGGAGAGCAGGAACTCAACGATGCTGTAGTTACCGCACGCAGCTGCAAAATGCAGGGCGGTCGATTTCGTGAGCTCATGTCGCAGATTGATGGCTTCCGGATTTTCGCGAATGGCCGCCTTCACCTCATCGAGGTCGCCCGCGTGGGCTGCCTGAAGTATATTATGTACTAATTCTCTCTTCTCCATGCTATCATCTTCAATATAGTCAAATCTAAACTGCTGTATGAGAGCCATGTTCACACAATCCAAGGCAAGTTGTCAAAATATGACAATACACTCTGGTCTGTAATATTGGTCAATTCGGCATATTCGCTAATATAGCCCGGTGACTCAAACGAGTTTGCGCTTACAAGCAAGCCGGCCGGTCTTCGGTGAACTGAGGGCGGGATGATCAGCATATAGAGCGGAGCTCTGGTGGACAGGGCAACTAAATGACAGCTCAAGCCCGCTGTGGTCTGGAACGCGAGGCCTGCAAAATCCTCCGATCGCCAGTCGGCCTTCGTGTCCCGGCTCAGGATATCCGCGAAGTCTTTGAACGAGCTTCGCGCAACGCGGCAATGAACATAGTGAGAGCCGGGCGGCGTCGGGCGCAGCGATATGATGATCTGGTCGCTTCGATCGCTGCCGGGTATGTAGACCGAGCGCGCATCAATTGAGTAGAGACCGACAACTTCCTCCTGCCAGCTCTTTGGAGGTGGACGGTCTTCCTGCGGCGCGTATTGAGCGGCCACGTGCGAGCCGAGTGTTCCCAAGAAGAGCGAGCCGTACACAGAAGGACTGACGATGATGTCGCTGGCCTGCAGATAGGCATCAACGACGCGAAGCGTGGTTTCATGGGTCGATCCGAGCTTGCGCTCCTTGAGCCGCAGAAAATTGTAGATCGTTCGCTCATCGACATCGGATGCATCGATAGAGCGCTCGCGGCCTTTCTTGCTCGGATCGATGATGGAAGAGCCTTCGGCGAGGGCACGGGCTATCACATCACCCATGCGGTCATGATAGTACCGCATGCTTGTCACGCCCTGCACCTGCTGAGCTTCCCGGTCTGCAGATAGCTTACGGTGTAGCGCATGACGGCTCGCATGGTCGTAGTGGAGCTGCGTTTCGATGATGCGTGGTTCGCTCACTTCTTGGGAGCCCGCTATAGCGCGTTGCCAAGGGAAGGCCGGAACAAGGATCGCACCCCCTCAAAGCTGATCGTTGCACCGCCGGCAAAAACGATGCGCCCGCCTTCCTGGTCCGAGATTATCTCGATATCGCGGCGGAAATGCTCAAGGTGGAATGGGCGGCCCATCTGGCAGAGAAACTCCAGGTCTATGAAGACCCGCATCACCTCCCAAGTGTCAGCGCTTTCAGCGTCCTTCTCATCGTGAAATGCCCAGAAGGACATCTCGCAAAATCGTTTCGCCCGTTCCGCGCCCATAGTTCGCTCAAGAATGCCCGCAAGTTGCACGGTGGTGTCCCGCTCGATGCCCGCAAGGCGCGCTTCCGGAAGCCGTGCGATCATCTCATTTGCACGCGCAATCTGCGCGGCCCTTGCATCGGCAGCCAGCGGCATGCGCGTCACATTGGCGTAGCTGGGCCTCGCAACGTGTTTGGTAGGGTAGGCTCCGGTGCTCGCGGCGACGCGCACAAACATTCGCGTATCAAGAACGCTGAGGAGGCGCACCATGTGGAACGCATCAGCCTGTGTCATGCCCGATTCGGGTGGGTCCAGCTCTTCGAACTCGGCCTCTACAGGCGGTTCCTGCTCTTGCGTTTCCTCCTGCTCGTTCTCGCCTGGTGCTCGCGGCAGTGGCCCATGGATGACAGTGTAAAACTCAGCCAGAATCTTCGCGAAAAGCGAAAGCTGATCGATGTGCGCTAGCTCAATGTGATCCTGAGCGATTGCGAAGCGCATGTAGTGCGCAAGGTAGAAGCTATTCTCAAGGTCCAGAAACTCGTGAAGGATACGGTCTGCGACCTCAAGCAGCACGGGCGGCGCAACAGACCCGTCGGGCTCTTGCGATCCTTCTTCCTGAATCTTGGCTATGCAGGCGCTCAGCAGATAGGCGAGCGTGTCGGCGGACTCGACGATGGTTTCTGGATTGATGAAGCAGGCAACGCGCGCTGCCAGCACTTCGAGGGGCGTCGCACTGGTTAGGCCGAGCGCTGTTTCAAGTGACGTGCCTTTGCTGACATTGACTTCGTCCCCTCGCAACCTCCCCCGGAGGGGATTGCTGCGATCGTGCGGCTCTTGCATCCGCGTGAAGGATTTCAGGGTGGGAACGCGCATCTCCACGGGCTGTCCAAGTTCGACCCAGGCCCGCGTGTGCGCCATGATATGAAACTGAGCCATCTCCCGATCGGAAATAGTCGGCTCGTCTAAGTCCATCGATCAGCTCACGAAAATGCCCAAAGTATACCCCCGCAGTTTTTGCGGGGGCCGGGCAATTTTTCAAGCGCATTTCGAGCAATCGGCATCGCCGGCGTTAATCAAGGGGTCCTTCGCACACCAAAAGAAGGACTCCAAAGATGCACGGCACAGTCAGTATTGGCGGCGAACGCCAGCGGGGCTTCGATGCCCCCTCGAGAAAAGCTCCTGCCCAGACCTGCCACTGCAACCTCTGCGCTCCGCCTTCCCGTGAGCTGCGCTCGGTTGAATTCAACCGCGAACTCGCGGGCCGCGTTGCCGCACTGAATATCAGCGGCGATGCCACAATCGATCTCGTTCTTTCCGAGCTGCTCGACCACCGGGCAGGGCAGCTGACAGGCCCTGATGGCATCGAGCTGCCACTCGACAGCACCGACGCCGATGATGTCGCCTGGTTCGACGAGCTTTTTTCAGACGACCCACGCCGCTTCATCAACCGGTACAAGTCTCGCGCGAACGGTGCTGGCGCGAAGAACCGGCTGCAGTCGCACCTCTGCCTCACCGTAGCGTTGATCTTTCTCGCGCTTGAAGTGCGCGACTGCCGCACGAGCGGCAGGTGCGCGCACATCCGGGAAGGCACCTAAAGCAACTTCGCCCGAAACTGCCCCGGCGCGAGCCCGCTCGCGGCCCACGCCCGAAATGCCGCCCCTTCAATACTGAGACCCATGAAAGCGCGAACGACTGCGCTTCTCCAAGCCCGCTTCAAGAAAGGTACATCATGGAAAGTGACAGCATCCATTCATCGCCCTTGCGAAAGGCACCAGCGCCCCGCCGCGCGTTCGCAACGGTCATCCTCATCATACTCGCCGTATTCTCGGGCGGCATGCTGATGCTGGCGGTCCCCAATCTCGTCGGCGGTGAAGGGATTACCCTTGCCATCAAGGCGGTCCTTCTCGCCGCTGGCGGGGTCGTCGTCTCGTTCGCCGTTAACAAGCTCGCCGTCGAACGCGGTGCGCCCCTCGCCGCCGCCAACTACAGCGGCGCTGCCATTGTCTCTGTCCTATCGATCGCTGTCGTCGGGATCGGGCTCTTCTCCGCAACCTATGCAGGCCTCGTCATCAAGGATGTCGATCGCCTCGTCGTCGAGCAGCATGGCGAAGAACTCGGCCAGCTTATTTCGCAGCAGACGAACTATGCGGCCGAAGCGGGCCGCATCGTGCCGGCGATGTCGGCCATCGTCACGGACCTATCGCAGAAGTATGCATGCGAGCGGGAGGCTTCGTGCCTTTCTGGCTTCAGTGGTGGCGGTGATGGACCTGCCGCGCGCCTCCTCCTTGAAAAGCTTGGGCGGGCGCAGGCCCTGCAGCAGGAAGTGCAGCGCGGGGAGTTTGCGCGGGATGATGCCGTGCAGGATTTGTCGGCGCTTTATGCTCAGTACCGTTCGATGTCGTCTTCGGACCTCGATCCCATCAAGAAGCGCACCGAGCTAAGCGAGCTCGATCTTCAGATCAGGCAGGCCGCCTCGCGCCTCAAGGAGGCGGTGCCAGTGGAACTGCTGCGCGCCTACGCATCGGAGCTGAAGAGCGGCGCGGACATTCCGGGTCGCCCGGAGACTGCCGCGAAACTGAGCGCCGTTCTCTACCAGCACGGGGCTTCGCTCGAAGCGCTCGTCGCGACGATCCCCGAGCAGGTCTCTCCGGCACCCTTCTTCCCGAAATCGCCTGGCGTGACCGACACATTCTCCTACATGGGCCACTTCCTCCCCGTGGCAGCTATCGCAGCTGTGGTGGAGCTGATCTTTCCGATCAGCCTCTGGCTCTACACCTTCTTCGCGCTGAGCTGGGCCGACTATCAGGTTTCGCCCGCAGAGCCTGTGCGGCTTCACCCCGAAGATGAAGCTCTGCAGCGCCTGCTCGCCGGTCCTGGCAGGCGCCTCGACGATCGGCGTGCCGCCTTGCCGCCTGCCCCGCCGACGCGGGCCGACCGAAGGGGCGGAGATCGCTCGCCGTTTTCCGCCCGCGCTCGCCGCGACAACTGATCATCATTGGAGAAAGGAGAAACCAGCATGTTCATGAACGCAGATGGCGCGCAGATCGGCGGCCGACTCTTCGCCTTGGGGACAGCATACGCCCTCATCAGCCTCTTCATCACGGGACCGGTCATCGGCGAGCGAATGGTCGCCAAGATCGGATGGGCCGCGCAGTGTCAGCGCCTCATAAACAATGAGGTCGCTGCCCAGCAGCCCGTTGTGAAGCCCACTCCGAAGCTCGGCTGCAACGACATCTTTGGAACGCTGTTCGGCAGTGAGGGAAGTGACTTCTGCTCGTACATCGGCCCGATGTTCGATGAAAATCCAATCACGCAATCAATCGATGCCGCTGAAGATGCACAGCGCGAAGCTGAGGCGATGCGGCGTGAGCTCGCCGTATCGCGGGCCTCAACGCGGTGCGAATGCGCGGTGACTACCACACTCGAAGACCGGCGCGTCCCGCTCGCCATTTATGGTGGGTCGGCGCGCCTCGTCACGCCGCCTTCGATCCGCCTTCTGGCAAGCGATCTCGAAGTGAACCTCAACGGCCCCGACTGTGCGATGAAAGGCTAGGGCGTCATGATCCTCGGTCATGTCTTTGTCGACAAGGAGCGCGGCACGCTCGACACGCACCGCGACTCCTACCTTCTGGACACGCTCACCGTCGTCTCGGTGCGCCGTCCGTTTCTTGCCCCATCCGCTCTTCTGGCGGGTACGGCAATTGCCTTCTCGATATCGTTCGGCGATCTGCTGTTTGCACACGAGATCGCACTTCTGGTGTGCGCCTCAATCCTCCTCGTCTGCGCGGGCTGGCAGATAGGACAGCTGAAGCTGCTCTCTCGCGACCTGCGGGGGTCGGAGCTCTCGGACGCGATCTGGGGGCGTTACGGCAGGCTGAATGCCGTCCGCCGGCAGATTACGAGCGCGATGACGAGCGAGGCGCACGCGTCATGAACTCCCAGATCCCCTCCACGTTCGGCGCGAGCGTTGCCATCAACATCAAACTGCTGGGCAGTTCGCTTTTCGCGATGTCGGCCTGGCATATCTGGCCACAAACGCCGGAGTGGTGGGGCTTTGGCCTGCTTTCGATCTGTCTCGCTCTTGGCAGCATCGTTGCGCTGATCGGCGCCGTGAAGCTGATGCTTCAGGTGCAAAAGCGCGAGAAAGCCATCCGCGATTACTTGTCTCAGGGGGCCGCGCCCAAATCATCGGAACTCGCATCAGCTCAAACCCTTCGCGACAAGGGGATGCGTTGATGTCTTCAAAGCGCGGTCGTCGCATTCTGGGGCTTGGCTTCGACGGCCTCCCGATCTTTGCGCCAAGGCACACGCACTCACTCCTTCTCGCGGCAGCGGGCGGGGGCAAGACAACCTGCGGCGCCGTGCCGTGGCTTCAGTCCCTTGTCGCGGACGAGACGCGCGCGATCATTGTTGCGGACAGCAAGGAAGGTGAGGTTGCAGCGCAGTGCGCTGATATGTGCGCTAGGCACGGCCGCAAGGTCGCAATCGTCGATAGCTTTGGCGTGCTTGATGCGGCCTGGGATGGGGGCAATCCCTATAAGGTGTCGCTGAACAGGTTCGGAAGCCTCATCGCCTCACACAGGCGCTATCCAGGCGAGTACGTCTTCTCGGCCGAGAATGCTATGCAGGCTTTGATCGAAGAGCCGCCGCGTGATCAGAAAAATGCCTACTGGCGCGACGAGCCGCGAACAGCAATCGAGTTCTGCGCAACCGCGCTTCTGAAGCGCAATGCCAATCTCGCAACGCCGGGTGGAGTATGGTCGATCCTCTCCGATCCTGCGTTGCTGCTCGAAGTCGCCGAGATAGAGGCGGAAGAGGGCGATGAATATTTGCGCTCTCTCGCCCTCCACGTGATCGGCATGAGTAAGAATGAAGAGCACTTCCCGCAGCATCGCGCGGCGGCGCTCAAAGCCCTTCGTCCCTATGCCGCAGGCTCAGCGCTGCATGAGGCAGGCACTAATGCAGCGCTCACCCACGAAGAACTTATCCGCGAGCACTATGTCGTCTTCCTTGTGGGGCCGGTGCGTCACATGGAACGGCTCGGCGCGGATTACGCACTGCAGCTCCAGTCTTTCATGGAGGTGGTACTGCGCGGCAACGCGGGGCCCACAAGCTTTATCCTCGATGAGTTCACCAATGCGCCTCTCAAGGCACTGACCTCGCAGCTCACGACGATGCGCGGCTATGGCGGGACCTGCCACATGATCGCGCAGTCGCGTTCGGAGATTCAGCGCAAGTACGGAGACAAGGAGACCGACACGATCGAAGAGAACTCGGTCATCAAGCAGTGGTTCGGATTTTCATCCTTTGATGAGGCGGAGCGCGTCTCGCGCGCGATGGGGGAGATGCGCAGTATTTCCAGCGGGCTTGGCATGCAGGGTGATCGTTTTGATCTGGGGCGAAACTACTCGACGGGCAAGGAGCGACTCTTCACCGCCGATGAGCTGATGAGGCTGCCGTCCGATCAGCAGATCATTCACGTGAAGGATGTCGGCTTCATTCACTGCCTCAAGGTAAGGCAGAACGAGGTTGCGCCCTACTGCCACGAGTTAGCCCCCAATCCGCTCGAAGGCCGCCCTCTCGAAGCGAATCCAAAAGTTACTCTCTAGCCCATGCTGGAGAATGCGATGCACCGGGTTCCGATCATCAGGCTGCGATACTTCATCTGGATCGTCGTTCCGGCTGCGATCTATGCCGTGGTGACGCTGGTCGGCACGCCCTACCTCATCTGGTCCTACACGTGGCGAGGCGCAATGACGGGTGATCGTTATTACACCTCATGCACGTATGTGGGCGAGGCCGGCGTGCTGATCCGTAGCGATGAAGGCGGCAAGTGCCCCTGGGTCATCTTCGTCAAGGCGGCAAAGGCTTAAGCGATGTCACTGCTCCTCGCCGATAACCTTCAGCCATGGCGTGGCTGGTTTGCGCGTAAGGCGATGACGCTTCGTCAGGTTGTATTCGGCCATCACTTTGAGGCCGTAAAGAACATCTTCCTGAGATACCAGCCCGCTCTCAATCTGAGCGTCGCAGGTCGAACGACGTACTATGGCCAGGCAATAGGGCTTGGTCTCGCGCCAGAACTGTTCATAGTTCATCGGCCTCAGCCACTGTTCCACGTCATCGATATAGCGAAACTTTTCCATGCGAAGAGTTTGGCAAATTCGATTCCCGCAACGCAAATCGCCGCGAATATCTGCGGGGGATCAAAAGCTTGAACCTCTCCAGCAAAGTCCGGCTTGCGTTCATGGAGGCCTCGCTGCAGCGGGAAGCCGGGATGGGACTGCGCGCTGATGACTGGGCCCGCTACCGCGAAATCACGGAGCAGCATGAGCGTCGGCTCTCGCAGGAAAGCGACCGTTACCGGAAGGAGTACGACGAACGGGTTGCAGTTGCGAAGCGCGGTATTATCGAGCAGGCCGCTGCTAAGCGTCGTCCCTTCGTGCCGAGGTTCCTGGGTCAGGATCGTTTTGATCGCGGCGAAATAGATCGCCTCGCCCACCGCGCCGTGCGCATGCAGCACCATACAAATCTCGAAGGGCTCGAGGCTTCAAGACAGGAACAAGTCCACGAACTGCTCGCCGGTGCAAAGGATCGGCAGGAGCTGGCCCAAGTGGTGCGCCAAGATTTTACACGAGCCACCAACAGGCGGAGCGGGGAGGACAGGCGGTCCGGCCCCTCGCGGTAGTGGGGTGTCGTTACGGAAAGAAGAACGCACGAATCTTGCGCAACTATTCCTTCCCAAAATAGGAATAATATCCTAGTTTGTTCTTGATATGTTCTCAACAACAGAAAGGAGCGAGAACTATGAATACGACAAATACCGAAAACCCAACCGAACGTCTTGTCTCAGCGCGAGAAAGCTTCTCGGGCCGCCTGCTGACTGACCGCCAGTTCCAAGAAGCTATGGCTATCACTGGGATTATCGAGTCCGAAATCCGCGAAAGCGGTTCGTTCAAGGACAAGCTCGGCGATTACTCTTACGCCTTCGCCCGCTCGCAGAGTTTCGACGCCGTCAAATCCGAGACCATCATCCGCGACCTCTTCAAGGAGCGGACCGGTCAAACGATGAATCAGATGCGCGAGGGTCTTGCCGAGCGCGAAGATGCGGTGACTGACGATCACCGTGCAAAGGCTTACTCACAGGCCTGTGGCATCGGCGATGTAATGGAGCAGGGCGTAAAGGTCACTTTCAATCGTGCCTTCGCCCAGCAGGCTCAGCAGCTCGCGGGGGAAATCGGCGTCACCGACGCCTGCGCCAAGCGGCTCATGCGTGAAGAATTCGCGGCCGCTGAGGAGTCTGAACTCGCAGACTGGGGCAAAGAGCTCGATGAGACGGTCTATCGCCCTCAGATCGATGCCGAGAAAAGCGAACGGACAGCCGCTCGCGAAGAACCGGAGCGTCGCAGCAGGACGGCGGCTCGCACGACTCATCGCTCGCGCTCCGGCCCTCAGTAAGGAGTAATTTCGCGTGACCCCGATAACTGGACAGCCCGTGGACACTCTGGATCAATATCGCCAGCACGTCCGCCATCTCGGACTTTCGAGAGATGCGGAAACGGCGCTGCTGGCTTCCGTCAGGGACATAATGAGCAGCTTCGTCGAGAGGGCTTTTGAGGACGACCCAATCCAGCATGTCCAGCGCAACGCCGCCGCGCTGGCCTTCAAAAATGCATTGGCCGATGGGGATGTGATAGACTCTTCGGCGATTGAGAAAACAACAGATAGCCTTGCCGACGCCTTCACTCCGACGGTCGCGCCAGGTCCGCGAAAGGAGGAGTGATGAACGAGAATACCAAGGCGCTGATTTATTGCCGCGTGTCGAGCCAGAAGCAGGCGACGCAGGGACATGGGCTCGATTCCCAGGAACTCCGTTGCCGTCAATACGCTCAGAACCACGGCTATGAGGTCGAGGCTGTGTTCCCCGATGACGTGTCGGGTGGCGGGGACTTCATGAAGCGTCCTGGTCTCGTGGCTCTGCTGAGCTATCTCGATGCCCAGCCGCACAAAGGGTATGTGGTCATTTTCGATGACCTGAAGCGCTTCGCGCGCGACACGGAATTCCACATTGCGTTGCGCCGCGCCTTCCAGCGCAGAAAGGCTCGTATTGAGTGCTTGAACTTCAAGTTCGATGACACGCCCGAGGGCAAGTTCATCGAAACGATCATGGCGGCGCAAGGCGAACTCGAACGTCAGCAGAATAGCCGTCAGGTGATTCAGAAGATGCAGGCGCGCGTCGCCGCCGGCTATTGGTGCTTCAAGCCCATCATCGGCTATAAGTACAAGCGCGTCGACGGCCACGGTAAATTGCTCGTGCCGGAAGAGCCCGTTGCCAGCATCGTCAAGGAAGCTCTGGAAGGCTACGCCTCGGGCCGCTTCGAAACGATGGTTGAAGTGCAGCGCTTCTTGGAGCGCCAGCCGATGTATCCAAAGGACCCCCACGGCGAAGTTCACTATCAGCGCGCCGCCGAGATGCTGGCTCAGCCCTTCTACTCGGGGTACATCACCGTCAAGAAATGGGGTGTCGAGCTCCAGCCGGGCAAGCAACAGCCGCTGATCTCGCTCGCTACCGGGCATGCTATCCAAAGACGCGACAAGGCGATGGCTAAGGCCCCCGTGCGCGTCAATATTAGTGATGAATTCCCGCTGCGTGGCTTTGTGACGTGCGCGGATTGCGGGCAGCAGCTGACCGCTTGCTGGTCGAAGGGCCGCAGCGCCCGCTATCCCTATTATCTGTGCGATACGCGGGGCTGTCCGTCCTACCGCAAGTCCATTCGCCGCGAAAAGATCGAGGGCGAATTTGAGGAATTGCTGAAGACGCTGAAGCCCTCACAGGGACTTTTCCATCTCGCCTTCGAGATGTTCCGCGACCTTTGGAACGAGAAGCTCTCAAGTGTGGAACGCCGCTCGGCTGCTATGCGTCAGGACCTGGCACTCATCACGAAGAAGGTTGATCAACTCTTGGGCCGTCTCGTTGATGCGACCAGTGAATCAGTGGTCGCGGCTTATGAGCGCAAGATCAGGGACTATGAGACCGAGAAGGCCGTTCTTGCCGACAATCTGGGCCGAGTTGGCAAGCCAATGAAGAGCTTCGGCGACACTTATCGAACCGCCTTCGACTTCCTCGCAAACCCTTTAAAACTCTGGCATTCCCAAGAGCTGGCGGACCGCCGTGCGGTGCTCAGACTCGTGTTTTCGGAGAAGCTGCCCTATCAGCGCGGACACGGTTATCGAACCGCGCAAGTGACTGCGCCTTTTAGGTTTTTAGGCGTTTCCGATGAATCGGAAGGATTGGTGGAGCCAATCGGAATCGAACCGACGACCTTCTGAATGCCATTCAGACGCTCTCCCAACTGAGCTATGGCCCCGTTCCTTGGGATGGCCCGGCAGGCGGACCTGCCGAAGCGCGGGTGTTGTCTAGTCGAGCGCCTCACAGGACGCAAGCACCAAATCCGGGCGCGTCAGGCGACGCGCGCAGAGCCGGCGATCAGCGCTCGTCGCCGCCCTCGACGTCGAAGTCGAGGTTGTCGTCTTCTTCCTCGTCTTCCTCGAGGAAGGCATCTTCGTCGTCATCGCCGATATCCTCGACGTCTTCGACATCCTCGACGTCGGGGATTTCCTCGTCGCCGTCCTCGCCGGCCTCTTCGGCATCGGCGTCCTCGAGCGAGATGACTTCCGGCTCGTCGGGAGCCTTGGTCACGTCCTCGACTTCGAGTTCTTCCTCGTCCTCCTGCTCCTCATCGCGCTCGTTCGCCTTGCGCGAGGCGATGGTCTGCTCGAAATAGGAGCGCGGATAGGACTTGCCTGTGTAGGGCGAGACGATCGGATCCTTGTTGAGATCGTAGAACTTCTTGCCGGTCTCAGGGTCTTCGCGCTTTGTACCGCGTGGGTCTTGGGCCAAGGCAGCTTCCCTATGAGTTGAAACGCGGGGCCTCCGCTGGGTTCGCTCGGTTAGGGGCAAACGATTTGCCTGTCAAACGCAAAAAGCGCCGCAAATACCAGCCTTGCCTCCGCCTCATTTGCGCCGCCCGCCGCCATGATGTTACCGGCAGCGGCCCCAGTCCAGTTGCGTGATGAATAAAGCGTCGATTCCGTCATCCCCGCTCAGCGCCGAGCGGTCGCCCTGGCTGCGCGGGCCGATCCGCCTGCCGGGCGATCCGACGCTGTCGGCGCTGGCGCTCATTCTTGCGGCGATGGCACGCGGCGAGAGCGTGCTCGACAACCTGACCCCCGGTGCGGAAACCGCGGCGACCGCCGAGGTGCTGCGGGCGCTCGGCGCGCATGTGGCGCCCGCTGGCCGGTGCTGGCATGTGCAGGGGCTCGGGGTGGGCGGCCTGCTGACCCCGAGCGCGCCGCTGCCGATGGCCGAGGCCGGGGCGGCGGCGCCACTGCTGGTCGGGCTCATCGCCGGCCACGACATGGCGGTCGAATTCGAAGGACTGGCGGGGGATGCGGCGAACGAGGCGCTGCTCGGATTCCTGCGCCGCAATGGCTGCCGCGTCGAGCGCGACGGTAGCAGGACGCTAATTTGCGGTCCGCGCTTCGGGGTGCCGTTCGACCTGGCACTGCCGGCGGCGGCACAGGATCTGGTGGCGCCGCTGCTGCTCAATGGACTCGTTACCGTCGGCCGCTCGCACCTCAATCTGCCGGCCGGCAGCTACGATGCGGCGATCGACCTCGTCGCTGCCTTCGGGGGGCGGATCGGCATGAGCGAGGATGCCAATGGGCTGCAGGTGACGCTCGAGGGCCTCGCGCCGCTGAGGGCGCAGGCGCTGACCGTGCCGGGCGATCCGCGCCTTGCGGTCTATCCGGCAGTGGCGGCGCTGATCGCCCCCGATTCGGAGATCACGCTCAATGGCGTGGCGCTGACGCCGCGCGGGCTGGCCTTGTTCGACGCGCTGGCATTGATGGGTGGCGACATCGGCATCGGTGCGGCGCAGAAGGGCGGCGCCGACATCGTGGTGCGGCATGGCGGGCTCAGCGGCGCGGTGCTGCCGGCCGAACTCGGCATCGCGCCCGAGGATTTCCCGATCCTGTGCATCGCGGCGGCCTTTGCGAGCGGCGAAACCCGACTCGACGGGCTGGGCGAAGGCGTGCGGCGGCTGGCGCTGACCCGGGCGCTGCGCGCCAATGGCATCGACTGCGTCGAGCAGCAGGGCGGCCTGTTGGTGCGCGGCAGCAAACGGGTGCCGGGCGGGGGAAAGGTGGTGCCGCGGCTTGACCCCAAACTGGCGATGGCGTTCCTCGTGCTGGGGATGGCCGCCGACCAGGCGGTCAGCATCGAGGACGGAACCGTGATGGACGAGGTGTTTCCCGATTTCGTGAGCGCCTTCGAGCATGTCGGGGCCAGCTTTTCAACCGATCCGGCTGCCGGCGCCGCGGTGTCCAGCGCGGCGATTTCCGGCGGTTCCGGGGCATGATCATCGCCGTCGACGGCCCCGCCGCCTCGGGCAAGGGCACGCTGGCGCTGGGGCTGGCGCGCCATTACGGGCTGCCGCATCTCGATACCGGGCTGCTGTACCGGGCGGTGGGCGTGGCGGCGGCGGACGCGGTGGACACACCGGATTTCGAGGCGCGGGCGATCGCGGCGGCGCAGGCGCTCGATCCGGCGCATCTGAGCGATCTCGACCGGCTCACCAGCGCCGCGGCGGGCCCGCTCGCGAGCAAAGTGGCGGTGATCGGGCCGGTGCGCGCCGCGCTCTACGACTTCCAGCGCAAATTCGCGCTGCAGCCGGGCGGCGCCGTGCTCGACGGACGCGACATCGGCACGGTGATCGCCCCCGATGCCGACGTGAAGCTGTTCATCGAGGCCGATTCCAAGGCGCGGATGGAGCGCCGGGCGCGCCAGCTCGAGGCCAGGGGGCAGGTGGTTGATCGTTACGGCCTCTATCACCAGATAGAGGAACGGGATGCGCGCGACCGCGCCAACCCGCATGGCGGCTTCTATCCGGCGCCCGATGCCCACTTGCTGGACACCACGCGATTGGATATAGACGCCGCACTCCGCGCAGCCGTCGCCATTGTCGACGGGGTATTGGCCGAAAAGGCGGCGTCCAGGGACGCCTAATCCAACCTTTTCCCGCTCGCCCCTTCGTCATCGACCAAGGACCGGCCCGCGGATTTCAATCAGACATCGTGGATGTGGCGCCTCGCGCCCCGGATCGCTTTGCTCGTGCATGGCGATGGGCCCGCCTCCACCCAACACCAGCCACCGGGCGCATTGGAGAGATATTTGGCTACGCAAGCTGCAGTGAAAGAAGATTTCGAGTCCCTGTTGATGGACTCGTTCCTCGACAACGAGCCGATGGAAGGCGCCGTCGTCAAGGGAACGGTGGTCGCGATCGAAAAGGATCTGGCGATCATCGACGTCGGTTTGAAGACCGAAGGCCGGATCGCGCTCAAGGAATTCGGCCAGGCCGGCCGTGACGGAACCATCAAGGTCGGCTCCGAGGTCGAGGTGTATGTCGATCGCGTCGAGAACGCGATGGGCGAGGCGGTGCTGAGCCGCGAGAAGGCCCGCCGCGAAGAGAGCTGGGTCAAGCTCGAAGAGATGTACAACGCCAACCAGCGCGTCGAAGGCATCATCTTCAACCAGGTCAAGGGCGGCTTCACCGTCGACCTCGAAGGCGCCGTGGCGTTCCTGCCGCGCTCGCAGGTGGACATCCGTCCGATCCGCGACATCGGCCCGCTGATGAACGTGCCGCAGCCGTTCCAGATCCTGAAGATGGACAAGCGCCGCGGCAACATCGTGGTGTCGCGCCGCGCCATCCTCGAGGAGAGCCGTGCCGAGCAGCGCTCGGAGATCGTGCAGCAGCTCGAGGAAGGCCAGATCGTCGACGGCGTGGTCAAGAACATCACCGATTACGGTGCGTTCGTCGACCTGGGCGGCATCGATGGCCTGCTGCACGTCACCGACATCGCCTGGCGGCGTGTCAACCATCCGTCGGAAGTGCTGTCGATCGGCGAGACCATCAAGGTCCAGATCATCCGCATCAACCACGAAAGCCACCGCATCAGCCTGGGCATGAAGCAGCTGCAGGCCGATCCGTGGGAAGGCATCGAGGCCAAGTATCCGGTGGGCGCCAAGTTCACCGGCCGCGTGACCAACATCACCGACTATGGTGCGTTCGTCGAGCTCGAGCCGGGCATCGAAGGCCTGATCCACGTCTCGGAAATGAGCTGGACCAAGAAGAACGTGCACCCGGGCAAGATCGTCTCCACCTCGCAGGAGGTTGAGGTGATGGTGCTCGAGGTCGATCCCGACAAGCGCCGTATCTCGCTGGGCCTCAAGCAGACGCTGCAGAACCCGTGGGAGCGCTTCGCCGAGAAGTTCCCGATCGGCTCGACCATCGAGGGCGAGGTCAAGAACAAGACCGAGTTCGGCCTGTTCATCGGCCTCGACGGCGATGTGGACGGCATGGTCCACCTTTCCGATCTCGACTGGACCAAGCCGGGCGAGCTGGCGCTCGACGAGTACAACCGCGGCGACATCGTCAAGGCCAAGGTGCTCGACGTCGATGTCGACAAGGAGCGTATCTCGCTGGGCATCAAGCAGCTGGGTACCGGCGACGAGAAGGACGCTTCGGGCGAAGGCCTGCGCAAGGGTTCGGTGGTCACCGGCACGGTGACCGAGGTCAACGATGGCGGCATCGAGGTCAAGATCGCCGACAGCGAGATGACCGCGTTCATCCGCCGCGCCGACCTCAGCCGCGACCGCAACGACCAGCGCCCCGAGCGCTTCGCCAAGGGCGACAAGGTCGATGCCCGCGTCACCCAGTACGACCGCAAGACCGGCAAGATCGCCCTCTCCATCAAGGCGCTGGAAATTGCCGAGGAGAAGGAAGCGGTGGCGCAGTACGGCTCGTCGGATTCGGGTGCCTCGCTCGGCGACATCCTGGGCGCCGCGCTCAAGGACCGCGAGAAGAAGTGACGCGCGAGCCGGGTCCCCGCAGCGGCGGGGATTCGGCCTCGTTCACACGACGCAGTTGCGTAATCGAGGCCCGCGCGCTAGCCGTGCGGGCCTTTTGTCGTTTGGGGCCGACCGATGCCGATGAAAATTCCGGGCGTGGCCTGGCGCTCGCTCACCGGGTACGACATGCCGGCGGTCGAACAGATCGCCGCGACCGTGCATCCGGAGTTCTTCGAGAGCCTCGAGGTGCTGGCCGAGCGGCAGCGCATCTATTTCCACGGCACCTATCTGCTCGAGGTCAACGAGCGGCCGGCCGGCTACGTGCTGAGCCATCCCTGGCGGCTGGGCGACCTGCCGCCGCTCAACAGCCTGCTGTGCGAGCTGCCGGCGGACGCCGACACCTACTACATCCACGATCTGGCGCTGCTGCCGGTGGCGCGGCGCATCGGGGCGGCGAGCTTCATCGTCGATGCCCTGGCCAAACATGCCCGCGCGCACGGCTTCGCCACCATGAGTCTCGTCGCAGTGAACGGCAGCCAGGGCTTCTGGGCCCGCCACGAGTTCGAGGTGGCCGACGCCCCGCACCTTGCCGACAAGCTCAGGAGCTACGAGGACGCCGCCCGCCTGATGGTCCGCCGGCTGTAGCCTTGCGTAACTACAGATTTGTAGTTACATTCTGCCTCGGACGCGTGGGGGCGACGCGTGGAGTTCGAGTGGAACGACGACAAGGCGAGGTCCAACCTCCACAAGCATGGCATCGCCTTCGAAAGAGCGGCGGAGGTCTTCCGCGACACGCTGCACGATACGGTCGAAGACGAGTTCGCGATCGGTGAGAGCCGGTTCCGAACGACTGGCGTGGTGCGCGGCATCGGCTTGATCGTCGTCATTCACACCGTCGAAAACGAAGGGGAGGACGACGAACTGATCCGGCTGATTTCGGCACGTCGGGCCGAGCCGCATGAGCGAAGGGCGTACGAAGGTGGGTAAGCGCGTAAGGTTTTCTCTGGATCCAGATGCCGTTCCGCCGATCACGGACGAGGAGCGCAAGAGTCTCCTCAAATTGTCGGACGAGCATGCCGACCAGCCAATCGACTTCTCCGATATTCCAGCTTCCACCGAGACCACGTGGCGGCACGGCGTGCGGGGACGCTTCTTCCGTCCCGTCAAGCAGCAGGTGACGCTGCGGCTCGACAGCAACACGCTCGACTGGTTCAAGCGGCGTACCCCCAAGGGCTACCAGACCGATATCAATCGCGTCCTCGCCGAATACGTGGCGAGGCAGGAGAAAAAAGCCGGCTGATCGGTCGCCTTGCCAAGGATGCGTGCTCCGGGCTAAGCCGCTCACCTCTTCGAGGGTGTCCCTGATGACCGATCCGATCGTCGATCCCGCCCACGCCATTCCGGCGGCGAGTGCGCTGCGCCGCTCGCGCTTCCGCTGGCGCATCCTGGCGTTCGTGGCGCTGGTGGTGGCGATCCTGGCGGTCGCCGGGCGCTATGCCACCGAATATGGCCTCAGCGGCGACCAGATCGCGCGCGTGGTCATCGACGGCACCATCGCCTCCGATCCGGCGCGGCTCAAGACGCTCGAGGCGCTGGCCAAGGACGACACGGTGAAGGCGGTGGTGATCGCCATCAATTCGCCGGGCGGCACCACGGCTGGCGGCGAGGAATTGTATGAAGCCATCGGCAAGCTGCGCGCCAAGAAGCCGGTCGTCGCCTACATCAAGGAGATGGGGGCGTCGGCGGCGTATATGGCGGCCATCGCCACCGACCGCATCTTCGTGCGGCGGCTGTCGATCGTGGCCTCGATCGGGGTGCTGTTCCAGACCTACAACGCCGGCAAATTGCTGCAGACCATCGGCATCGGCTCCGACAAGGTGGCGTCGGGACCACTGAAGGCGGAGCCGGCCCTCGACCATCCGATGACGCCCGAGGTGCGCGCCTCGCTGCAATCTCTGGTCGACGATTCCTTCTCGTGGTTCGTCGACGTCGTGGCCGAGCGGCGCGGCCTCAGCCGTGCCGACGTGCTGCCGCTGGCCGACGGGCGGATCATGACCGGCAACCAGGGCATCGCCAGCAAGCTGGTGGATGAAGTGGGCGGCGAGGCCGAGGCGGTGGACTGGCTGGTCAAGAGCAAGGGACTCAAGCCCGACCTGCCGATCGTCACCTGGTATCCCACCGGGGGCACCAATTTCACCAATCTGGGCAAATGGCTGGGCGGCGAGGCACGGGCGGCGCTGGGGCTGCCGGCCGAGGGCCCCGTCGCGCTTGACGGGCTGGTCTCCCTTTGGCAGGTTCAATGATGTTACCTAAGGGTTTCCGGCAGGCCCGGGGGGCGTGATGATCAAGTCTGAACTGGTCGAGAAGCTTGCAGACGAGAATCCGCATCTGTTCCAGCGCGACATCGAGAACATCGTCAATGCCATCCTCGACGAGGTCGGCAATGCCATGGCGCGCGGCGACCGGGTGGAACTCAGGGGCTTCGGCGCCTTCGCCGTCAAGAACCGTCCGGCCCGCGTCGGGCGCAATCCGCGCACCGGCGAGCAGGTCGACGTGGGCGAGAAATACGTGCCGCAGTTCAAGGCCGGCAAAGAGATCCGTGAGCGCCTCAACAAGAACTGATACCAGCATGGGACCGGGCGGATGCTGAGACGCATCGTCGGCTGGGTCGTGCTCGTGCCGCTGTGCCTGGTGCTGATCGTGTTCGCGCTCGCCAACCGGCAATTGGTGGTGGTGAATTTCAACCCGTTCGTGCCGTCGGAGGCGCTGTCGACGCCGGGCGTCGGCGTGCCCCTGTTCCTGGTGCTGTTCACGGTGCTGCTGTTCGGCGTGGTGCTGGGCGGCATCGCCACATGGTTCGCGCAGGCCCAGCACCGGCGCGACGAGCGGACCTATCGCCGCGAGGCCGAGCGGCTGGGCCGCGAGGTCAACCTGCTGCGGCGCACGCCGGCGCTGCCCACCACTGTCGACGATCTGGCGCAGCCCTAGCGCATGAGCGATCCCCTCATCATCAAGATTTGCGGCATCAAGACGGAGGCGATCCTCGATGCTGCCATCGAGGCGGGAGCCGACATGGTCGGCTTCATGCATTTCGCCCGCTCGCCGCGCCATCTCGAGCTCGATCCGATCGGCGAGATGATCTCGCTCGCCCGCGGCCGGGCCGAAACCTGCGTGGTGCTGGTCAACCCCGACAATACGCTGGTGGCGCAGGTGGCGGCGCTGGGGCCCGACTGGATCCAGTTGCACGGCCCCGAGACGCCGCACCGCGTGGCCGCCATCCGC
Organism: Pseudomonadota bacterium; assembly: GCA_023390785.1. Classification (GTDB taxonomy): domain Bacteria; phylum Pseudomonadota; class Alphaproteobacteria; order Rhizobiales; family Devosiaceae; genus Devosia_A. The sequence continues at coordinate 27,089 of JAEWCE010000112.1, forward strand.
GACGAGGCCGGCATCGCTATCCTCAAGGCCTGCTCGATCGGCAGCGCCGAGGACGTGGCGGCGGTGGCGAGCTTTGCCGACTGCGCCGACCGGCTGCTGCTCGACGCCAAGCCGCCCAAGGACGCGACGCGCCCGGGCGGCCATGGCGCCACCTTCGACTGGAGCCTGCTCAAGGCGCTTGACCCCTCGCTCGGCTTCATGCTTTCGGGGGGCCTGACGCCCCAAACCGTGGCCGCCGCCATCGCGGCGACGCGGCCGGCCGGCGTCGATGTGTCCTCCGGGGTCGAGACGGCGCCCGGGGTCAAGGATGCGGCGCTGGTGCGCGCCTTCATCACCAATGCGCGGTCCGCCGCGGCGAGCTAAAGGCCCGACCTCCATCATGACCGAGACAGACGGCGATCCGAACCGGGCGAACTCCTTCCGCACCGGCCCCGACGAGGACGGCCGCTTCGGCATCTTCGGCGGCCGCTACGTCGCCGAGACGCTGATGCCGCTGATCCGCGATCTCGAGGTCGCCTACAACGCCGCCAAGGACGATCCGGCGTTCATCGCCGAGATGGCGGATCTGCGCACGCATTATGCCGGACGGCCGTCGCCGCTCTATTTCGCGGCGCGGCTGACGGAGCACCTGGGCGGCGCCAGGGTGTATCTCAAGCGCGAGGAGCTGAACCACACCGGCTCGCACAAGATCAACAACACGCTGGGCCAGATCCTGCTGGCCCGCCGCATGGGCAAGACCCGCATCATCGCCGAGACCGGCGCGGGCCAGCACGGCGTCGCCACCGCCACGGTGTGCGCGAAGTTCGACCTGCCCTGCGTGGTGTTCATGGGCGCAACCGACGTCGAGCGGCAGTGGCCGAACGTGCTGCGCATGAAGATGCTCGGCGCCGAAGTGCGGCCGGTGACCGCCGGCGCCGGCACGCTCAAGGACGCCATGAACGAGGCGCTGCGCGACTGGGTGACCAATGTCGAAACGACGTATTACCTGATCGGCACCGCCGCCGGGCCGCACCCCTATCCGGTGATGGTGCGCGACTTCCAGAAGATCATCGGCGAGGAAATCCGTGCGCAGATGCAGGAGGCGGAGGGCAAGCTGCCCGATGCGCTGGTGGCGTGCGTCGGCGGCGGCTCCAATGCCATCGGCACCTTCTACGATTTCCTCGACGAGCCGAGCGTCAGGATCTATGGCGCCGAGGCGGGCGGGCACGGCATCGAGGTCGAGAACGGCCACGCCGCCTCGATGACCGGCGGCCGGCCGGGCGTGCTGCACGGCAACCGCACCTATCTGCTGCAGGATGCCGACGGGCAAATCCTGGAAGGCCATTCCATTTCAGCGGGACTCGACTATCCCGGGGTCGGGCCGGAGCATTCGTTCCTGCACGACAGGAAGCGCGTGACCTATGTGCCGATTACCGACAAGGAGGCGCTGGAGGCGTTCCAGCTGCTGACGCGCGTCGAAGGCATCATCCCGGCGCTCGAAAGCGCGCACGGGCTGGCGCAGGTGCTGAAGCTCGCCCCGACCATGAACAAGGACGAAACCATCGTGCTCTGCCTCTCGGGCCGCGGCGACAAGGACGTGGAATCGGTCGGCCGTTATCTCGGGATGAACGCATGAGCACCCGTATCGCCGACAAGTTCGCCGCGTGCGCCAGGGAGGGCCGCCCCGCCCTCGGCATCTTCACCATGGCGGGCGATCCAGACTTCGAGACCGGTCTTACACTGCTCAAGGCGCTGCCCGCCGCCGGCGCGGACATGATCGAGTTTGGAATGCCGTTCTCGGACCCGATGGCGGACGGCCCAGGTGTGCAGGCCGCCGGCCAGCGCGCCCTGGCCGGAGGGCAGACGCTCAACAAGACGCTCAGGATGGTGGCGGAGTTCCGCAAGACGGACAGCAGCACGCCGATCGTGCTGATGGGCTATTACAACCCGATCTACAGCCACGGCGTCGATGCCTTCATCAAGGATGCGCTGGCCGCCGGCGTGGACGGGCTGATCGTGGTCGACCTGCCGCCCGAGGAAGACAACGAGCTTTGCCTTCCGGCGCTCAGGGCCGGCCTCAACTTCATCCGCCTCGCGACGCCGACGACGGACGACCACCGGCTGCCAGTGGTGCTGAAGAACACTTCGGGCTTTGTCTATTATGTGTCGATGACCGGCATCACCGGCGCCGCGATCAAATCGCACGCCGCGGTGAGCGAGGCAGTCAAGCGCATCAAGAGCCATCTCGACCTGCCGGTCGCAGTCGGCTTCGGCATCAAGACGGCCGACGATGCCGCGGTGGTCGGGCGCGACGCGGACGGGGTGATCGTGGGCACCGCGGTGTGCAACGCCATCCGCGACTCGCTGAGCGACGGCAAGGCCACGGGCGGGACGGTCGAGGCGGTTGCGACGCTGGTGGGCGAACTGGCCGCGGGGGCGAAGCGGGCCCGGGGCTAGCAGTCGGCGATCCTCTCCTGCGGCCAAGCCGCGGCGGGACCATGCGACGCATGGTGGAGGAGGCGGCCCCAACCCCCACCGCGATTTGCGCGTTCTCCCCCAGGCGCCTATATTGCCACAATCGTCCCATAACCGGGGCCGGCACGTGCCCCAAGGGAAGCCTTCATGAGCTGGATCGACAACGTCCTCCCCCCCAAAATCCGGTCGTTTCTGGGTAATACCAAGCGCGAGACGCCGGAGAATTTGTGGGTGAAGGACCCCGAATCCGGCGAGATGGTGTTTTACCGCGATCTCGAGGCCAACCAGTGGGTGGTGCCCGGCTCGGGCCACCACATGAAGATCAAGGCCGGCGACCGGATGGCGGCGTTCCTCGACGGCGGCCAGTACGAGACGGTGCCGCTGCCGCCGGTGGCGCAGGACCCGCTGAAGTGCCGCGACCAGAAGCGCTATGTCGACCGGCTGAAGGAAACGCGCCTCAAGACCGGCATGGAGGATGCGGTGCTGGTGGCTACCGGCAAGCTCTACGACCAGCCGGTGACGGTGGCGGTGCAGGATTTCGACTTCATGGCCGGAACGCTCGGCATGGCGGCCGGCTCGGCGGTGATCACCGGGCTCGAAAAGGCGGTCGAGCTCAAGACGCCGTTCGTGCTGTTCGCCTCCTCCGGGGGCGCGCGCATGCAGGAGGGGATCCTGTCGCTGATGCAGATGCCGCGCACCACGGTGGCGGTGCTGCGCCTGCGCGACGCCGGCCTGCCTTATATCGTGGTGTTCACCAACCCCACCACGGGCGGCGTCACCGCCTCCTACGCCATGCTGGGCGATGTGCATATCGCCGAGCCCGGCGCGCTGATCTGCTTTGCCGGCCCGCGCGTGATCGAGCAGACGATCCGCGAAAAGCTGCCCAAGGGCTTCCAGCGTTCGGAGTATCTCTACGAGCACGGCATGGTGGACATGGTGGTGCATCGCCACAATTTGCGTTCGACCATCGGCTCGATGCTCGCGATGCTCACCAAGAAGGCCACCCCGGCCGACCTCGCCTCGGCCCCGGCGCTGGTGCCGCTGCCCACCACCGCCAACGACGACGACCTCGAGGGCCCGGTGGCGCAGGCCGCCTCGGAGTAAGAGCGGGCCACGCCGACTGTGCTACCTCATCCACCCTGGCCGCAGTCGGGTCCTCCCCTGCGACGTTAGGCGCGGGGGAGGTGGCGGCGTAGCCGACGGGCGAATAAGGGGATGCGGCTGGCACCGGACGGCGTTTCACGAACATCGCGCACCGCGCCTCTGGATTGTTCCCGCGCCGGTGCTATTACCCATCCGTTCCTGGGCGAATCTTCATGTCCCGCACCGATGCCATCCTCAAGCGCCTGACGGCGCTCTATCCCCGTTTCATGGACCTGCAGCTGGACCGCGAGCGGCGGCTGCTGGCCGAAATCGGCCATCCCGAGCGACATCTGCCGCCGGTGATCCACGTCGCCGGCACCAACGGCAAGGGCTCGACCGTTGCCTACCTGCGCGCCATGCTGGAGGCGGCGGGCAAGCGGGTGCATGTGTTCACCTCGCCGCATCTGGTGCGCTTCAACGAGCGCATTCGCCTTGCCGGCAAGCTGGTCACCTCGCGCCGGCTCAACGCCATGCTGGAAGAGGTCGAACGCATCAACGCCGGCAAGCCGATCACGCAGTTCGAGATCACGACGTCGGCGGCGCTGAAGCTGTTTGCGGACACGCCCGCCGATTACCTGCTGCTGGAAGTGGGCATGGGGGGCAGCTTCGATTCGACCAACATCGTCGACCACCCGGCCGGGGTGATCATCACGCCGGTGGACTACGACCACCAGGCGTATCTGGGCAACACCATCGCCGAGATTGCCGCCAACAAGGCGGGCATCCTCAAACGCGGCAGCCCGGCGGTGATCGGCCGGCAGCGCGACGAGGGCCTGAGGACCATCGAGGCCGCCGCGGCGCGGCTGGGCGTCACGCCGTTCGTGCAGGGGCGCGACTATGACGGCTTCGCGCAGGATGGCAAGCTGGTCTACCAGGACGAGGCCGGGCTGCTCGATCTGCCGCCGCCGGCGCTGCTCGGCCACCACCAGTTCGACAATGCCGCCCTGGCCGTCGCCGCAGTGCGGCACTTCCGGCTGCCGGTGAGCGAGGCGCAGATGGCGGCGGGGCTGCGACAGGTGATCTGGCCGGCGCGGCTGCAGCCGCTTACGGGCAAACTGCGCGATATGCTGCCCAAGGGAGCAGAGCTGTGGCTCGACGGCGGGCACAATGCGCATGGCGCCGCGGCGCTGGCGCTGTCGCTCGAAGAGATGCAGGCGCGGCGCAAGAAAAACCTCGTTCTGATCGTCGGCATGATGAACACGCGGCCGCCGGCGGACTTCCTCGCGCCGTTCAAGCTGATGGCGCCGCGGGTGATGGGCCTCACCATTCCGGGCGAGCCCAATTCGTGGCCGGCCAGCGCCATCGCCGAGGCGGGAGTCTCACATGGGCTGCCTGCCAGGGCCTACCGCTCGGTGGTGTCGGCGCTGAAGGATGCCGCCGACGTGCCCAACGCGCGCGTGGTGATCTGCGGCTCGCTGTACCTGGCCGGGGATGTACTGGCGCGCAACGGCACGCCGCCGGAGTAGAGTTTTATTTTATCACAAGGGGGCGGCCTCACGCGCCGTCGGTCGTGGCCGCCCCCTCCACCACGCTGCGCAGTTTGCGGTTGGCGTGCGCCAGAGCGCAACGCCATGTCCCCCTCCCCCGTAAACGGGAGAGGAGTGCTGACTGCTAATACCTCGCCTGCTCATCCCCGGCGAAGGGGTCGATAGGGGAATGGGTGTTCCACGGAATCTCGCCCAGCAGGGCCTCCAGCACGGCGCGCTGCATCGTCTCGGTGGTCGAATAGGCATTGACGTAGGTGGGCGCGCGCGGGGCGTCGTAGAGGTAGTAGGGATAGCCGAACGACACCAGCAGCGTTGGAATGTCGCTCCAGTAGCGCTGCATGGCACTGACGAAGTCGCCGTTCAGACGCAGCCAGTCGAGGAAGATGTGGCCGCGGGTGAGCAGCGTCTCTTCGCCGAAGAGGTAGAGGACGAGGTCGCAGTCGCCCGGCGCGACGCGCTGGCCCGGTGTCGCCATGGTCACCTCGAAGCCCCTGGCTGCGAGCATTTCGGGCAGGGCGAAGGGCAGCGGATCGGGCAGGTAGGGGAAGACGATGCCGGTCGAGAACACCAGCACGCGCCGGTGTTTCTGCGGATCGAGCGGCAGCAGCGCCTGGGTGTCCTTGACCAGCGTGGGGGCGCGGCGGGCTGCGTCGTCGGCGAGGCGCCGATGCGCGGCGGCGTCGATCGCCGGCACCGCCGCCGGCCCCCGATGCAGGCCGAGCGCCGCCTTGAGCGCCAGGATGCGCGTCACCGCCTCGTCGATGCGGGCCCAGCTCAACCGGCCGTCGGCGAGGGCGGCGGCAACGTAGCCATAGTCGGCCTGCATGTCGTCGACGAACAGGATCACGTCGCAGCCGGCGGCCACCAGTTCGGGCAGGTAGTCGGCGCGGCGCGACCAGGCCTTGAGGCCCGCCATGCCGGTAGCGTCGGAGACGATGACGCCGTTGAAGCCGAGGCGGCGGCGCAGCAGCTCCTCGTTGAGGTCGCGGCTCAGCGAGGCCGGCCGGTAGAGCTCGACGCCGGCGTCGGGGTTGCGCTCGCGCACGAAGGCCGGCAGCGCGATGTGCGCCGACATGACGCTGAGCGCGCCGGCGGCGATGGCGGCGCGGTAGAGCCGGCCGAAGCGCGCCTCCCACGCGTCCATGCCGAGCGGATTGACGGTAGTGACGAGGTGCTGGTCGCGGTCGTCGAAGCCTTCGCCGGGCCAGTGCTTGACCGCGGCCGCAACGCCGTTCTGCTGGAAGGCCTTGAGCTGCGCCAGGGCATGGCGCTCGATGGTGTCGATATCGCTGCCGAAGCCGCGGGTGGCGACGATGGCGCTCCTGAATCTGGCGTTGATGTCGAGCACGGGGGTGAACGACCAGTTGATGCCCACCGCCTGCGCTTCGCGCGCCATGGCGGTACTGACGGCGCCGGTCAGCGCCACATCGTCGATGGCCGCAAGGGCGAGGGGATTGGGGAATTCACCGCCGCCGGGCAGGCTCATGCGGCTGCCTTCGAGGTCGGCCGAGACCAGCAGCGGCACCGGGGCGGCGGCGTTGAAGGCGGCGACCAGCGCGCGCTCGGCGGGCCAGTCGGCGCCGGCCTGCCGGGTGATGCTGCCGGGCCGGAACGCCTGCTGCGCCGCGAGCACGGCCGGATCGTTGCCGGCCGAGCGCAGGTTGAACAATTGCCGGATCCTGTCGTCCGGTGTCAGCCGTGCCAGCGTTTGCCGCACCCAGGCGATGCCGTCGGCATCGAGGTGGAACGGCGCCGCCGCCAACTGCTCGTCGCGCATGGATTTCCCCGTTTTGCGGGAGCTTAACGCACCCGTCGCGTCAGGCGAAAGTCTCCAGCCATTTGGTGAGCTGGGCGCGCGAGGGGCCGTAGCCGACCTTGATGTCCACCGGCTCGCCGTCCTTGAACACCATCAGCGTAGGCATGGCGCGGACGTTGTAGGTGACGACGGTCGAGGGGTTGGTCTCGACGTCGAGCTTGACGATCTTCACGCGGCCGTCGAGCTCGACCGACAGATCGTCGAGGATGGGGTCCATGGCCTTGCAGGGCGGGCACCAATCGGCCCAGAAATCCACCAGCACCGGGCCCTTGGCCTCCAGCACCTCGCGTCCGAAATCGGCATCCGATACCAACTGGCCCAAAGTCCCTCTCCATCGTTGATTGACGATGAAGGGTATGTGAGTCGGCAGACGCGCGGAAGGAATTGCCGCCGCCGATCGGCGGCGGCACCGGAATAATCTGCTCCGCCGCGGCGGTGTTATGGCGACATATTATCCGGCGAGACGGGCGGAGTTGCCCCGCACACGCCCCAGCCATCCGGGACTTCCGGCGTACTATGGCGCCATAGTATCCACGTCGCCCCAAACGAAAACGCCGCCGGGGAGGACCCGACGGCGTTTTGGTGGTCTTGAATTCAGGCGATCAGGCGGCGTGGCTCTCGAGCCATTTGCTGAGGCCCGCCTTGGGCGTGCCGGCACCGATCTTCATGTCGATCGCCTCGCCATCCTTGTACAGGATCATCGTGGGGATCGAGCGGACGCCATACTTCACCGTCGTCGAGGGATTCTCGTCGACGTTCAGCTTGACGATCTTCACCTTGCCCTGCAGCTCGGTGGCGAGCTCCTCGAGCACCGGGGCGATCGCCCGGCAGGGGCCGCACCATTCCGCCCAGAAGTCGACGAGCACGGGCTCCTTGGACGAAAGGACTTCCTCGCCGAAATTGGCGTCCGAAACGTGGTTTGTCATATGAAGAATTCCCTTTGGGATGTCGCCTTCCGAGAAAGCGGCGTTTGTGTGATCCAAAAGCTAGGAAGAGTCCAGCGACGCCGCAACTGTGTATCACCCTATGGTGAAGCCGGAAACCGCCTGCCGCAACCGCGCGGCGGGTAGATTCATCAACAATTCCAACGTCGTCCACAGAATCGCCGCCTCGATGGTCCGGCCGGGGAAGAGCTGGCCTGCGATTTGTGCATAGAGCCCGAGCTGGGCGAGGTAGGCGGGGGGAACGCCATCGGGCGTCGCCGGCACCGTGGCGTCGGATTTGAAGTCGACGACCAGCACCCGGCCAGGCTCGACCAGCAGCCGGTCGATGCGGCCGGCGATGGTGACCGGTGCACCGTTGCGCGTGCCGCGGGCGAGGATGGGCACCTCGGCGCGTGAATTGGGGCCGAAGATATCGATGAGGTCGAGCCGGGTGAGGATCGAGCGGGCCTTGCGCGCAATGGCCGGATGCGCCTCAGGGCGACCCGGCAGCAGCACCGCCAGCGCCTTGGCCGAGACCGCCGGCCAGTCGGGCTGGGGCACCTTGAGCAGATGCTGCAGCAGCGCATGGAGCGCAATACCCTCCTGCCGCGCGGCTTCGGGGGCGCGCGGGTCGGCGGCCCGCTCGGCCGGGGTGGCGAGCACGTGCTCGGGGTCGGCTTCGGCGAAGGCGGTCGA
>JAEWCE010000118.1 GCA_023390785.1 Pseudomonadota bacterium
ACATCGTCGAAACCGGCAACGAGAGCTGGCGCTTCAAGAACCGCGCCTGAGCATCACCGCCCGCCCGAGACCTTAGGGGGTCAATATTGCGCGCCGATAGGGGGTCAATCTTCGACGCCGTTTGACAATGGGAAACCAGGATTCGTGGTCGAGTATGGGATCTGCAGCGACTTCCACTGAGGTCGGGCCGCGATTGACTCCCGAAAGACGGCCCTTCTTCCTGCCTTTCGATCGGTAGCTCTTTGTTGGCTAGGCAGTGGTGGCCAACACCAGCACAGCCTGGTAGGCCGCCTCAAGGCTGGCGAGTCCCCCGGCCATCGTGATGGGTGCAGCGTTGTCGGCGATGGCGACCAGCAGCGTTGCGATCGCCTGGGGGGTGGCCCTGCCGCGAATTTCTCTCGACCTCGCAGCGTCCTTGGCGGCATTGAGGAAAAGACGGCTTATCTCGGCCGTGAAGCGGCGCAGGTTGGCCCGGCCTGCCGCCGTCAGCATGTCTTCGTCCTGACGCAGGCGTGAGATCAGGCTCCAGGGGTTTGCCGTATGGCTGGTGGGATTGAAGCTGCGGTACCGCGCACGACTGTAGTCGAGCATGGCAGCGACCTTCACCGACAGCAGGGTGTCGCTGGGCTCCCAAATTGCCCTTAGCTGCCGCAACGTCTCATCGACGTAGTCGGCCAGCACCTCATCGATCAGTCTGGCTTTGCTGCCGAAATGATAATGCAAGTTGGCGCGCGTCGTGCCGCCCCGTTCAGCGATCTCACCAAAGCTCATGCCGCGGTAGCCGTTCCGAATGAGCAGCTCGAGCGCGAGTTTCTTGAGCACCGTGCGGCTGTTGGCGGGTTGATCCATGCAGCAGGCCTAACCCATTTCAAACCCAGGTTACAGATTGACTCGGGCTGACTGACATGCAAGTCAGTCATCAACGGAGGGTATCATGGCCCAGGCACCGAGCGTGGTTCGCAGCGGCAATTTCGTCTTTATCAGCGGCATCATTGCAGCCGACGCCGCTGGTCGTATCGCGGCAAGTGATGTGAAGGCGCAGACCCGCATCATCTTCGACAAGCTGAAGGTGACGCTGGCAAGCGTCGGCGCGGGGCTCGAGCACGTCGTCAAGACCAGCATCTACTTCAACTGTCCGGCCGAGCAGCCGGCAATCGATGCCTTCCTGGCCGACGTCGATGCGGTGCGGACCGGCTATTTCAGCGCGCCCGGGCCGACCACCACCGAGGTGCGTTGTGGCCTTGATACCGAGGGTGCGCTGCTGATGCTCGACGCCTGGGTGGTGATCGGAGGGCGGCGAGAGGTCATCGCACCGCCGGGGCACTGGAGCTGGGGCAGGACGACGCCATTCGTGCATGGCTGGAAGATCGATGACATGCTGTTCATCGGCGGCCAGCGTTCGCTCGACAGCAACGGCAAGGTGCTTGGCGTCGGCGACATCGAAATCCAGACCGACGAGTCGTTCCGCAATCTCGATACCATGCTCAGGGCCGGTGGTGGCGACCGCAACGACTTGATGAGGCAGAACACCTATTTCCGCTTTTTCGGCGAGGGCCGCGAAGTCACCCAGTATTGGGAGAAGATGACCAATGTCCGCCGCCGCTACATGTCTGTCCCTTCCGCTGCCGGTGCCGGTCTGCGTATCGAAGGCATGCCGAAGCTGGACGAGCTCATCCAGGTCGAGGGGATCGGCGTGCTGGGGAAGGAACGGCAACGGCTGCAACCGGCCAATCACTGGGACTGGAGCATACCCAACACGCAATTCACGCAGGGTTGGGCGAAGGGGCCGCTCATCTTCATCGGCGGGCAGATCTCGGCAGACAACAAGGCCCAGGCCGTCGGCAGGGACATGGAGACCCAAGCCAGAAACGTGTTCCAGTTCATCCGGAACACCCTGGCCGAGGGCAATTTTGCCGAAGCCGACGTGCAGAAGCTTTACATCTACTTTTACGCCGAGGGCGACTGGGCCGACATTGCGCGTACACGTGCCGACATCGCGCGCGTGCAGGCCGAATTCTATCCGGGCGACGGACCGGCTGTGACGGCCATACGCGTGGCAGGTTTCGCCTTCGAGAACCTGCTGATCGAAATCGAAGCCTTTGGCGTTCGCGGGCCTGATGTCCAAGCATGATTTCACGTTGGACGAGTTCGCGGACCGACATCGGCGGTTGGCGGCAGCGATGCAACGTGCGGAACTGGACTGGCTGGTTGTCGTTCATCCGGCCTCGATCCACTGGCTGACCGGAAGCGAGGCCAAGAGCTACCAGGAGTTCCAATGCGTCCTGTTCGGCGCGGAACCGGGGCTTGCGGCGGCCTTCGTCCGGGCCGGCGAAGTCAACGAGATGCAAGCGGATTCCATGGCCCCGCGCATCGTGGGGTGGGGTGGTGGCGTCGCCGAGGACCCGATCGTCGCGCTTTCGGCGCTGGTGCAGCAATTGGGGCTACCCGGCCGGCGCATCGGGTTGGAGGTGCCGGGATACTACCTGCATCCGTATCACTACCTCGGGCTAATCGAGCTTTTCGGGCCGGATCGCGTGAGCGATGCGTCCGCGCTGATCGGCGACCTCCGGCTTGTCAAGTCGCAGGCCGAGATTGCCTACATTCGGGAGGCCGCAGCGTTTGCCGACCACGGCATGACGGTCTTCCGGCAGCACCTTGCGGCAGGATGCGCCGAATTGGATCTCGCCGGCCATGTCACCGGCGCACTTCTGCTTGCGGGCAGCGGCATTGCGGCAAGCCCGATCAACCTCGTCTCAGGTCCACGCTCCGCTTTCAGTCACGGTGCACCCACCACGCGGCGCCTGATGCCGGGCGACACCGGCAACGTGGAGTTCGGTGCAACGTCGCATCGCTACACCGCGACCATTGGACGGCAGTTCAGTCTGGGGTCGCCATCGGCGCGGTTGCTCGATCTCTATGACATCGTGCGCGACGCCTCGGATGCGATGATCGCCGCCATTCGAGACGGCGTTTCGGCCGCCGATGTTCACAATGTCGCCCGCCGGGTGATCGCGGACGCCGGCCTCGATGACTATCGCGTGCACTTGTCCGGATACAGTATCGGTCCTGGTTTTCCGCCCAGCTGGGCCGAGCCACTCTACCTACTCGAGGATAGCCGGCATGTGCTGCGGACCAATATGGTGGTCACGATCGAGCCGCCGGTCTTCATTGGTCCCGAACGTATCGGGGTCCGCATTATCGACAATGTGCTGGTTACCGAGCGCGGAGCCGAGCTCCTCGCCCGCGATCCGCGGGATCTTGTCGTGGTCGGCTAGCCGGTCACCCCCGGCGGCACGTATGCGCTGAGTTCGCGCGCAATGTCGTTGCAGGCCAGCTTCAGTCGGCCGAGCATCGCCTGGAAGTTTGGGGGGTTGCTGCGGCGTGTCACGGCGGCAACCGTGACACATGCGATCGCACGACCGTCGCCCAGCACGATCGGGCACACCACGTCGGTCACCCCGACGATGTCTCGGCTTTCATGGATGATCGATCCCTCGCGGCGTACCCTCTCAAGGTCAGCGGCGAGAGCTGTTGGGTCGGGCCGCTCGCGCATCAGTGCGAAGCATTCGGCGATCATTTGCCGGCGTACGGCCTCAGGCTGAAACGCCATCAACACCAGACCGGAATGCGCATCGGCGAGCGGCCGCCGATAGCCGAGCTTGAGGGCAAAGTTCATGTCGGCCCCGCCCGACGTCGCCGCGATGATGACGGTCTCGCCGCGATGCGCGACCACCAGGTGGGCAGCCTGGTGAACCTCGGCGGCGAAACGCTCGACGATGGGCGCAGCGACGCTGACAAGGTCGCGCGCCCGCGCCGTCTGCATGCCGAGGCCGAACAGCTTGTTGGAAAGCGTCAGCTCGTCGGTGTTGGCCTCGCGCTGCAGATAGCCGCGTTCGAGGAGCACATGCACCATGCGGAAGATTTCGTTCTTCGAGCGCCCCAGCTCTTCGGCGATCTGCCGCGTGCCCAGCGGCCGGCCAGTTCGTGCGAGAAGCTCGAGGATGTCGAGCCCCTTCTCGAGCGCTGGAGCACTGTAGCTCGTCCGCTCCGCTATCGTTTCATCCATGACGCTTGACTCCGTATGTGAAGCGCATAGGCTACCCTCAAGTCTGACGACGCGACAGCTAGCGCGTTTCGGAGGTCGGAGTAAGAGGGTGTACTCCACTGATGAGCTACAATTTCAGATTTAGCGCGCTGGCGCCATACACCGGGGAGATCATCCGGGGTGTGTTTCTGACGCTTCAGCTGTCGCTGATCACCATGTTGATCGGCCTTGCCATCGGATTGCTGGTGGCACTCGGCACCACCAGCCAGCGCGCGTCCATTCGCGTTCCGGTGCGGGTCTATGTCGAGGCAATCCGCAACACGCCGCTGCTCGTTCAGCTCTTTATCGTGTTTTTCGGCTTGCCGAGCCTGGGTATCCGGCTCGATGCCAACCTCGCCGCCATTATCGGCCTGTCGATGAACGTCGGCGCCTACTGCGGTGAAATCCTCCGCGCTGGCTTCGAGTCGATCCGCCCGAGCCAGATCGAAGCAGGGCGGGCGCTTGGCCTGACAGCCGGGCAGACGTTCCGGAGCGTGGTGCTGTACCAGGCGATCAAGGCCATCTATCCCGCGCTGACCAGCCAATTCGTGCTTCTGCTGCTCGCCACGAGCGTCGTGTCGTCGATTGGAGCGACCGAGCTTTTCCACCAGGCCGCCTTCATCGACTCGCGCACTTATCGGTCATTCGAGACCTATGCGCTGATCACCTTGGCGTACTTGGCGATGACCCTCGTCATTCGTGCGATGTTTTCTGCCTTCTACTGGGTGGTCTTCGTACGGAGGCCGCATCCATGACCCGCGCATTCAGCAGTGCCGACGTCGTCTACCTGATCGAAGCCGCGCGATGGACCATTGCACTGGCGCTGGTGGCTATCGTCGGTGGCGGACTTCTGGGTCTGGTCGTCGCGGTATTCCGCACCGTGCCCTTCCGTCCACTCAACTGGCTGGCCAGCGCCTACGTCAACCTGATCCAGGGAACGCCGCTGCTCGGCCAACTTTTCCTGTTCTTCTTCGGTCTGCCGCTGTTCAGGATCCAAGTCGATCCGTGGGTTGCTGCCGCCCTGGCTCTATCGCTCTATTCTGCCGCGTTTCTGGGTGAGATATGGCGCGGCAGCCTGCAATCGGTGTCGAAGCGCCAGTGGGAGGCCGCATCGGCGCTGGGCATGCCCTATCGGCAGCAGTTGGCCTACGTCGTGCTGCCCCAGGCCGTGCGCATCTCGGTTGCCCCGACGGTCGGCTTTCTCATGCAACTGGTGAAGGATACGTCACTGACCGCGCTCATCGGCTTTGTCGAGCTGACGCGCGCCAGCCAGATCATCACCGCCGCCACGTTCGCGCCGTTGCCGGTCTACGGCACGGCCGCGCTCATCTACTTCGTAATCTGCTTCAGCCTCGCACGGCTAAGCGCGCGCCTCGAGAGGAGACCGCATGCCGCTCGTTGAGCTCCGCGACGTGCACAAGCGCTTCGGCATGGTGGAAGTGCTGAAGGGTGTTTCACTGTCGCTCGAGAAAGGCGAAATCATCGCCGTCATCGGCCGCTCCGGCTCGGGCAAGTCGACGATGCTGCGCTGTGTCAATGGCCTGGAGAAAGTCCAGTCGGGCACCATCATGGTCGACGGGATCCAGGTGACGGCGCCGAACGCCGACCTCAACCTGCTGCGGCAGCGGGCCGGAATGGTGTTTCAAAGCTACAATCTCTTTCCGCATCTCTCCGTGGAGCGCAACGTCACGCTGGCACTGCGGAAGGTCAAAAAGCTGCCGGATGAGGCCGCTCGCGACATCGCCCGCAAGATGGTCGAGAAGGTTGGGCTGGCGGACAAACTCCATGCCTACCCGGACGAGCTGTCGGGTGGTCAGCAGCAGCGTGTTGCCATCGCGCGTTCGCTTGCCATGCAACCTACGCTGATGCTGTTCGACGAGATTACCTCGGCCCTCGATCCCGAACTCGTGGGCGAGGTCCTGCGGGTGCTGGAGGGCGTTGCCGCCGAAGGCATGACCATGATGCTCGTCACGCACGAAATGAACTTTGCCAAGAACGTCGCCGATCGGGTGATTTTCATGCACCAGGGCCGCATCCACGAGGACGGCCCGGCGCGCGAGACCCTGCTCGAGCCCCGTACCGCGGAACTCAGGAACTTCCTGAGTGCGGTGTTGCACTAGCCGAGATCGATCACTCAAGACCCACAGGGGGACTATCATGTTGAAGCATCTCTCCAGGATCGTTGCAGCCGTGCTCCTGGCCGGCGCTGTCTCCGTCGTACCCGCGGTTGCTGCCGACCTGCAGCAGATCATCGCCTCGGGTAAAGTCCGCATCGGCGTGCCGGTGGACGTGCCACCCTTCGGCTCGAACGATGCCAGCAACCAGCCGGTTGGTCTCGATGTCGACATGGCCAACAACATCGCCAAGGCGCTGGGCGTACAAGTCGAGCTGCAGCAGATCACCGGAGCCAACCGCATCCCGTATCTCGTGACCGACAAGCTCGACATCGTCATCGCCGCCATGGGAGCAACGCCCGAACGGGCGCTGCAGATCGACTTTACCTCGCCCTATGCCGCGCTCTCGGTCGGTGTGTTCGGGCCCGACAGCATTGGCGTGACCAAGCCTGAGGAACTGACCAACCAGACCATCGCGGTCGCCCGCGGAACCACGCAGGACCTGCTGCTCACCGCCGCAGCGCCCAATGCCAATATCCAGCGCTTCGACGATGATGCTACGGCGGCAGCGGCCTTCACCTCGGGGCAGGCGCAGTTGCTTGCCACGGCTGATGTGGTGGCCAAGGACATGATGGACAAAAATCCGAACGTGCAGCTCAAGCCGAAGTTCATCCTGCAATTTTCGCCCTGCTATATCGGCGTGCAGCAGGGCGCGCCGGAGCTGCTGCACTGGCTGAATACCTACATTCACCTCGGCATGCTCGATGGCTCGCTCTCGAAGTTGTCGGAAAAGTGGATTGGCACGAAGCTGCCCGCGCTGCCGACCATCTGATCACACCCACGCGGGGAGCCGGCCTCGGCTCTCCGCGCCTCATCAACATTGTTCCGAGATTGGCTCGCATGTCGACCGCGCGCACGACTATCGATTTTGACCGCAACGGCAAGCAGATCGGCTTCGTCGATATCCCGCACTCGCCGCATGAGGACGCATGGGGTGCCACGCGCATCCCGCTGGCGGTCATCAGGAACGGCACCGGCCCCACGGCAATCCTGCAGGCCGGCAATCACGGCGACGAATACGAGGGACCGATCACGCTCGGCGAGATGATTCGCGATCTCGACCCGGCCAGCATCAACGGCCGGCTCATCTTCCTGCCGGCAATCAACACGCCAGCCGTTCTGGCCGGGCGCCGAACGTCGCCGGTCGACGGCCTGAACCTCAATCGCACCTTCCCGGGCGACGCGGCAGGTACCATCACGCAGCAGATCTCGGCCTATGTCAGCAATGTCATCATGCCGCTAGGAGATGCCTATGTCGATCTGCACTCCGGCGGCTCCTCCCTCAACATCCTGCCCAGCGCCATTATCGAGCCGTGCGCGGATCCGACGCTGCGCCGCAGGAACATCGCCGCGGTGCTTGCCTTCGACGCGCCGCTGACGGTGGTCATCGACAACCTGGGTGAGCCGCGCACATCGACGGCGACCGCCGTCCGGAATGGCCTCATCACAGTGGGGACCGAGATGGCCGGTGCCGGTACCGTGTCGCTGGAGGCGCTCGCTATTTGCCGCAAAGGCGTGCGCAACGTGCTGGCGCATCTCGGCATCCTCGAAGCGACCGGCGAAGCGCCACAGGCAAGGGCGACCGCCATCCTGCGCATTCCCGGGCACGATGGCTATGTGCTCGCGACCACTGACGGCGTATTCGAACCTTTTCATGCCCTTGGCACCATGGTCACAGCCGGGCAGCCGGCCGGCCGCATCCACAAGCTCGGCGATCCATCGCGCGAACCCGAGACGATCTTTTATGGGGCCGACGGGATGGTCTATGGTCGGCGCCAGCCGGGCAGGGTCGTCGTCGGCAATTGCTGCGTGACGGTGGCTGCTCCCTATGACGGAGACATCGCGTGATCGTTGAGCTCGAGGACATCCGGACTGCCGCCGGCCGCATCGCGAGCTACATTCGCCGCACCCCGGTGATGGCCGCGACAAACTTTCAGTCCGGATTGAGCAACGATTACCGGCTCGCGCTCAAGCTCGAGCTTCTGCAGGTTACCGGATCGTTCAAGGCGCGTGGTGCCACGAACCGGTTGCTGGCGCTGTCGCCCGGAGATATTGCGCGGGGCATCGTCACCGCGTCGGGCGGCAACCACGGCATCGCCACCGCCCGCGCCGGCTTCATGGCCAAGGTTCCGACGACCATCTTTCTTCCCACCAACGCGTCGCCGGCCAAGATCCAAAAGCTCAAAGCATGGGGGGCCGATGTTCGTATTGTCGGCTCCGCCTGGCATGAGTCCAACGTTGCCGCGCTCGAATTTCAGCGACAGAGCGGCGCGGCGTATTTCCATCCTTTCGCGGATCCGGACGTCGTTGCCGGGCAGGGGACCGTCGGACTCGAAATTCTCGACGACCTCCCTGACGTGGCCACCGTCCTCGTCGCCATGGGCGGTGGTGGCCTCATCTCAGGCGTCGCCACGGCCCTCAAGGCGCTGAAGCCGGGTGTGCGCGTCGTCGGCATCGAAGCAGCGGGCTCACCGGTACTGTTGCGCTCGCTCGAGGCGGGCCGAAACATCGCGCTCGATGAGGTCACCACGTCGGTCGCCACCATGGCGTGCGCCAGGTCCGACGAGCGCATCTTCGAAGCCGTCCGCGACCGCGTCGACGAAATCGTTCTGGTCACTGACGAAGAGATGCGGATGGCCGCCAAATGGCTCTGGTTCGAAATGGGCCTAGCCGCCGACCTCAGCGGTGCCGCCGCCCTGGCTGCCCTGCGCGAGGGGCGCGTCGCACCGCGGTCCGGAGAAGTTGTCTGTGCGATTGTGTGCGGAGCGGGGCCAGACGCGATAGTCGCGTAGGCCGCGAGGCGCAGCCGCAAAGAGGCCCGGCCGCCGCCGATTCCATGTAGTCGATAATGAGAGGCACGATCGTGATGCCACCGCGTCGCGAGAACGAGTTGAGGAAAGTGAACGAAGGGGCGGCACTACCAGATCAGTCGGGGTGCGCCGCGGGCCGCGACAGAGTCATCCGGATCGGCGTAGCGTCCATTCGGCAACGACGAGATTGAGCATCCACGACCCGGCCATGAGTATTGCGCGGGCAATATCCTCGGGCGGGCCGGCAAGCATCTCAGCGATCATGAGAACGGGGATTTGAGTGGCCGCGCCGAGTCCGATGGCGTAGCCGCGTGTCATCCAGCGCCGGTGTGCGGGCACGTCCTGGCGCCGGATCGCGTGGAAACCCAAAGCAATCGAGGCAATCATCGCGGTGCCGAAGAGGAGCCGAGCCGCGTAGAGCAAGCTGCCTGCGCTGGCCTGCTGCGGCAGGCCAGTTGTCATCCACAGGGCCGAGATTGCGACGAAAAGGCCGGCAACAACGAGCGCGCGTCCAGAGGCGCGATGCCACCGTGGCGCGCGACGGCGGAATCCTGGCCAGAACTGAAGTGGCGCGAGGAGCACGTAGGCCGCGGCGCCGACGACATGCAGAGCGACCGGAGCCGGCATTCTGAGAAAGTAGAGGGCAGTGGCCGACGTATCCATCCCGGCCGCAACCGTTGCCAGGTGGACAATCCCAAGCGCGACCGGGATCAGGCCAAAGACGATCAGGGCCGCAATCATCCAACCAAATGTGCGACGCTCCGTCCGTCCGGCTGCGCCGCCAGATGGGAGCGGCCTATCCGCTTGGGGTACAAGTATATTCATCGTGAGCTCCCATTTCTGTCCTGAAAGGCGGGCGGCCCTGCGTCGCCCGCCCCTCGTTGATCAGTTGCTCGCGGGCACATCGCGCAGTTGCGTCACCGATTGAGCGACGGTCGCGGCGATCCCCCGCCGTTCGGTCCAGAGGACAACGCCGAGCCAGATCAGCGTCAGGCCCATCGGCACCGCGGCATAGCGCTGAACCGCGTGCGGCAGCAGTGCAGCAGCCGGGGTGATCAGCGCGGTCACCGTCCACAGCAGCCCCGCCCACCGGGAGAGGATGTCGGCCCGGTACGTGGCGATGCCGAACAGCAGGCCGCCGAGCAGGTAGCAGAGTCCGACGACGCCGTAGAGCGGAGCCGCGGGCCCGATGTCCACGGTCGCCGCGCCCCCCCGCGCCAGCGTCAGGAAGCTGTCGACGAAATCGGCGCTGACAGGCGCGAGCTTCGGCAGGATGAACAGTTCCGAGAAGACGAAGCCGGTCTGCAGGAACCAGGAGCCGATCAGCAGAGCGAACCCTGCGAATCCGACCCATCCGGCCTTGCCGACCTGGCGAAGATAGATGCCGGTAATTCCCACGAGCATGAGGAGGCACATCGAGAACTTCAGTGAGAGGATCACCGCCCAGGGGCCGGTCGTCACCGAGGCGACGACGTCGGCCGGATGGAAGGGCTGGATGCCGGCAAAGATCAGGCCGGCGCCGATGCCGGCAAGGCCGCTGAGGCGCAGCAGTGTCTGGGCAGATGGGGCAGTGGTGGTCTTGGCAGCGGTGGTCATCGGAAACTCCTTTGAAGGTCGAGGTCAGGGTTGCGGGGATGGGCGATCCGGTCCCGTTTGAAGGACCGAGACCAGTGGCAGGCCGAGATCACGGATTCGGAGCAGCACGCCATGCAGGATCGCCTGGTCCGCTGCGATGCCGGCGAGGACCGTGGTGCCGTCGGCATGGTGGCTCAGGCTGGGTACCCCCAGCCGCTCGGCCCAGTGCGCGTCGAGATGGCCGCGCAGGCGAATCTCGTATGTGGCTTCTGAGGCAGGGGAGGCTGGCGTGGCCATGGCGTGGTCTCAGGGTCCGTTTTTCGACGCGAAGATCGTGTTCGCGAGGATGACCATGAGGGCCGGCGTGGTGAGCGCGCCTCACATCATGTGGTGATTTTGCGGGGTGAGCCGGCCTTTTTCTTACGAGGCCCCGTTTAGGCCGACTTGTCCCGCCGCAGCAGGTTCAGTTCCTCGGCACGGCGCACGGCGGCCCGGCGGCCATTTACGGCGAGCTTTTCGTAGATATTCTTGGTGTGGGTGCGGAGGGTATTGAGCGAGACACGCAGCTCGCTGGCGATTTCGGGCCCACTCAGCTCGCCGCGCAGGAGCTTCAAGACGTCGAGTTCGCGATCGCTGAGCGGCTCCAGCAGATCGGGATGTTCGACCGGGCGCGAGGGGCGCGGTGCTCCGAGGGCCGCGAAGAGGCTACGAGCATAGTCCGACGCCACCCGGCCGGTTGCAGCACCGCGCAGCAACTGCGCGAGAGCCTCCCCCTCTGCGAGGAACAGGCGCGCCTGGCCCTGCGGTTCCGCGAGGTCGAGCGCCCGCCGGAGTTCCGATTTTGCCGACGAACCCTCGCCGCGCGCCGCGAGCGCGAGGGCCCGCAGCACGCCGAGCTCGATAACAACGGTCTGGTGACCGCCGGCCTCGGCAAATGGCGCGAGCCGATCGAGGATGGCCACGGCCGCCGCCACGTCCTTCTTCGCGAGCAACAACCGGACGAGAGTTATGAATTCGTACTCGCGATCGTAACCTGGCGCGCTATTGGCATCGACTTCGCGGTCGCGCTGCCAGCGCTCGACCGCCAACCAATTGCCCGCCCGAATGTTGAGGCGTGCCTTCATGGCAGGGATCGGGGCAAGGATCGGGAAGAAGTCGCCAATATGAACTTTCGCGGCTCTATCGAGAAGGGCAAGCGCACCCGCCGGGTCGCCCTCTGCCTCGGCGAGACGAGCCTCCACGATGAGACGTCGCGAGGGATATTGCGGCATCCCAGCGAGTTCCGATGACTCGCTGGCGGCCAGATGATCGCGGACAGCAGCAAGGTCACCTCGCTCGAGAGAGAGATCGGCCAACCCAAGGTGCAAATCAGCCGACCCGGGTAGTGGATAGCCGTGCCGGGAGGCGACGAGCTCAAGGCCTCGCTCGAACATCCGCTCGCTCTCATTGAGCCTGCCTCGCGCAATGGCAATCTGTCCCCGAGCATAGAGAGTGCCGATCGCGTCGGCGGTATAGCCGATATGGATAAGGCCGTCGGTGCACTCCGCCCATTGGCGTTCGGCGCCCGGCAAGTCGCCGCGCGACCAGGCGACGATGGCAAGGAACCCGGCCGCGCCGGCTCGTTCCAGATAGGCGTCCGCCGGCGCAAGCGCGAAGACGCGCTCGGCATGCTCTACCGCGGCAAGTAAGTCGCCCTGCATCTGAGCAAGGGCGGAGCGGTAAAGTTCGATGGCCCCGATGAATTCGCGATAGGCCGCGTCCCCCGTGTTGGGCAAAAGAGCCTCAGCCTCATCCAGCCGTGCCGCGACTCCCTCTTTCAATCCCGCCTGCAGCAGCGGCCCGACGAGGCCAATGCTCAGCGCTGGCCGGGCTCGAACCAGCGCGTCGGGCAGTGCCTCGATCGAGCTGCGGAGAGCGGCGTCGCGTCGCCGCCGGCGCATTTCCGGAATGGACTTCTCGATCAGCCGCGCCGCGAGCTCGAAGTCAGGGGCTGCGAGAGCATGCCGGATGGCTTGATCGCCATCGCCGTGTCTTTCGAACCATATGCTTGCCGCGCAGTGGCGCGTGGGACGGCGCTCCCGTTCGGCCGCGGGCATATGTGCCGCGACCACATCCGCGAACAGATGATGATATCTGTACCACTGCCGTCGCTCATCCAGCGGGACCACGAAGAGATTTTGCTGATCCAGCGCCTCGATCATCGCGTCACTGTGCTGGGCGTCCAGGATTGTATCGCAGAGATCGGCACAGAACCGGTCCAGCATGCTGGTGCCGTAGAGGAACTGCTGGATCTGAGGGGGCAGGTTACGCAGCACCTCTTCGACGAGATAGTCGAAGACGTAGCGGTCGCTGCCGGCGAAGCTGTCGACGAATGCCGAAACATCGCTGCGGCCGCGAACAGAGAGGGCAGCAAGCTGAAGGGCGGCGATCCACCCCTCCGTACGCTGCTCCAGCTTCTCGGCGTCGCGGGGACTGAGCGCAAGGCCCATAGTGCCGGCAAAGTAATCCGCCGTCTCCGCCGGTCCGAAGCGCAGATCGGCCGTCCTTATTTCCATCAGCTCGCCGCGGGCACGTAGGCGGGGGAGCGGCAGTGGAGGATCGGCGCGTGTGCTGATGACCACATGAATATTGTCGGAGAGGTGATCGAGGAAGAAGGCGAATTCCTCCAGGATGGCCCTGTCCTCGATGAGGTGGAAATCATCGAGGATCAGCTCCAAGTCGCATGCAAGACCGGCGAGCGCGTTGAGGAGTGCGACAGTCAGGGTTCTGTCCGGACGCAGGTCGACTGAAAGCAGCGGCCGAATTGCTTCGCCACCCGTCACAGCCGCGTCAGCAATGGCCGCGATCAAATGTCCCCAGAATGCAGCCGCTTCGTTGTCGATATGGTCGAGGGATACCCATGCCGACGCCCGCGGTGGCGCACCCGCCGCCAGCCATTGGCTCAGCAGGGTGGTTTTACCGAATCCTGCGGGGGCTGATATCAGGGTGAGACGAGAGTGGGCGCCCCGCCGCAGGAACTCGAGGAGCCGTTCGCGAGGCACAAGATCGGCGCGTGGCCTGGGGGCGCGAAGTTTCGTTGCGATCAGCGGACTGAACATGGTGCTCGGGCGCCATCATTTGCTCGGATACCCTACGCCGAATGCCCGCCGTGAAGCCAACAGATAGATGTTGACGATCGCAGAAGCTGGCGCGGCGTCTTGCAGATCGGGCCGAGGACCGAACGGCACTCGTCGTACCCCGATACCTGTGCCTTCGCCGACCATCGGCATTCTCCATGATTACGGGCGCGCCGATCCGAGCGAGATGCTTGCCCGGATCACAGAGGACGACATCCTCGCCGCCGCCGCGACGTCGCCGGGCTCGCGCCTGGCCATTCTTGTCAGCCACGCGATCGGCCCCGCGAGGATCTCCAAGGTAAGGCGCTGAAAACAGCCGCGGCCTCGGCTGGCTGCTTCTTTCGACCCTAGGCGCTCACGACGCCTGCTGGCATGCTCCAATTTTCATTTGGCAGGCTGGCGGGAGGGGACGGTGAACTCACTCAGTGATTCGCAATCCGAGGTGCTGGACGTGGTCCAGCGCGAGAGCGCCGCCTTCTGGACCCAGGACGAAGCCACGTTCCTGAGCTGCCGTGCGAATAGCCCGGACGTTTTGCGATGGGGCTATTGGCAGGGTGGGGGCATGTTCGTCCGGCAGGGGTCGAACGCGATCCTTGCCGCGTCCATCGCGCACATGCGCAATCTCAAGCGCCCGCTGCCAGAGCTGGCAAATGCCGAAATTGCCAACGTTGTCGTTCATGTCTCGGAGACGATGGCCTGGGTGCGTCTCGACCGGTTGATGCCCTACCTGCCCGAGGTTTTTGGCCATGGCCCGAACGGAACGATTCACGTGCTCACGATCCTCGAGCGGATCGAGGGAAAATGGTTGATCGTCGCGACGGTGTTGCTCGATCCCCATCTGGGCGACGAAGTGGCGGTTCGCGTAGTGGGCGACGGAAAGGTCATCTGGACCAGCACCAAGGCCGCGGTTCGTCTAGGGGATGACCCAGACTACGTCGTGCGCAACGGCAAGCTGCGGCTGCGCGATTTTCGACTCGACAGACGCCTGCAATCGGCGATCGGTTGGGCCGCCGGTATCAGCGGCCCGCTGATGCCGCGGCGCGGCGCCGTGCCGCTGGTGGTCGATGACGCTCCGGGGGCAATGCGCGTGTCGTGGGTCCTTGCAGACGATGTTGGTACTGCCCTCGTGATCCTCGATGATATTCGCCCCCTCGCGGATCGGGTTGAGCATGCGGCGCAGGTGTTCGGGCTCTCGCCGGTTCAGTCTCGAGTCGCGCTGGCGGTGAGCGATGGCAAGTCCCTGGTCGAGGTTGCCGCAGACTTTGGCATCAGCCTCAATACGGCGCGAACACATCTGCGCCGCGTCTTCGAAAAGACCGGAGTGTCGAACCAGCCTGCCTTGGTCGCGGCCCTGCTGTCCCTCACCCCACCTCGGTGAGTCTCGTCGCCCGAACGGGTGACATGGGTCCCCACGTGGAGAGTTAAGCTTCCGCCGAACAAGGAGGGGGCCATGGATCCGCAGGCATTCGACTTAGTGCGCCAGCTCGCAGCATCACACTACCTCGTCCGCTCGCTCCATGTGGCCGCGGAACTCGGCATCGCTGACGCCATCGAGGACGGCGGAAGCCCGGTTGGCGCGATCGCCAGCAAGGTGGAAGCAGATGCCGATGCTCTCTTCCGGGTCCTGCGTCTTCTCGCCTCGCGCAAGGTTTTCCGCCTCGATGGTCCGGTTGTCTCGCACACACCGGCATCGGAGCTTCTGCGTAGCGACCATCCCCAGACCCTCCGCTCGTTCGTGCGAATGTTTGGGCAGCCCATTCAATGGCAGTCTGCGGGCGACCTGCAGCACGCTGTCAAGACAGGAGAGGCGGTGGCGACGCGCATCGTTCCTGACGGTGGCCTATGGGGCTATTTCGCGGCCAATCCTGCCGAGGGGCGCATCTTTGGGGAAGCCATGGTCGCGAAGTCGAGTGTGCAAATCGCCGACGTGCTGGCCGCGCATGACTTCTCGCACTACCCCCATATCGCTGACATCGGCGGCGGGGTTGGTCATATGCTCCGCGCCATCCTGGCTTCCAACCCACAGGTGACAGGAACGCTGTTCGACCTGCCGGCAGTCATAGAGGAGGCAAGGAGCGGTGGGCCGACGGCGCGCCTGCAATTTGCCGCGGGGGACTTCTTCAGTTCGCCGCTGCCCTCGGCCGACGCGACAATGCTGATGGAGGTCCTGCATGATTGGGATGACGCACACTGCGCGCAAATCCTCACTGCAGTGAGACGGGCGATGCCAGCGTCGGGCAAGCTGCTCGTCATCGAGATTGAGATGCCCGAGACTCCGGGGCCGGATTGGCCGAAGCTCCTGGACATTGTGATGCTTGCGGTCTTTGCAGCCCGCCAGCGGACGAACGCCGAATATGTGCGCCTGCTCGAGACCAACGGATTCAAGGCCATCAAGCAAGTGAGCACGCCCGCCGGAATGACGATCATCGAGGGCGTTGTCAGGGACTGACGCGTTGCGCGTCGTACGGAGGGCTTCCGATGAGTGCGGTATCCGAGGCCAATCAGCGACCGGGTCGCAGCTACCTGTCGGCGGCCGAATACCTTCGGTCGGTTCAAGCGGTCGTCGCGGACGAAAGGATCGCCTACGATGACGGCCAATCGCAATGGATCGATGTCTACAAGCCACAGGGACGTGGACCGTTCCCGGCAGTGGTTCTTATCCATGGCGGTTGCTGGAACCACAGGATATCGGCCGAGTGCTTGAGCCCAAACGCTGCCCAGCTTGCGCGCGCGGGAGTCGCCGTCTTCAACGTCGAGTACCGTCGCATCGGTGAGCCTCAGGGGGGCTACCCCGGCATGTATCTCGACCTGTCGCGGGCGATGGAGGCGCTCGGGGCCAATGCCGATGCGTTCGACATCGATCCGAAACGGATCGTCGTTGTCGGTCATTCGGCGGGGGCACACCTGGCCTTGTGGGTGGGGTCGCGCGCGAAAATACCCACCAATAGCCCCCTCTTCGTTGCGGATGCACTGCGCGTCCGGTCGGTGGTTGCGATTGCGGGGCCCGGGGATCTCCGGCGCCAGACAGGCCACCTAGGCCTCACATGCGCTGGGATGGCGACAGGGGACCAGGTCACCGGCCTACCTTCCACGCAGCGGCCGGACCCGTTCATCGACGTATCGCCACGCGAACTTCTGCCCACGGGCACGCGGACCGTCTCCATTACCGGAGTCTACGATGACAACTGGCCCCCCTACGTGAGCGCAGCCTGGTGTCGCGCCGCGCTGGCGGCAGGTGACCAAGCGCTGGAGATGCTGCTTCCGGACTGCGGTCACTTCGAAGTCATCGATACTCGGTGCAAGGCCTGGCTCACGGTTCGCGACGTGATCCTGTCCGAAACGAGCCGGTAACCGGGAGCGGCTGTGTTCGAGAGTTCCCGCGAACCGCCTGTTCCGTTTCCGGCGAGAGATTGGTCAAGAACCCAAATCGCACTCGGTTGAGCAGGATCAATCGACGTTGCCATTCAGCGGTGCATATGGAGGCTGCGCTGTTCAGTACCGAGGCTCAAATGAAGTCCACGCTTCTGCTTTTCCTTGCCGGCCTGCTCGCTCTAAACCCCGCATCTGCCTTTGCCGACCAACAGACCTTCACCTTCGGTGGCGACACGTACGCCGCCGGGCAGGCGACCTCGATCGCAGCGCCGGTGCTGCGCGATGCATTTGCGGTCGGCAACACGGTTTCCCTGCCGGCGCCGGTTCCCGGCGATGCTCACCTCGCTGGCTTCGACGTCCAGTCCACCTCCGACATCGGTGGCGATCTCTACGCAGCCGGCTTCACTGTCTCGGTGGGCGGTACGGTGAAGGGTGATGTCACCGCCATAGCCAACCAGATCTCGTTGCACACGACGCAACCGATCGCGGGCAATGTCCGGGCCGGAGCGGCCAATTTTACGCTCGACAACGGCGTCGACGGTGCGTTGCTGGTCACCGCCAGCACAGCCACGATCAACGGACCCGTCAAAGGCGACCTCAGCTTTTACGGCGAAACCCTGGTTTTCGGGACCAATGCCACTGTGGGCGGCAACGTCTTCATCCACGCGCCAAAGGCAATCGCGGTGCCGGCAACGGTGGCGCCGGCAGAGCGCGTGACGTTTGCCGAACTCACATTGCCACAATATCCGTCGCAGGTCGGACAGACGACAGAGATGGTTGCCAGGAGTTTCTGGGGTGCCCTCTGGGCCGCGGCTGCCTGGTGGGTGTTGCTTCTGGTCGTGGGCGCCGCGTTCATCGCACTCAGCCAGCCACTCGTGCGGAGCCTCGAGACGCTGGCATCGGTGCGCCCGTTCCGCCGCTTCGGGCTCGGCCTTCTGGCGTTTGCGTCGGTCATTGGTCTTGTACCACTGGCCGCCATCACGGTCGTTGGACTTCTGGTGGTACCGGTCGTCCTGATCGTTGCCTTCGTCGTCTGCAGCCTGGCCTACCTGGCCGGCGTCTACCTTATCGGCCATGCAATCGGGCATCGGATCGTGCCGCTGGTGAGCGCCGGGCGAAAGATTGCGGCGCTTGCGATTTCCCTGGTGGTCGCCGGGGTGCTGACGATAATCCCGTTCCTCGGCTGGCTGATCAGTCTCGCCCTCGTCACCTATGGCTTCGGTGTGATCACGGGGCTGGTCGTGACACGCTGGAGCACCGACGACGGGGTGCGGTTGGGGGAGGCGAAGGTGCCCGTCCGGTCAGGGGACGTCACCACCAGCGCGCTCTAACCGGCAAGGCGCCAACCGCGTGGGATGCCACTCGAGGCAAGCCGGCGCTCATGACGCGCGGACAATTGCGAGATGGTCCTCGATGCCCCTTACGCCCTGGATGCTTTCGATGGCGACGCGGGCCGCATCCCGCTCCGCTTCGGAGCGTACATTGCCCCATAGGTGCACGATGCCATTGACGACCGTCACTGAGGGGCAAGTCTCGAAGAGCGTGTTGGCGTCACGCAGCCGAGTGGTGGCACTGATCTCGAGCGCGCTGTCACCAGCGGCGATTTTTTCGGGTCTGGCTGCAGCGATGATCCGGAGCAGGTCGGCGCGGCTTACCACGCCAACGAGGCGGCCGTCGCGCAGGACCGGCGCGCGCTTGATCCCGCGTGTCCCGAACAGCACAGCCACATCCGCCAGGGGCGTGGTTTCGGTGACTGTGACGACTGGAGTGGTCATGACATCGACGACACGCCGGCTGCGACTCTTGACGAAATCGCGTGCTGCGCCCTCGGACGCCGAGGACTGGATCCAATGGGGCTGTGGCCCTGTGACGCCGTATTCCACGCGGCGCAGCAAGTCACCCTCCGTGAGGATGCCAACCAGCCTGTCGTCCCCATCGACGACGGGCACTCCGCTCACCTTGTGATCGAGCATGATCTGGGCGGCATGCGGTATGCTGTGCCCCGGCATCACCGTGACGACGGTTCGGCTCATGACATCGGCAACAATCATGGGGGATCTCCATCTGGCAGCTAACAACTGCCAATATGGGCAGGACGGCGGACTGCGTCTTGACGGGGCTCAAACAGGGCTGAGTTGCCCCCGATCTGGGCGAAGAAGGTTTCGACAGTCTCCCGTTTGCAGAGTTCGGTTGCCTCGGTGGTCACGGCAGCCGCCGCAGCAGCAACGCCGTATCGGGCTGCATCCTCGAGCCGCCAGCCTTTCGCCAGTCCAAGCACGAGCGCGCCGACGAAGCTGTCACCCGCGCCCACGCCACTTCTGACGTTGACCCGCGGTGGCGCGATTTCGAATTGCCGCTCGCTGGTTGCAACAATCGCACCGCGATCGCCGACGGTGACGATTGCAACTTCGGCCCGCTGCTGCTCGATGAGCTGCGTGGCAAGGCGACGCGCGGCTGCGTCGGAGTCGCCGCCCACCAGTTCCTGTGCCTCGAGGTGGTTGAGCCGCACCAGATAGGGGCGCTCCTTCGTTGCGGCGCGAAGAGCGGCACCGTGGGTATCCATCACGAAGCGTCCGCCCAGGTCACGGGTGCGGCGCGCCAGTTGCGCGTAGAAGTCCTGCGGTACTCCAGGAGGCAGGCTGCCGCTGGCCACCACATAGCCGGCCCGCTGCCGGATGCGGTGCGTGAGCTTGTCGAGGATACAGGTCGCTTCGAGGGGGGATATCGTCGGGCCCGGCATCACAAATCGATAGGGAACGTGGTCCTCGTCGTCCATCACCGTGAACGAGGTGCGGGTCTCATTGAGCAAGCGCCAATACTCGACGGACAACCCGGCGCCTCGCAACAACTCGCGGAGTTGGTCGCCGGTGTGCCCCCCGATCGCGACGAAAGCCTGGCTTTCGCCGCCAAGCTCCTTGATGGCGCGCGAGACATTGATGCCACCACCGCCGGGATCGAGACGTGGAGCCGTACAGCGCAGCTTTCTCAGTGGTTTGACGCTGGCGACCGTGGTGGTCAGATCGAGCGCGGGATTGAGCGTGACCGTCAGGATGGGAAGCATCAGGCGCCCCCATCAAGATGGATGTCGATGATGTTCTGGAGCAGCGTCAGCGCGTCGCGATATGGCCGCTGGAAGGCATTGCGCCCGACGATGGACCCGTGAGCTCCGCCGAGGTGAATCTCCTCGATCTCGTCAAGGAGC
This sequence comes from Pseudomonadota bacterium, assembly GCA_023390785.1. Classification (GTDB taxonomy): domain Bacteria; phylum Pseudomonadota; class Alphaproteobacteria; order Rhizobiales; family Devosiaceae; genus Devosia_A. The sequence continues at coordinate 20,334 of JAEWCE010000118.1, forward strand.
GCCCGGTCGTTCCGAACCGGACCGCCGGAGAACAGCACAATGCGACGCCCACAAAACGCGGCCTGCACGATATGCGCGACGCGCGCTTTGAGCCGATTGAAATCACCGCCGGCATAGGCGGCCTTAGCTTCCGGTTGAGCGATGTGGGCAGTCGGCGGCTTCACCTTGATGATGTGAGCGCCCAGGAGCGCCGCCATATGGGCGCCATAGGCCACGACATCCAGCGCCGTCTCGCCATCGGCATCCAACTGCCCACCGCGAGGATAGGCCCACACCACAACGGCCAGGCCGTTGGCCCGTGCCTCGGCGGCGCCAGCGCGTACCTCCTCGAACATCTCGTATTGACGGTCGGATCCCGGATAGATGGTGTAGCCGACGGCAGAGCAGCCCAATTCGAGCGCATCACGCACCGTCGCTGTTACCGCTTCATCCTTCACGGTGCCCAGGCTGTTGGCGCTGTTGGCCTTGAGGATCAGCGGGATTTCGCCGGCGAACCGGTCGGCGCCCGCTGCCAGCAGGCCGTATGGTGCGGCGAATGCACTGAGGCCCGCCTCGACTGCCAGCTCGAAATGGTAGCAGGGATCATAGGCCGATGGGTTCACGGCAAAGCTCCGCGCGGGGCCGTGCTCGAACCCCTGGTCGACCGGCAGGATCACGAGTTTGCCCGAGCCGCCCGCCCGGCCGTGCATCAGCATCCGGGAAAGGTTCGCCTTCACGCCGGGCCGTTCGCCTTCGTACCAGGCGAGGGTTTGACGCACCGCGTCCGTGAGATGAGGCATGTCAGGCCCGCAGGCGCCGGATGTTTGTGGTGTGCACCGGCAGGCTGTTGGCGAGCGCGACCGCTGCTCCGCGCAGGCCGGCATCGGCGCTGGCCTTGATGACATGCACCGGAGCATCGGCGAGATAGTCATGGCGTTCGCCGACGCCTTCGAATGCGTCGAGGAAATGCCGGCTGTTCAGCGCGGGGGCAATGTTGGCAGGCATGCCGCCGGCGAGATAGACGCCGCCGGTCGCGCCATAGTGGAGCGCGACATCGCCGGCGAATCGACCGAGCCAGGTGGCCATCAACTCGAGAGCTCGAACAGCAGCGGGGTCGTCCGCCGAGAGGCCGGCCTTGGTGACCTGGGCCGGCGTCATCTTTACCGCCGGCCGCCCGCCTTCGCCGACCAGCGCACCGTAGAGAGCCACGAGACCGCGCCCGGTCAGGATGTCCCCTGCATGCACGAAGCCTTCGGGACCAACGATCTTGGCGATATCGAATTCATTGCCGAGCGGATGCGGGAATGAAGCCAGCCGGCTGATGCCGGACAGGGCCACCCACCGGTCGCGTGTCCAGACAAGCGCAGCCGCACCCAGGCCAGTGCCGGCGCTGATCACTGCGCGCGTACCGGTCCGCTTGATCGCACCTTTATTGATCGTGGTGAGCTCGTAGTTCCCCAGTGTCGGTGTTGCCAGTGCCAGAGCCTCGAACTCGTTGACGAAGCAGATGTGAGTTGCGCCGGTGATCGCGCGTATGTCGTTCCGATCGAACGACCAGGGGAGGTGGCTCATCGTCGCGCCGGACTCCCCCACCGTGCCGGCAATCGACAATCCGACCTTGTCCGGGATCCGCGGCAGCGACTTCATGTACCGCTCGATGGCTTCCATCGGGTTGTTGAAGTCGGCGCTGTTGAGCAACGCAAAGTTGGCCACGGCATATTCGTCGATGTCGACAATCGCGAGGCTGATGTACGTCCCGCCGATCGCGCCCACCAACGCGTGTCTCGAATTGTTGGTCATGTCCTGTCTCCCTGCCGGTGAGGCCACTATGACGAGGCACGGGTGGGTGGACTTGATGCCGATCAAAGTCTGCCGCACGCGCCGAGCCCAATCTCGCCGGCAAGACAGGGTGCGAGGCGCGAGATGCTCGAGAAGGTGGCGATGATTGACTGGTTCGAGGCCGTGGGCCGCGGCGATGTGGCGCGCGTTGGCGGCAAGAATGCATCGCTCGGTGAGATGGTCAGAGCGCTCGGAGAACATGGCATCAAAGTGCCGCCGGGATTTGCGACCACGGCAGATGCCTATTGGTCGTTCATCGAAGCGAACGATTGTCGCTCCGAAATCGCGGCGCTGATCCAGGACTGGACCGAGGGCAGGCTATCTCTGCCCGAGGCGGGTGGTGCCATTCGCCAGTTGATCCTGCAGGGAAGTTGGCCGGAGAAACTCGCCGCTGCCATTTCCGACTCCTATCGCGAACTGTGCAAACGCACGGGGCGGCAGAACCTGTCGGTCGCTGTTCGCTCGAGCGCGACCGCCGAGGACCTTCCGGACGCGAGCTTTGCAGGCCAGCAGGAGACCTTTCTCAACGTTTGCGGCGAGAACGACCTGCTGATCGCCTGTCGCCGTTGCTATGCGTCGTTGTTCACCGACCGCGCAATCAGTTACCGCCAGGCCAAAGGCTTCGACCATATGAAGGTTGGCTTGTCGATCGGCGTGCAGCAGATGGTGCGCTCCGATCTGGGTGGATCGGGTGTGATGTTCTCGATCGATACCGAGACCGGCTTCGACAAGGTCGTATTGATCAATGCGGCATGGGGCCTAGGCGAGAACGTCGTGCAAGGCACGGTCGATCCGGACGAATACGTCGTCTTCAAGCCCCTTCTCGCCAATCCCACCCTGGTGCCGATCGTCGAAAAGCGCTGCGGCGATAAGGCTCTAAAGATGGTGTATTCGACCGGGGAGAAGCCGACCCGCAATGTGCCAACGTCGAAAGTCGAGCGCAGCGCCTTCGTGCTTTCGGATGCGGAGATCCTCCAGCTGGCGCGCTGGGCGATGACGATCGAAGACCATTATGGGTGCCCCATGGACATGGAGTGGGCGCGCGACGGCGAGACGGGCGAAATGTTCATCGTTCAGGCGCGGCCCGAAACCGTACAGTCGCGCCGCACGGGGGGCACGCTTCGCAGTTTCGCCATCACCGAGAAGGGCAGGGTCCTTGTCGACGGCACCGCCATCGGTGATGCCGTCGTGGCTGGACAAATCTGCCTGATCGAAGACGTCAAAGATATCGACAAGTTCGTCGACGGCTCGGTCTTGGTGACCTCGACGACCGATCCGGACTGGGTCCCGATCATGCGCCGCGCCGCGGCCATCGTGACCGACCACGGCGGCCGCACCTCGCACGCCGCCATTGTCAGTCGTGAGCTCGGGCTACCGGCGATCGTCGGCACCGGCAACGCCACGGATGTTCTCCATTCCGGGCAGGAGGTGACGATTTCCTGCGCCGAGGGCGACATCGGACACGTCTATGAGGGCACAGCCAGGTTCAATGCCAGCGACGTCGATGTCACGGAGTTGCCCAGCACCAAGACCCAGGTGATGCTCAATCTTGCCAATCCGAGCGCAGCTTTTCGCTGGTGGCAGTTGCCGGCCGACGGCGTCGGGCTGGCGCGCATGGAATTTGTCATCGCCAACGCAATCCGCGTCCACCCCATGGCGCTGCTGAAGTTCGATGAGCTAAAGGACCAACAGGCGAAGGCGGAAATCGCAACGCTCACCAAGGGTTACGGCAACAAAGCCGAGTACTTCGTCGACAAACTGTCGCGCGGGCTCGCCCGTATCGCCGCTGTCGTTTACCCGAAACCTGTCATCGTTCGCATGAGCGATTTCAAGACCAACGAGTATGCGGGTCTGCTTGGGGGGCGGGAGTTCGAACCGGCCGAGGAAAATCCGATGATCGGCTTCCGGGGCGCCTCGCGGTACTACTCGCCGCAATATCGCGACGGATTTGCACTCGAGTGCCAGGCGATCGCACGGCTTCGCAATGTGCTGGGATTCACCAATGTCGTCGTCATGATCCCCTTCTGCCGCTCGGTGGGAGAGGCGGACAAGGTGCTTGCGATTATGGCGGAGACCGGACTCGAGCGCGGCAAGGATGGCCTCGAAATCTACGTGATGTGCGAGATTCCTTCGAACGTGATCCTGGCAAAGGCCTTTGCCAGCCGGTTTGATGGCTTTTCCATCGGCTCGAACGACCTCACGCAGCTGACCCTGGGGGTCGATCGCGACTCCGGCGAGCTCGCCGAGCTGTTCGACGAGCAGGACGAGGCCGTCAAATGGATGATCGAGCGCATCATCATCAAGGCCGGCTCGGTCGGCGCCAAGGTCGGGCTTTGCGGGCAGGCGCCCAGCGATCACCCGGAGTTTGCGAGGTTCCTGGTCGAATGCGGCATCGACTCGATGTCCGTTAGTCCGGACAGCTTCGTTGCCGTAAAGCGGCAGGTCGCACTGGCCGAGACGGGAGCCACGAAGTGAGGAATCTGGACTAACCCGAGCGCGTGCAAGTCGGCTCCAGGCTCGGCAAAAGCGCACTCTTGTGCGCGCTGAACGCACAAAAAATGGCTTTAGGGGACGAAAAAGGAACGAGATCGACATGCTCGAGCGCGTGGACTTGCGGAGGCAGCTGAAGGGGCTCTACAGCGCCTCGAGCGCGCCGACAGTCGTCGATGTCCCGGCCATGAACTACGTCATGGTCGACGGTCACGGCGATCCCAATACATCGCCACTTTACGCCGATGCCGTCGCAGCGCTGTACAGCGTCTCGTTCACGCTGAAGTTCACCCTCAAGCGCGGACCCGAGAAGATCGACTATGCGGTGATGCCGCTCGAGGGCCTGTGGTGGGCCAATGATCCGGGCAGTTTCACCTCCGGCGACAAGTCGAAATGGCTCTGGACGGCCATGATCATGCAGCCCGACTTCATCACGCCTCGTCACGTGGAGCGTGCTATCGCGGCTGCCCAGAGCAAGGCGCCGAACGAGATGCTGGCCGAGGTCCGTTTCGAGTCCTTCGCGGAGGGGCGCGTCGCGCAACTCCTCCATATCGGCCCCTATGCAGCCGAGGCGCCCAATATCGAGCGCCTGCATGCCTACATTGCGGCGCAGGGCGGCCAATTGTCCGGCAAGCATCACGAGATCTACCTCAGCGACCCTCGACGTGCAGCACCCGACAAGCTGAAGACCATTCTCCGCCAGCCATTCACGGTCTAGGGCGATGGGTCGTCTGCGTATCGCTGCGGGACTTGTCACCATCGTGGTCATAACAGGCGTTGTCGTCGCCGCGCTTGCGTATTGGCAATTCACCCGCGCTGTCGCCGTCGACCTGGTTCGACTGTCTTCGGA
>JAEWCE010000318.1 GCA_023390785.1 Pseudomonadota bacterium
CGCGCGAGCAGCAGGCTGTCCAGCGACCACGCCACCGCGCAGAACAGCGAGGCGATGGTGAACAGGATCAGGCCGCCGAGATAGATGCGCTGGTGCCCGACGATCTCGCCGAGCGCGCCGAGCGGCAGCAGCGTTGCCACCAGCGCGATCTGGTAGACGTTGACGACCCAGACCGACTGCTCCGGGCTGACGTGCAGATCCGCGGCAATGGCGGGCAGGGCGATGTTGGCGATCGCGGTGTCGAGCGAGGCCATCGCCAGCGCAGTGAAGATCGCGGCGATCGCCCAGCGGCGCTGGGCTGCCGGGAGACCATCGGCGACGGGGCGGTCGGGCTCGCGCGCAGCGGCGGGTAACGTGGTTGTCATTGCGTTCGCGCGGCGCTCCGGCGCGTGGCTCCAAGGTCCAATTGGCATGTACTACGGTGGGACCGCCTGCCACAGCCATCCGCTTGCATGCTGTCTATGCGCGAAAAGGTGCGGCGGCGGTGCTCGGGGCTCAAGACAAAAAATCGAAAAACAACCCCATGCACAGTAGAATGCCCCTTGAAAGATAAGGGATTTTCGAAACGCCACGTCGGCGGTTGCGATCACGTTGGCGCAGCGGCCAAACCCCTGCGGCTGCAAACCGCGGACGCATACGGCGAAGCCCGCGGCGCGCGCATCTGTCGGCCGACGTTGAGCCAGATCAACACTCCCGCAGCAGGCTCGCGGACCCTTCCTCGAGGGCATCGATGGAAGGGGCCGCCGATATGCAGATCCTGCTCAGGGAGATCCGGAATACTCCTTTGCTGTGGATGCTCGCCTTCGTGCCCATCGTGCTGGTGGCCGAGAAGGCGGCTCCGCACGCTCACACGCTGCTGTTCGTGCTGGCCGTGCTTGCCATCGTGCCGCTGGCGGCCCTGCTCAGTCATGCCACCGAAGCCGTGGCAGCGAAGACGGGTGATGCCGTTGGCGGGCTGCTCAATGCTACGCTCGGCAATTTGACGGAACTGATCATCGCCATCACGGCACTGCATGCGGGCCAGTACATGCTGGTGAAGGCCTCGATTGCGGGCGCGATCGTCACCAACGCGGTGTTCATGCTGGGGGCCTGCCTGCTGCTCGGCGGCCTGCGCTACCACGTTCAGGAGTTCAACCGCGCCGGCGCGCGGCTATCATCGGGTCTGCTCCTGATGGCAACCGTGGCCCTGCTCGCGCCGTCGGCGGTCGCCGATCTCGATCACCTGCCGCAGGATGGCGGCATCCTGACCAAGCTCAGCCTCGGCATTTCGATCCTGCTGATCCTCGCTTACGGACTCGGCCTGTGGTTCTCGCTCGTGACCCACAAGGAATTGTTTGCCAGCGCCGACCACGGCGACGACAAGGAGGCGCATTGGCCGATCGGGGTAGCCGTGGGCACGCTGCTGGTCGTCACGGTGCTGGTCGCGCTAGTTAGCGAAATCTTCGTGGAATCGGTGCAAAAGGCGGCGGAAACCTTCGGGATGAGCCCGGCCTTTGTCGGCTTCATCGTCGTCTCGCTGGTCGGGGCCGCAGCCGAGTTTGCGGTGGCTTTTGCCGCTGCGCGTAAGGACCGGCTCGACATGGCGGTGAGCATCGCGCTCGGCAGCGCCTCGCAGATCGCGCTGTTCGTGGCACCGGCGCTGGTGTTGCTCAGCTACGTGGTCGGGCCGAAGCCCATGGACCTGCAGTTCTGGCCGGGCGCCGTCACCATGGTGATGATCGCGACGGTCACGTCCGCCTACATCACCGCCAGCGGCCGCTCCGCGTGGTTCGTCGGCGCGCTGATGATCTTCATCTATGCGGTCTTTGCGCTGACGCTGTATGTCGTTCCGCCGGCGGGCGAGGGATAGACTGCATCGGTTTGCCGGTGGCTCGTCCGTTGGTGGCGGCTCGCGGCAGGTGCCTTTATACGGGCCGACCTTGACCTGGTCCTCCTAGTCCTCCCACGCGACGTCATTGATCTCCAGATAGCTCGAAACGGCCGAGCCGATGGTCGGAAAGAACTGGGCTTCGCCAAGCTGAGCATACAAACCAAAACGCTTCAGCTTGTCCTTCACGGGATCCTTGAGCTCGGCAAAGCAGAGTTCAATGCCCCTGGCCTTGAGCGCCTCGTCCAGTTCGGCAACAGTATCGCAGGCGGTTACGTCTACGCTCGTGACCGGTTCGGCGGCGACGACCAGCCAGCGCACAGGTGTTGGCGATGTCTCGACCGCGGCGAGAATTCGCTCCTTGAAGAACTCGGCGTTGGCGAAGAACAGCGGCGCATCCCATCGGAACAGCACCAGTCCGGGGATCAAACGGGCATCGGGATATCTCGTGATGTCGTGATAGCCCCTGACGCCGTACGCGCGCCCGAGAATGGCGGAGTGCGGACGCCAGCCGTCCCAGAGGAATTCCGCAATCGCCACCGCAACGGCAAGGCCGATTCCCGGAATTGGGCCCAACACGGCCACGCCCACGAAGCACAGCACGGTCAACCAGAACTCCCACCGCTGGATCCGGTAGATCCGCTTGAGATCGTTGATCTCGATCA
>JAEWCE010000049.1 GCA_023390785.1 Pseudomonadota bacterium
CCACCTTCCCCCGCAAGCGGGAGAAGGACCCGACTGCACCATCAAGCCCTACCCCAGCTCCTCCAGCCGCCGCTCGAGGAACGCCCGCTCCGCCTGCTGCTCGCTCAACTCCAGCGCCCGCTGATACGCCGTTCTTGCCTGGTCATTTCGTCCCAGTCGCCGCAACAAATCGGCCCGCGCCGCATGCGCGAAGCGGTAGGCCGCCAGCGGGCCCGCCGCCAGCGGATCGATCAGGGCCAGCCCCGCCTCCGGGCCGTCGCGCATGGCGATGGCCACGGCCCGGTTGAGCTCGACCACGGGCGACGGTTCGGCGCGCAGCAGCAGATCGTAGAGGGTGGCGATGCGCCGCCAGTCGGTGGCCGCCGGGTTGCGCGCCGCTGCATGCGTTGCCGCGATCACGGCCTGGATGGTGTAGCTCGCGACCGGCGGCCGCGCGAAGGCCGCCTGCGCCAATGCCGTCCCCTCGGCGATCAGCGTTGCGTCCCACAGCGCGCGGTCCTGCTCGTCGAGCAGCACCAGCCGTCCGTCCGGCCCGGTGCGCGCCGCTGCCCGTGATTGATGCAGCAGCAGCAGCGCCAGGAGGCCGTCGATGTCGGCCGCCGGGTGCAATTCTCTCAGCAATCGGGTCAGCCGGATCGCCTCGCTGCATAGCTCCTGCCGCAGCAGCGCCGCTCCCGACGAGGCGTCGTAGCCCTCATTGAAGATCAGATAGATCGTGTGCAGCACCGCATCGAGACGCTGCGGCCACTCGGCCGGCGCCGGCACCTCATAGGGCAGGCGTTCGTCGCGGATGCGCGCCTTGGCCCGCACGATGCGCTGCGCCACCGTCGCCGGCTTGCTGAGATAGGCCGCCGCGATTTCCTCGGTGGTCAGCCCGCACACCTCGCGCAGCGTCAGCGCCACCTGTGCATCGAGCGGCAGCGCCGGATGGCAGCAGGTGAAGATCAGCCGCAGCGTATCGTCCTCGATGATCTCGCGTTCGGCCGGCATCTCCGCCTCCTCGTCCTCCAGCTGCCGGCTGATCTCCGGCGCAATGGCCTTGAAGCGACCGCTGCGCCGCAGCTTGTCGATGGCCTTGAAGCGGCCGGCCGACACCAGCCAGCTGCGCGGATTGGCCGGCACGCCGTCGCGCGGCCATTGCTGCGCCGCCGCCAGGAAGGCATCGGCCAGCGCCTCCTCGGCCAGCTCGAAGCCGCCGAGCAGCCGGATCAGGCTGGCCAGCACGCGGCCGCGTTCGGCCCGGTAGATGCCCTCGAGGTCGATCTGGGTCACGTCAGCGGCGGCGGCGTCGGGATTTCGTACACCGGCCGCACCTCGATGGTGCCGAGCTCGGCGATCGGGATGCCGCCGGCCAGCCGCACCGCTTCGTTCAGGTCGCGCGCCTCGATCAGGATGAAGCCGGCCATCTGCTCCTTGGTCTCCATATACGGGCCGTCGGTGGTCGACATCTGCCCGTCGCGCACCCTGACCAGCACGGCGCTGTCGCCGCCCTCGATCGCGGCCGAGGCGAGATAATGGCCTCCGGCGCGCAGCGTGTCGTCATAGGCCAGCGAGCGGCGGTCGAGATCCTGCTGCTCCTTCCGGCTCGCCTTGTCCATCACGCTCGTGTCGAAATGCACGAGGCACATATAGCGCATCGCAACGCCTCCTTTGCTTCTGATGCCTCTGATCGAGCGGTCGCGTCCCAATTCGACATCGCCGCTGCAATTTGCCTGAAATTGCGCCGATCGGGGAAGTCTTCGCGCAAACCCGTACCGGCATCATCGGCAGACTTTGGAGGCAGTGCGGGGCCAAAAGCCATGTCCGTCGTCAGCGACCATCCGCCTGCCGGGCCGGCGCCTCGGCCACGCAGCGAAGTGCTGCTGCCGCCGGCCATCATCCTGCTCGTCTTCGCCATGGTCGTCGTCGCCATCGGCGGCTTCGCCTATGTCAGCAACCAGCAACAGGCGCTGAGCGTGGTGCGCCACGGCGCCGACGATCTGCGCGCCGCGGTCAACACCCTGCAATTGGTCGATGGCGACGCGGCACACGTCCTCAACGGCGAACGTGGCGCGCTGGCCAGCTATTTCCGCGATCTCGAGCTGCTCAAGACCCAGCGCGGCGGCACCCTCGACGCTTTGCCCGATGTCCCGCCCGCCCTCGACCGGCTGGTGCAGGACTGGACCGAGGCGGTCAATCTCAGCGCCGATGGTCACGCCGACGACGCCCGCGCCCTGTTCACCGAGCGGCAGACTGCCGCTACCGTTGCCACCATCACCGACACGGCGCAGGCCGCGCTGCAGGGGGCGCAGGTCACGCTGGCGCAGCACGACGATTCGAGCCGTCTCGGCACCCTGGCAGTGCTGGTGCTGCAGGTGCTGTCCGGTACGCTCGCGATGAGCGGCATGTTCTTCGCCTTCCGCTCGAGCGCCCGCGAGGCCTTTGGCCGCTCGGCGGCACTCCGGTCGGCCGACACCTCGCGCGAGCAGGTGGCGCGGCTGTTCGAAATGGCCGACGTGCTGCAGAGCGCCGCCGATTATGGCGATGCCAACCAGGTGCTCAAGGCGACTGCCACCGAGCTGTTGCCCGGCTATTCCGGCGCGCTCTACGTCTTCAACAATTCCCGCGACCGGCTGGTGCTGTCGACCAGCTGGGGCCGCCCGGACGCCGCGCCGCCGCCCGAGGCGATCGCCCCCGACCAATGCTGGGCGCTCAAGCGCGGCAAGCCGCATCTCAACCGCGTCGACGGCAGCAAGCTGTGCTGCGAGCATCACCGCGGCGACGACACCGTTCTCGAAATCCCGATGATCGCCCGCGGCGAGATCATGGGCCTGTTCCAGCTCTTTGCCGCCGGCGCCGATGCCGAGCGCCGCCTCGAGGCCATCACCGGCCTCGGCTCCGCCCTCGCCGACGGCATGAGCCTCGCCCTCGCCAATATGGGCCTCAGGGAAAAGCTCAGGAACCAGGCCCTGCGCGACCCGCTCACCGGCCTCTATAACCGCCGCTACATGGAAGACTGCCTGCAGCGCTTCGTGCGCCTCGCCGACCGCGAGAACCGCGAGGTGAGCGTGGTGATGGTCGACCTCGACCACTTCAAGGCGCTCAACGACAAGCACGGCCACGCCTTCGGCGACAACGTGCTGCGCGACGCCGCCATGACCATCGTCGGCGCCCTGCGGGAAACCGATATCGTCTGCCGCTATGGCGGCGAGGAACTGGTGGTGATCCTGCCCGACTGCAACCTCGACCGCGCCGCCGACAAGGCCGAACTGCTGCGCGTGCGCACCGCCGCGCTCAGCGAAACGCACGCCGCCGAAATCTCCGCTTCCTTCGGCGTCGCCTCGGTGCCCTATACCTCGAGCAGCGTCATGGACCTCCTGGCCGCCGCCGACAGCGCTCTCTATCGCGCCAAGCAGGCCGGTCGCAACCGCGTTGTCACCGCGCCGACCCGCCCGTTCCAGCTCGACCGGCTCGAGGACGGCCTTCCCGCGCCGGCACTGCAGGCCGCCGAGTAGGCGATCGTTCTAGCGTGGTTGCGCGTAGCGAACCTTGTAGTTGCAGCCCCCACCCTCGGTCCCTCCCCGCAAGGGGGAGGGAGGCGCTGGAGCCGCATGCGTCGATGCTTCAGTCAGGCCCCCCTCCCCTTTGCGGGGAGGGGGTGGGGGTGGGGCCAACTCCACCAAGGGTTGTGTAACGTAGGTCTAGTGCAGCGCCGTCTGCGCCGCAATGATCCGGTCCGTCAAAGCCTCGAGCTCGGTGCTGTACGGCACCTTGTCTGCAATGCGCTGCTTCAGGAACTTGATCGGCTGCTCGAGGATCCTGTCGAGGTTGGTCTCGCAGGTGAAGTCGCCGGCAATGCGCTTCACCTTGGAATTGTCGAACAGCGCCGTCCAGCTCTTGTCGCCGAGCAGCGGGCCCTTCCACTCGGGTCGGTAGGCGCACAGCGTATCGGTCGGTACGTGCACCAGCTTCGGCTCAACCCCGAGGCCGCGGCCGATGGCGGTGTAGATCGCGTCCCAGGCGAAGCCCTTGTCGCCGGTGATGTGGAAGTCCTCGTAGAGCGCGTGCGGGTTGCCGAACAGCTTGACGAAGGGCGTGGCGAAATCCTCCGACCGCGTCAGGGTCCATGGCGCATTGCCGTCGCCGGCCACGATCACCGGCCGTCCCGTCAGCATGCGGTTGGCCACGGCGTCGCCGTCGTTCAGCATCGTGGGCAGGCCCGTGCGCACCGTGTGCGATGGCCGCACATTGGTCCACGGCAGCCCGTTGGACGCCTTCATCAGCGTCTCGCAGGCGATCTTGGCCTGGCTGTAGCCCCAGTACGGATTGATCGCCGGCGTCTGCTCGGTGATCACGTAGCTGTCGATCGTCTTCTGGTACACCGAGGCCGAGGAGATGAAGATGTACTGCCCGGTCTTGCCGGCAAAGGTCGCGATGTCGCGCTGCATCTGCTCGGGCGTGAACACCATGAACTGGGCCACCACATCCCAGTTCTGCGCGCCCAGTTGCGCGTACCCTGACGCATCCGCCATGTCGCCGGTGATCGACGCGACATTTCCTGGCAGTCTGTCATGGCGTTGCCCGCGGTTGAATACCGTGACCTGATGTCCGCTTTCGGCCGCAAGTTGCACGCAGGGCAGCGAAATTTGCCCCGTGCCGCCGATGAAAAGAACCTTCGCCATCCTCGCCTCCAAAGCTCCGCAAACTGTGGCGGATCGGCCTGGATGTGGCAAGCGTCAGAACGCCGGCAGGCTCACCTGCGGTGGCTGCGCCGCGGCGTAGGTCTGCTGCATCCTGAGCTGCTGCTCGAATGCCCGCGCCTGTGCCTGCAGGTCCGCCTGCAGCTGCAGTTGTTGTGCCCTGAGCGCAGTGGCGTCGCTCAGCTCCCGCGCGCGGCACAGCGTCAAGGCTCTCGCATTGGCGAGGTTTTCCCCCCGGTCCTCGCCCGGCGGCACCGGAACACACATCGCCTGCGCGGCGCTCGGCACAAGCATCAGGGCAGCAATCAACACCGTTCGCATCCCGCACAGATAGGCGCGCATCGGCCCTGTTGCGAGCCACCGCCGTTCACGCTTTCGCGGTGGAACTCCCAACCCGCTCTACGCCCGCGCCCGGGTCTCCGGCAGCACCCGGTGCGGCGGCTGGTGGCCGTCGACGAAGGCCCGGATATTGACGATCACCGTGTCGCCCATCTCGAGCCGGGCTTCGAGCGTCGCCGACGCCATGTGCGGCGTGAGCAGCACCTTGTGCGTGCGCGCCAGCTCTAGCAGCCGCGGGCTGATGCCGGTGCTCGATTCGAACACGTCGAGCGCCGCGCCGGAGAGCCGTCCACCCTCCAGCGCCTCGACCAGCGCCGCCTCGTCGATCAGCTCCGGCCGGCTGACATTCACCACCGCGGCCTCCGGCTTCATCATCGCCAGCCGCGCCCGGCTGAGGATGTGGTGGGTGTCGCGCGTCAGCGGCGTATGCAGCGACAGGATGTCGACCACCGGCAGCATGGCGTCGAGGCTCTCGTGATAGGTCGCCCCCAGCTTGTCTTCCAGTTGTGGCGGCCGCCGGTTGCGCGAGAAATAGTGGATGTTGAGCCCGAAATTGCGCGCGCGGCTCGCCACCGCGCTGCCGATCCGGCCCATGCCGACGATGCCCAGCGCCTTGCCGCGCAGCCGCCGTCCCAGCATCCAGGTCGGCGACCAGCCCGGCCAGGTGCCCTCGCGCGGCAGCACCTCGGCGCCCTCGACTAGCCGCCGCGGCAGCGCCAGCATCAGCATCATCGCCATGTCGGCCGTGTCCTCGGTCAGCACCGAGGGCGTGTTGGTGACGGTGAGGCCCGCCGCATAGGCTGCCTCGATATCGATGTTGTCGAAGCCGTTGCCGAACTGCGCGATCAGTTTCAGGGTCTGCGGCAGCCGTCCGATCAGTCCGGCGTCCAGCCGGTCGGTGATCGAGCTGACCAGGACGTCCGCCCCCGCGAGTTCGGCCACCAGCCGGTCGGCGCCGTAGGGTGCGTCCGCCGGATTGAAGCGGGCGTCGAACAGCGTCGCCATGCGCTGCTCCACCGGCGCGGGCAGTCGCCGCGTGACCAGGATCTTGGGCCGATGTGTCGCCAGCTCGCGTGCCTTTCAAGGACCATTAAGGTCTATCGCTTAACGATAGAGCATCGCGCGCAGAAGTGGGAACCGGTTTTGCGTCACGCGATCCATCCATCGACTGAAACGCGCGGCCTTCCGAAAGCCGAACTGACCGAGCCAAACTGCCTATGAGGCGTCCTGCCGTGTTGCTGCGTGCCCTCGCTCTTGCATCCCTCATCCTGCTCCCCAGCCTCGCCGAAGCGGCCGCCACCAATCCCAGTGGCCTGCCGCTGCCGCGCTTCGTGACCGTCAAGGCCAAGGAATCCAACGTCCGCGTCGGGCCGGGTTACCAGTACGACATCGCCTGGCAGTACCAGGTCGCCGGTGTTCCGGTCGAAATCATCCAGGAGTTCGACGTCTGGCGGAAGATCCGCGACGTCGACGGCTCCACCGGCTGGGTGCATCAGAACATGCTATCGGGCAACCGTGCCGGCTATGTCACCAGGCAGGCCGGCGACAAGGTCGGCCTGCATGCCCACGCCTCCGAGGAGTCCAGCATCATCGCCTGGGTCGGCCCGGGCTTCCCCGTCAAGATCAACAGCTGCGAGCAGGGCTGGTGCGCGGTCGTCGCCACCGACCATCCGGCCGGTGGGGCGCCGTCGAACTATTCGGGCTATCTGCCCGAGGCCGACCTCTGGGGCGTGTACCAGGGCGAAAATTTCGACTGACCCCAGCGGTTGGTCGATCGAGCCGTCTTGGGCTTGATCGACCAGAGCGAAACGGAACTCTTCCCCAGCGGTTGGTCGATCGAGCCGTTTTGGGCTTGATCGGCCAGCGAAGAAGGATTCTCGGCCCTTGTGGTGTTTCCGTCCGCCGCGCCGGCTATGCCGGCGCCGGCCCCTTCTTGACCCGCACCACCACGTCCACATGGGTGATGGTCATGCCCTCGGGTGGCGCCGGCAGGTTCTGGATCACGATGGCCGAGGCCGGGATGTCGGTCACCCGCTGCTCGTCCTCGAGATAGAAATGGTGGTGGTCCGACGTATCGGTGTCGAAATAGCTGCGCGAGGCATCCACCGCCACTTCGCGCAGCAGCCCCGCCGCCCGGAACTGGTGCAGTGTGTTGTAGATCGTCGCCAGCGAGACATTGACGTTGGCGGTCTGCGCTTCGGCCAGCAATTGCTCGGCGCTCACATGCCGGTGCTCGCCGCCGAACAGGATCTCGGCCAGCGCCACGCGCTGCCGGGTCGGCCGCAATCCTGCCATGCGCAGCACCGCCGTGAGGCACGGCCGGCGCGACGGCACATTGCGGCTGAACATGTGGCGGTCGTGCATGGATCCCCGAAAAACTCGACTTTTACGGCAAACATATAGCTTTGCGGGGTTTTGCGCACAAGCGTTGCGGTGTCGCGCCGCGCCCGCCTTGACCCCTCAGGGTCCCCCCAATACA
Source organism: Pseudomonadota bacterium (assembly GCA_023390785.1). Classification (GTDB taxonomy): domain Bacteria; phylum Pseudomonadota; class Alphaproteobacteria; order Rhizobiales; family Devosiaceae; genus Devosia_A. The sequence continues at coordinate 7,498 of JAEWCE010000049.1, forward strand.
CACGAGGCCACATCAACCAGCTGGAACCGAGCCTGATGGCGGAGCGCAAGAACGCCTATGCCTACGAGGAGTTGATCGCCTGCGGGCGTGGCGAGCTCTTCGGCCCCGGCAATGCCCAATTGCCGCTCCCCCCGATGCTGATGTTCGATCGCATCACGCAGATCGACGACACCGGTGGCTCGCATCATCGCGGCCAGGTCCGCGCCGAGCTCGATGTCCGCCCCGATTTGTGGTTCTTCAAGTGCCACTTCATGGGCGATCCGGTGATGCCCGGCTGTCTCGGCCTCGACGCGCTGTGGCAGATGACCGGGTTCTTCCTCGGCTGGGGCGGCTCGCCCGGCCGCGGCCGCGCCCTCGGCGGCGGCGACATCAAGTTCACCGGCCAGGTCACCGACGATGTCAAGCTGATCGAATATGGCATCGACATCAAGCGTGTCGTCCGCTCCAAGGTGGCTCTTGGCATTGCCGAAGGCTTTGTGAAGGCCGACGGCAACCTTATCTATGAGGCCAAGGACCTGCGGGTCGGGTTGTTCCCGACCACGACGGCGGCAGCGTAGCGGCGGGAGGGTCAGACATGAGACGCGTTGTCGTCACCGGCATGGGGATCGTTTCCTCCATCGGCAACAACACCGCCGAGGTGGTGGACAGCCTGCGCGCTGCCCGTCCCGGTATCGTCTTTGCGCCGGAATACGAAAAGCTCGGCTTCCGCTGCCAGGTGCATGGCGCCCCCAAGCTCGATCCGTTCGAAGTGCTCGACCGCCGCACCACGCGCTTCATGGGTCGCGGCGCCGCCTGGAACTACATCGCCATGCAGCAGGCGATCGAAAGCTCCGGCCTCGAGCCGCACGACATCCAGAATCCGCGCACCGGCCTCGTCATGGGCTCGGGCGGCCCCTCGACCCAGACGGTGGTCGAGGCCGCCGACATCACGCGCGAAAAGGGCCCCAGGCGCATCGGCCCGCTGGCCGTGCCCAAGGCCATGAGTTCCACCGCCTCGGCGACGCTCGCCACGCCCTTCGGCATCAAGGGCATCAACTATTCCATCACCTCGGCCTGCGCCACGTCCAAGCATTGCATCGGCAATGGCTACGAGCAGATCCAGATGGGCAAGCAGGACATCGTCTTTGCCGGCGGCCACGAGGATCTCCACTGGACCATGTCGAATTTGTTCGACGCCATGGGCGCCATGTCGACCGATTTCAACGCCACGCCGGAAAAGGCCTCGCGCGCTTATGACGCCAGGCGCGACGGCTTTGTCATCGCCGGCGGCGCCGGCGTGCTGGTGCTCGAAGAGCTCGAGCATGCCCGGGCCCGCGGTGCCGTCATCCTGGCCGAGATCGTCGGCTACGGCGCCACCTCCGACGGCTACGACATGGTCGCCCCGTCTGGCGAAGGCGCGACCCGCTGCATGAAGATGGCGCTCGAAACCGTGCGCGAGAAGGTCGACTACATCAACCCGCACGCCACCTCGACCCCCATCGGCGACGCCAAGGAGATGGAGGCGCTGCGCCAGGTGTTCGGCACCGGCGAGGCCTGCCCGCCGATCTCGGCCACCAAGTCGCTCACCGGCCATTCGCTCGGCGCCACGGGCGTGCAGGAATCGATCTACTGCATCCTCATGATGCAGCATCGCTTCATGTGCGAGAGTGCCAACATCGAGGAGCTCGACCCGGCCTTCGCCGACATGCCGATCCTGCGTGCCCGCCGCGACGACGTCGACATCGGCATCGCGCTCTCCAACAGCTTCGGCTTCGGCGGCACCAACGCCACCCTGGTTTTCCGCCATCCCGATCTGATCTAGATCAATAGTCCAGTTCAGTGAACCGCGCGCTGCGCCCGTCGTAGAGCAGCAGCCGGCCGGCAAGCGGCGTGCCGGTGCTGGTGATCAGCTTGATGGCTTCCATCGCCATCAGCGTGCCGACGACGCCGGTGACCGGGCCGAGCACGCCGACCACCTCGCAACTCGGCAGGTCCTCGGGCGCCGGCGTCACCGGATAGAGGTCGGCGAAGCGCCTGCCGCCGGGCAGGAACACCGTGACCTGACCGTCCCACATCGACACCGCGCCGGAGACGAGCGGTTTCGCCGCGCGCTCGCACGCGTCCGCGACGAGGCGGCGGGTGTCGAAATTGTCGGTGCCGTCCAGCACCAGGTCGTAGCCGGCGACGACGCCGTCGCTATTGTCGTCGCCAAGCCGCACATGGTGGGGGACGATCTGCGCATGCGGGTTGAGCGCCGCAACGAAGGCCGCCGCGCTCTCCGCCTTGGCCGTCCCTACATCGGCGGTGCGATGGATGATCTGTCGCTGCAGGTTGGAGAGACCGACCACATCGTCGTCGGCCACGCCCAGCGTACCCACCCCGGCCGCGGCGAGATAGGCGATCGCCGGGCTGCCGAGCCCGCCGGCGCCCACCACCAGCACGCGCGCCGCCTTCAGCTTCTGCTGCCCGGCGCCGCCGATATCCTTCAGCACCAGATGCCGCGCGTAGCGGCGGGTCTCGTCGGGCGACAGGGTCATCTGTCGAGTGGCACAGCCAAAAAGCGGCGGTCCGGTCCCTCGAAGCCGAAGGGCGAGCTGGCGATGATCGCCAGGCGGCTGCCGCCGCTCGCGGCCGCGCCGACAATGGCATAGATGCCGTAGTCCAGCGTGCAGCCGCGCGATTTCGGCAGCGTGTCGCCGTCCGCGTGCACGGTGCGCGTGCCCTCGGGCGTGGTGAAGCGCAGCGTGTAGCCGACGATCGGGGTTTCGGCACTGGCAACGCTCACGCACATCTCGGACGGCTTGGCCACCGGCGTCGTGGTCAGCGTCACCGTGAATTTGTCGCCATCGTCGGCATCGGCGCCGCAGCATCCGGGCGTCCAGAACCCGACGCTGCGCCGGTCGCCGTGCTCACCGTCGCCATTGAGCGCCAGGATCTGCACCGGCCAGCCGATATCGAGCTGCCGGAGCTTGTCATCGGCCTTCGCCAACGCCTCCCGCCGGACCTGGCTCAGCGGCCTTGCCTCGGGATCGTCATCGCGCGTCGCATCGACGCTGAACGGCACGCCATACACCCATTTGTCGGCGGCGAGATCGACCACGTAAATGCTCGAAAACGCGGCGCCCGAGCCGTCATGGATGCCGTATTCCTCAAAGGCGAAATAGCTTCCGGCCTGGTCGTAGCCGAGAAAGGCGATCTCCGCCCGATCGGCGGCCACCGCCGGCGCGACGAGTGCCGCAAGGCAGGTGACCAGGCTAGCGGCCAGTCGAGCCGAAGCCCCCAGAACCACGTTCCGTAGCATCGAGCGTCTCCCGTTCCCAAAAACCCACCGCGCTTACCGGCGCCACCACCATCTGCGCGATGCGCTCGCCGCGCTGCACCACGAACGGCGCCTCGCCCAGATTGATCAGGATCACCTTCACCTCGCCGCGATAATCCGAATCGATCGTGCCGGGCGTATTGAGCACCGTGACGCCATGCCTGGCTGCCAGGCCGGACCGCGGCCGCACCTGCGCCTCATAGCCCGTCGGCAGCGCCATGGCGAAGCCGCAGGGAATCGTGGCGCGCTGCCCCGGGGCCAGCGTCAGCGGCGCGTCGGCAGAGAGCGCGGCGAGGAGATCCACTCCAGCCGCGCCCGCACTTTGCTGTCTGGGCAGCTCCAGCCCGCGGCCGTGATCGAGCCAGGTGAGCGCTATGTCGATCCGGCCGGGCATGCTGGTCCTTACTTGGTCTGCACCACCGCGTAGAGCTCGTCGGGGAGCTTGGCGGTGCCGTTGATCAGGTCGAGGAACGCGATCTTCATTTCGGCGGCGGTCTTGTCGCCATTGATCGTCATGTTCGACTCGCTGATCTGCCGGCCGGTGATGCGCAGCGTCACATAATGGCCGTCGAACATCTGCTTCATCATCGCGGCGGTCTGCGGGTCGCTGTCCTTGCCGAGGTCGCCCGCCATGTCCTTGGTCGGGAACGCCACGCGCACCACGCCCGGCGACACCACGGTGAAGGTCGGCTTGCTGTCGCCCTCGTCGAACTTGAGCTGGTCGAATGTGCCTTCGCTGGTGGCGACGCAGGTGGCGCTGCCATCGGCGTTTTCCGTCAGCGTCTCGCCCTCTTTGCCGCAGAACTTGTCATCGTCCTTGGTGTTGGCGGTGTCGGCGCTCTTCATCATCGTATAGATGTCGGCGCCCATCTGCATGGTCATCGTCGCCTTGGCGGTGGTGTCCGACGTGACGGCCAGTTCCTCCGTCATGTCGACGCAGGCGGCAAGCCCCATGGTCATCGCCAGCACGCCGGCGATGCGGCCGATCGTTGCAAATTTCATCTCATTGCCCTCTCTTGCAGCGCCCCGCCGGAAGTGGCGCCAATCTATGGGCGGGTCCGAGCCACCGCAAGCGCAGCGGATCGGTAGGATCGGCGGGCTGAATGCTACCTGAACAGGCTGACGACGACGGCGACGGCGATCACCACCAGCACCCAGAAGGCGGCGACCATCAGCCGCCGCGTGTCGCGGCGCTGCGGCGAGCGCTTTTCCGCATCGTAGTCGTCGAGCGCCGCCTCGGCCCGCCGGATCAGCCCGGGCAGCTTGCTCACGGTATCGACCGCGACCGAGAAATTGTCGCGCATGTCCTCGAGCCGGCCGAGCGGCCCGGCCTCGCGGCGCACGAAGTCGCCCACCACCGGCTCGGCCACCGTCCAGATGTTGAGCTCGGGGTCGAGCCCGCGGCTCACGCCTTCGACCAGCACCATGGATTTTTGCAGCAGCACCAGCTCGGGCCGCGTCTGCATCTCGAACAGCTCGGTGGTGGCGAACAACTGTCCCAGCACCTTGGCCATCGAGATGTCGGTGGCGCTGCGTCCGTGCAGTGGCTCGCCGATCGAGCGTAGCGCCAGCGCGAAATCGTCGACCGACTGGTGTTTCGGCACGTAGCCGATCTCGAAATGCCGCTCGGCGATCATCCGGTAGTTGCGGGTGATGAAGCCGTAGAGGATATCAGCAAGGAAGCGCCGCTCCTTGCGCGAGATGCGCCCCATGATGCCGAAATCGACGGCAATGATGTCGCCGCTCCTGGGGTCGGCGAACAGATTGCCCGGATGCATGTCGGCATGAAAGAAGCCGTCGCGGATGGCGTGCTTAAGGAACGACTGGAGCAGCGTTTTACTCAGCGCCCGGCGGTCGAGCCCGGCGGCGTCGAGCGCCGCATGGTCGCGGATCGGGATGCCTTCGACCCAGCTCGTCGTCAGCACCGTCTCGGCGGTGTGGTCCCAGCTCACCTCGGGAATGACGAAGCCCTCGTCGTCCTTGATGTTCTCGGCCATCTCCGAGATCGATGCCGCCTCCAGTCTCAGGTCGAGCTCGAGCCGCGCCGAGTGATCGAGCGTCGAAACCACGTCGGTCGGCCGCAGCCGTCGCAACGAGGGCAGGAAGCGTTCGGCCAGCGCCGCGCCCGCATATTGCGCCTCGAGGTCGGCGCGGAAGCGTTCCTTTATCCCCGGCCGCAGGATCTTCACTGCCACCTTGCCGCTGGTGCCGTTGCGATGCAGCGTCGCCTGGTGCACCTGCGCGATCGAGGCGGCGGCGATGGGCGGCGAGATTTCACTGAGGTCCGCCGCCCGCTCGAGCAAGGCTTGCCTGAGCAGCACCGGCACCAGCGCCGCGTCGAACGGCTCCATCTTGTCCTGCAGCTGCGCCAGGTCCGCCGCCACGTCCACCCCGACGATGTCGGGGCGGGTCGCCAGCGTCTGCCCGATCTTCACATAGGTCGGCCCCAGCCGGTCGAGTGCCGCGCGCAAATTCTCCTGCGGACCGCGGCGCTTCACCGATCCGCGCTCGAACAGCCGACCGATCCGCACCCCGGTGCGCATCACCGGCGGCAGCGCCTCGGCATCGACGATCGAAAACGCGCCCTCGCGCGCGAGGACGTAGCCGGCATGCATCAGGCGAAACGTGGCGGTGAGGCCCATACGCTAGAGCTTCCACGCCGCATGCAGGGCCGCGATGTTGCCCGACATCGCCGTGTGCGTGACGCGCTTGAACCCGGCGCGCTCGATCATCGCCGAAAAGCGGCCGGGCGGGGGAAATTTGCGGATGGATTCGACCAGGTATTGGTAGGGCTGCCCGTCGCCCGTCACCGCCTTGCCGATCGGCGGAATGGCGCGATCGCTCCACTCCTTGTACAGCCGGTCGAAGCCCGGCACGTCGACGGCTGAAAATTCGAGGCACAGGAAGCGCCCGCCGCGCTTCAGCACCCGGTACGCCTCGCCCAGCGCCACCTCGATCCGCGGCACATTGCGGATGCCGAAGGCGATCGTATAGGCGTCGAAGCTCTCGTCCTCGAACGGCAGCGCCTCGGCATTGGCTTCCACGAACTTCGCTTGGCTGCCGAAGCGCCAATGCCTGGCGCGCTCCTCGCCCACGCGCAGCATGTCGGTGTTGATGTCACTCACCGTCACCTCGGCATAGCCCACCGAGGCATTGAGGATGCGCTCGGCGATGTCGCCGGTGCCGCCGGCCATGTCGAGCACGCGATAGGGCAGGGTGCCGGTCCTGGGCGGCGCCAGCCGGCTCACCAGTGCGTCCTTCCACAGCCGGTGCACGCCGCCCGACATCAGGTCGTTCATCAGGTCGTAGCGGTCGGCCACGGCATGGAACACGTCGTTGACCAGCCCCTGCTTGGCCTCGAGCGGCACCGTGCGTTCGCCGAAATGCGTGGTTTCAGCCATTGTCGTCAGCCTTTCGCCTGTTGGCGGTGTCTATATAGAAGGAGCGTGCCGCTTGGAATTGGCCATAGAGCGTTTCCAGGAAAGGTGCATGCGGCTTTCCGGTTCGGAAACGCCACGAACAAGAGCCGGAACGGGCTGCCGATCGCAAATCGGGGACCTGTCCCGGTCGCGCAGTCTTGAGAGTCCTTCAGTGCCGGAACTCCCCGAAGTCGAAACCGTCCGCCGCGGCCTTGCGCCCTATCTCGAGGGCGCCCGCATCGATCGCGTCACCCTCAACCGCAAGGATCTGCGCTTTCCGTTCCCCCGCGGCTTCGCCAGGGCGCTCGAGGGTCAGACCATCACCTCCGTCGGCCGGCGGGCGAAGTACCTGCTGTTTCGCCTCAGCTCCGGCAGGACCTGGCTCAGCCATCTGGGCATGACCGGCGCCTACCGCTTCGCCGAGGGCAGGTTCAAGGAGCCGTCGCGCTATTACGAGCCCGGCGAGGACGTCAAGCACGACCATGTGGTGATCCATCTCACCCACCCCAGCCGTGGCCGGCTTACTTTGATCTACGCCGATGCCCGCCGCTTCGGCTTCATGGACCTGTTCGAGCACGAAGCGGACTCGCCCCATCTGCGCGATCTCGGACCGGAGCCGCTGGGCAACGAATTCAACGCCGAAGAGATGGCCCGGCGCTTCCGCGGCAAGGCGGCGCCGATCAAGGCGGCGCTGCTCGACCAGCGCGTGGTGGCCGGCATCGGCAACATCTACGCCAGCGAGGCGCTGTACCGTGCCCACATCCGTCCCACCGCTCGGGCCGGCAAGCTGGTGCTGAAATCGGGCAAACCCTCCGCCCGGCTCGATCTTTTGGCCGGCGGCGTGCGCAGCGTGCTCACCGAAGCCATCGAGGCGGGTGGGTCGACCCTGCGCGATTTCCGCGCCGCCGACGGCGGCTCGGGCTATTTCCAGCACCGTTTCGCCGTCTACGACCGCGAGGGCGAGCCGTGCCCCACCCCCGGCTGCACGGGCACCATCGAGCGCATCGTCCAGTCCGGCCGCTCCACCTTCTTCTGCCCGGTCTGCCAGAAGGCGCCATGAGGCCTGGCGTGGGGGATGGTTGTGGCCGCGGCGTGACACTTGCCACCCCTGATTCCAGTTGACGCTCC
>JAEWCE010000189.1 GCA_023390785.1 Pseudomonadota bacterium
CGAGCGGGCTCAGCCGCTCGAGCGCCAGCAGCAGCGGCAGCGTCACGTCGTCATCGAGATCGGGCTCCGCCTCGACCACCGGCTCGGGCAGCCACGGCCCGACATAGGTCTCGCGCCGGTGCCGCGCCGACTTCAGCACATCGAGGCAGAGCCGGGTGACGATCCGCACCAGATACCCCTCCGGGGCCGCGATGGCCGACCGGTCCGTGTCGAGCCAGCGCAGGAAGGCGTCCTGCACCACATCCTCGGCATCGGCGACCGAGCCGAGCATACGGTAGGCGACACGCGTGAGGCGCGGCCGATGCGGCTCGAAGCTTTCGGCCGCATCGGCCCCGGGCATCGTCATGCCGCCGCCCTGCGATCCTCGGCCTGTGCCGGCGGCACCACCGCAAAGCCGATGTTGAGCCGGTTGAATCCGTTGATCACGCCGATCGCGAGGTTGAGGTGCACCTGCTCCTCGGGCGTGAACGCCTTGGCGACGAGCTCATACGCCTCGTCCATGTCGCGCCGGTCCATTTTGGTCAGCGCCTCGGTCCAGGCGATCGCGGCCCGCTCGCGTGGCGAATAAAGCGAGGACTCGCGCCAGGCATCGAGCTGGTAGATGCGCGCTTCGGTCTCGCCGTCGGCACGCGCTTCGCGCGTGTGCCAGACCATGCAGCCGGCGCAGCCGTTGATCTGGCTGGCGCGGATTTCGACGAGGTAAACGAGGCTCTTTTCGAGCACGCCCGAGGCACCGATCGCAGTGCCGAAATCGATCAGCTTCTGCACCGGGTTGCCGGCGACGGCATAGGGGTTGATGTGGGTGCTCATCTCTTGCTCCTGTTTCGCATGTGAACGAGGAGAAGACGAGGCAGGGTCACCGGATGTGACATGTGTCAGGAGAAATCTTGCACTCGGCTCTTCGGACAGACCAGGCGAGTGGCCGCACCTAAGAGTGTCATCCCCGCGCAAGCGGGGACCCATCTGGCCGCTGGTGCAAGGTGATAGGTGGCTCCCCACTTGCGCGGAGATGACCCCTGGCAGTCCAGCTTCGCATCCCCCTCCCGCGCAAACCGGCGAGGAGTCCGATGCTCGCTACGCGCTCGCTCGTGCCCGGAATTGCTTCTTGCGCTCGTTTGGGTCGAGCCAGATCTTGCGCAGGCGGATCGACTTCGGCGTGACCTCGACATACTCGTCGTCGGCGATGTAGCCGAGCGACTGCTCGAGCGTGAGCTTCTTGGGCGTGGTCAGGCGCACCGCCTCGTCCTTGGAGTGGGTGCGGATGTTGGTGAGCTGCTTGCCCTTGATCGGATTGACTTCGAGATCGTTGTCGCGCGTGTGCTCGCCGATGATCATGCCCTCGTACACCTCGACGCCCGGGTCGATCATCATCGGACCGCGGTCTTCGAGGTTCCATAGCGCATAGGCCACGGCAGTGCCGTTGGCATTGGAGATGAGGACGCCCGTGCGGCGGCCGGGCAGCGCGCCCTTGTACGGCTGGTACTCGTGGAACAGCCGGTTGAAGATCGCCGTTCCACGCGTGTCGCTGAGCAGCTCCGGCTGGTAGCCGATGAGCGAACGGGTCGGCACGTAAAAGCGCAGCCGCGTGCGGCCGGTGCCCGAGGGGCGCATGTCGACGAGGTCGCCCTTGCGCTCGGTGAGCTTCTGCACCACGACGCCGGAATGTTCGTCGTCGACGTCGATGATCACTTCCTCGACCGGCTCGAGCTTCTGCCCGTCCTCCTCGCGCAGCACCACGCGCGGCCGGCCGATGGTGAGCTCGAAGCCTTCGCGGCGCATGTTCTCGATCAACACCGCAAGCTGCAATTCGCCGCGCCCTGCCACCTCGAACGAATCTGAGTCAGTGCCTTCGGTGACGCGGATGGCGACGTTGCCCTCGGCTTCGCGCAGCAGCCGGTCGCGGATGACCCGGCTCTGCACCTTGTCGCCCTCGCGGCCGGCGAGCGGCCCGTCATTGATGCGGAAGGTGACCGACAGCGTCGGCGGATCGATCGGCTTGGCCGGCAGCGGCTCGTTGTTGGTCGGCACGGTGATGGTGTTGGCGACCTTCGACTCCTCGAGGCCGGCGATGGCCACGATGTCGCCCGCTTCGGCCACGTCGATCGGCGTGCGCTCGAGGCCGCGGAAGGCGAGCACCTTGCTGACGCGGCCCTTTTCGACTTCCTTGCCGTCGCGGCTCAGCGAATGCACGGCATCGCCGGCCTTGACGCTGCCCGAGGTGATGCGGCCGGTGAGCAGGCGCCCGAGGAAGGGGTTGCGCTCGATGGTGGTGACCAGCATGCGGAACGGCCCCTCTTCCACCTTCGGCTCCGGCACGTATTCGACCACCTTGTCGAGCAGCGGCGCCAGCGATTCCTTGGGGCCCTGCGGCTCGGCCGCCATCCAGCCCTGCTTGCCCGAGCCGTAGAGCACCGGGAAGTCGAGTTGCTCGGGCTTGGCATCGAGCGCGATGAAGAGGTCGAAGATCTCTTCCAGCACCTCGAGATGGCGCGCGTCGGGACGGTCGATCTTGTTGATGGCGACGATGGGCCTCAGGCCCTGCGCCAATGCCTTGCCGAGGACGAATTTGGTCTGCGGCATCGGCCCTTCGGCGGCGTCCACCAGGATCACGACACCGTCGACCATCGACAGGATGCGCTCGACCTCGCCGCCGAAATCGGCGTGGCCGGGCGTATCGACGATATTGATGCGGGTGTCCTTCCACACCAGCGACGTCACCTTGGCGAGGATGGTGATGCCGCGCTCGCGCTCGAGGTCGTTGGAATCCATGGCGCGTTCCTCGACGCGCTGGTTTTCGCGGAACGAGCCCGACTGCCTGAGCAGCACGTCGATGAGGGTGGTCTTGCCATGGTCGACATGGGCGATGATCGCGATGTTGCGCAACGCCATTTGCGGGCCGCCTAACGATAAAGGGAGAGAAGTGCGGGCTCACATAGTGGCAGAAGCCCCAATTCTCAAGCGATTTCGCTGCATAAGGGGGCTGCGCGGCGATATGGCGTTAATTTCGGGCTGGTTTACCGGCCCCGGACGGCTCGGCCCCCGGCGGCCGGGCGCAGGTCAGCTCGCGCGCCTGAAGGCGAGCGGCTGGGCTTCGCGGGCCAGGAGCGCCAGCACCTCGCCCGGCTCGAGCGGCGGCGAGAACAAGAACCCCTGGACCTCGTTGCAGCCCTGCTCGCGCACCGCCTGCAACTGTTCTTCGGTCTCGACGCCCTCGGCGGTGGTCGACATGCCCAGCGAATGGCCGAGCCCGATCACCGCCTTGATGATGGCGAGGCTGTCGCCCCGGCTCTCGAGGTCGCGCATGAAGGAGCGGTCGATCTTGATCTTGTCGAACGGGAAGGCGCGCAGATAGCTCAGCGAGGAATAGCCGGTGCCGAAATCGTCCATCGAGATGCGCACCCCGATGGCACGCAGCCGGTGCAGGGTCTGCAGCGTCTGCTCGTTGTCGTTGAGCATCAGCGATTCGGTGATCTCGAGTTCGAGCCGCGTCGGCGGCAGGCCGGTTTCGGCGAGGATGCCATGTACGGTTTCGAACAGATGCTTGTTCTTGAACTGCACCGGCGACAGATTGACCGCGACGCGCGCCTTGGTCGGCCAGTGCACCGCTGCCGCGCAAGCCTCGCGCAGCACCCACTCGCCGATCGGCACGATCAGCCCGGTTTCCTCGGCGATGGGAATGAACTCGACCGGCGAGATGGCCTCGCCGTCATGCGTCCAGCGCAGCAGCGCCTCGAAGCAGGTGACGCGATTTTCCTTGAGCCCGACCAGCGGCTGGAACACCAGCCGCAATTCGCGTGCCGCCAGCGCCGCGCGCAGATTGGCCTCGATCATGCGCCGCTTCTGGATCGCGGCGTCCATGTCCTTTTCGAAGAAGTGGTAGGTCGAGCGCCCTTCCGACTTGGCGCGATAGAGCGCCATGTCGGCATTCTTCATCAGCACGTCGGTCGTCTCGCCGTCCTGCGGCGCGATGGCGATGCCCACGCTGGCGCCGATGGCGATCTGGTGGCCGTCGATGTTGAACGGCGACGACATCGCCTTGACGATGCGCTCAGCGATCATGGCTGCGTCGGACGGCTTGTCGATCGGCCTGAGCAGCAGCGAGAACTCGTCGCCGCCCAGCCGCGCGATGACGTCCGTCTCGCGCGTCGTGCCCCACAGCCGGGCCGAGGCCTGCTTCAGCAGTTTGTCGCCGATGGCGTGGCCAAGCTGGTCGTTGACCGATTTGAAATGGTCGAGGTCGATGCACAGCACCGCGATCTTCTCGCCGCGGTCGATGCCGGCTTCCGACGCCGCCATTTCGTCGAGGAACTGGCTGCGGTTGGGCAACTCGGTCAGCGCGTCGTGCCGCGCCAGGTGCTGGATGCGCGCCTCCTGCTGGCGCTGCTCGGTGATATCCTCGTGCGTCGACACGAACCCGCCATCAGCCATCGGATGATGCTGCATCATGATGATGCGCTGGCTGAACTCGACGATGGTCTTGTCGTACTGGCCGCGCGCGATGACCTCGTGCCGCCAGCGTACATATTCCTCGCGGCTGGTGGCCTGGCTCGAATGCATGCCGTTGTCGAACAGATGCCCGAGAATGGCATCGAGCGGCGTGCCGGGCTTCACCAGTTCGTCGGGCAGCGCGTAGATGCGGGCGTAGGGGGCGTTGCAGATCACCAGCCGGCCCTGCGGGTCGAACATGCACAGGCCCTGGGAAATATTGTTCACCGCCGCGTCGAGCCGTAGGTTCTGCCGCTCGAGCTCGTGCTTGCGCCGCTCGCTCACCTCGTTGGCGGCGATCTCCTCGGTCACGTCCTCATGCGTCACCACCCAGCCGAGGCCGGGCGAATAGATGTGCGCCGTCTCGATGGTGCGGTTGCCCAGCAGCCGCTCGCGCGATTTGTAGCGCTGCCCGCCGCGGTTGTTGCGCAGCTCTTTCTTGTAGGCGGTGAGGAATTGCCGCGGCGTCAGCCCGCTATGGTGGCCGAGCTCGTTGGCGAGCGTGGCGGCTTCCTCGAGCCCCATGCCCTTGTAGATGCGCTCGGGTGGGAACCCGTAGATGTCGAGATAGTGCCGGTTCCACATGACGAGCTTGAATTCGCTCGACCACACGCAGAAGCCGTAGGGAATATTCTCCAGAGCTGCATCGAGCAGCAAAGCGCTATCTGAATGGCCCGCTGGTGCCATCTTCGAGCTCACCCGCAATCGTCCCCAACCCCGACGCTGGGCGAACGCTAGCCGCGCAGGCTTAATAAGCGCTTAAGCGCTGCAATCGATTACACCGCGCTGCCGCCGGGGCCGCTGCCGGTCACCATCCGGTTACTGCAGCCCGACCTTGAGCATCTGGATTTCGGCCTTGAGGCGGGCGATTTCGAGGTCGTAGAGGCGGGCGCAATCGAGCCGTTTCGGTGTCGAGCCGAGCGGAATGATGATGCGCGCATAGCCGATGGCGCCCTGGCTGGTGGGCCCCGTCGGGGGTGCTGCGTACGTATCGATGTCGCCGCCCGCGACCCCGAAATCGAGGTAGCCGCCGGAGGAATTGACCGATTGCGTGCAGCGCACGCCCTCCGAGGTGGTGATCGAATCCTCGCCGCCGGGTCCGGTGGGCGGTGACGGCAGGAACAGCCCGTCACCGGCCAGGGCCGAGCCGGCGCCCAGTATAAGTGCCGCACACGCGAGGCAGGACCGTACTGTCCAGATCCCTGGGTTGAACGCACACGCCAATTGTCCTCTCCTTGCGGGATGGATCGATGCGGAATGTGACGATGACCTGCCGGCTGCTGCCGGGTGCCAGCGTGACCTCCGGGAAATTGACCTCGGCGTCCGCCGCCGCGACGCGAAATCTGGCGTCCATCGGCAGCACAACGAAGGTCATGCGGCCCGGATACGGGTTGCCGACAGTCAGCCGGAAGCCCTTGACGTCGCTGGGCGTCGCACCGGCCGCATGCATTGGCGACAGCGACTGCGCCGCGGCGGGCGCGGCCGCGAGGGCAAAGGCAACGGCAATGGCGATGGGCGTCAGCTGCATGAGATCGAGGTCCTGGTGCTGTAGCTGCCCTGCCGGAAGCCGCCCGGCGCAGTGACGCGATCGTCGAGGACCAGCGTCACCACCGCCGCCAGCGGCACCGCAAAGCTGCGCTGCGAGCCGCTGAAGCTCGAACTGCTGGATGTCCCCAGCAGCCATGTCGCGCTGTAGCGCTGTTCGACCACGGCGCTGCCGGCGGCAAAGCCGGCGGGCCAGGTGTCGAGCGTCGGCGACGATAGCGTCACGGTCGTCCCCAGCAGGTTGCTGAGGTTGGTGACGACGACCACCGAGGCGGCTCCCGCTTCGCTCGTTAGCACCGTGCTGTCGGACGGGCTGAGCTTCAGCACGCCGGGCGTCGACAGCCCGACGCTGCAATCGGCGAGCGCCGGCGTCGCGCAGAGCCCGGCAATCAGGGCAAGCGCCGCGCTCAGCTGCATGTCAGCACCGTCCTGGCCTTGTAGGTGCCCTGTAGGAAGCCGCCGGCATTGACCACCTGCATGTTGATGATGAGGTTGGTGAGTGGCAGGATGCCGAGCGCAAAGCTTTGCTGCTGGCTGGTGTAGGCATGGCTGGCGAGCCCCGAATAACTCATCTGCACCGTCTCGCCACCGAGATAGCCCTCAGGCGATTCGGTGAGCGTCGGCGCCGCGAGCGTCACGGAATTGCTGCCCAGCGAGACCACGGTGACCGTGGCCGGCACCCCCAGCACCTGGTCCGACCCGAGCGTCTTGCCGTCGCTCGAGAGCGTCATGATTCCCGGCGTCGGCACCGCCAGGGTGCAGGTATCGCTGACCGTGCCGGTGAACACCACGTCGGTCGCCGCCAGTGCGGGCCCGGCCACGAGCCAGAGACCTCCCGCCAGACCCGCCAGTTTTCGCATGAACAACTCCCGATCCACCGCCAGACGTGTGCGAGGGATGGTCGAAGTTCATGGTTAACGAGACGATAAAACCAGCCGCTCTAGCAGTTCGAACGTAAGTAACACTAGCCGATCTACGCAGTTGGTCTTACGGATATTGCCGAGGGCGCCTCGGCCCTATTTCTTCATCGCCATGCGGCGCGCCGCATAGGTCTTGAGCCTCAGCCCGTTGAGCCGGATGAAACCCTCGGCATCATGGTGGTCGTAGGCCACCGCGCCTTCCTCGAAGGTCACGAGGTCCATCGAATACAGCGAGTTGGGCGAGGTGCGCGCGATGACGTTGGCCGAACCCTTGTAGAGCTTGACCGTCACCTCACCCGCCACGAACCGCTGCGTGTGATCGATCGCCGCCTGCAGCATCTCACGCTCGGGCGAGTACCAGAAACCGTTGTAGATCAGCTCGGCATATTTCGGCATCAGCTCGTCCTTGAGGTGCGCCTCGCCGCGGTCGAGCGTGATCGATTCGATGCCGCGATGCGCCGCCAGCAGGATGGTGCCGCCGGGCGTCTCATAGAGGCCGCGGCTCTTCATGCCGACGAAGCGGTTCTCCACCAGGTCGAGCCGGCCGACGCCGTGCTTGCCGCCGAGCTCGTTGAGCCTGGTCAGCAGCTCCGCCGGTGAAAGCTTCTGCCCGTTGACCGACACCGCGTCGCCCTGTTCGAAGCCGATAGTGATGATCTCGGGCGTGTTGGGGGCCTGCTCCGGATCGACCGTGCGCTGCGCCACGTAGTCGGGCGCCGGCTCCGCCGGATCCTCCAGCACCCGGCCCTCCGACGAGGTGTGAAGCAGATTGGCGTCGACCGAGAACGGCGCTTCGCCGCGCTTGTCCTTGGCAATCGGGATCTGGTGCTTTTCGGCATAGTCGAGCAGTTGCGTGCGCGAGCGCAAATCCCACTCCCGCCACGGCGCGATGACCTTGAGATTGGGCGCCAGCGCGTTGGCGGTGAGCTCGAACCGCACCTGGTCGTTGCCCTTGCCGGTGGCGCCATGGGCGATGGCGTCGGCGCCGGTCTCGGCGGCGATCTCCACCAGATGCTTGGCGATCACCGGCCGGGCGATCGACGTGCCGAGCAGATACTGGCCTTCGTAGAGCGCGTTGGCGCGGAACATCGGGAACACGAAATCGCGCACGAATTCCTCGCGCAGATCGACGATGCGGATGTCCTTGATCCCGAACATTTCGGCCTTGCGCCGCGCCGGCTCGAGCTCCTCGCCCTGCCCGAGGTCCGCCGTGAAGGTCACGATCTCGGCCTGGTAATGTTCCTGCAGCCACTTCAGCATGATCGAAGTGTCGAGCCCGCCCGAATAGGAGAGGACGATCTTCTTGATGGGGGTGCTCATGCGCGGTCGCTCCTTTTCGCCCGGACGGGCGCAATTTGCGGTCTTCTCTAGTCAAGCCGCCCGCCGCATGCAATGTCCGCTGCATGCCGAGCTTCGTTCCGCCCCTCGCCACGATCCTGACCTTCGCCATTGCCTCGCTGGTGCTGATCGTCACCCCCGGGCCCGACATGGCGCTGCAGCTTTCCCGCTCGATCAACTACGGCCGGGCGCACGGCATGATGACGTTTTTCGGCACCATGCTCGGCCTTCTGGTGCACTCGGCGCTGGTGGCGCTGGGTATTTCGATCCTGATCGTCGCCGCCCCGCCGGTGTTCCTGGCGCTCAAGATCGCCGGCGCCGTGTACCTGCTGTGGCTGGCCTGGCAGGCCATCCGCAAGGGCGGCGGCTTCCGGCTGGCCGCTGCCGCCCGACAGACCCCGACCCTGTGGCAGAGCTTTCTCGCCGGCGTGATGATCGACCTGCTCAACCCCAAGGTCGTCTTGTTCTTCGTGACCTTCCTGCCGCAATTCGTGCATGCCGGCGATCCCGGCGCCCCGGGGCAATTATTCTTCCTCGGGCTCGAATACTTCCTCTTGTCGCTGCCCGCCGGCGTGGCGCTGGTCTGGTTCGCCGCCTGGATCACCGCCGTGCTGACCCGCTCCAAGGCGGTCGAGCGCGTCCTCAACTGGGGCTTTGCCGGAGTCTTCGCCACCTTCGCCGCGATCATCCTCTCGGCACAGGCACGGCACGCGTGAATTACCGCCACGCCTTCCACGCCGGAGGCTTCGTCGACGTGATGAAGCACGTCACGCTGACGCGGCTGGTCGAATATCTGAAGCTCAAGCCGGCGGCGTTCCGCGTCATCGACACCCATGCCGGCACCGGACTCTACTCCCTCACCGGCGAGGAGGCGCGGCGGTCGCCCGAGTGGCTCGATGGCATCGGCAAGCTGCTCGACGCCAGCCTCCCTGACCCGGTGCAGAGCCTGCTCGCGCCCTATCTCGACGTCGTCGCCGCACAGAACCGCAATGGCACGCTCGCCCGCTACCCCGGCTCGCCGCTCGTCGCCAGAACGCTGTTCAGGCCGCAGGATCGGTTGAGCGCGCTGGAGCTGCATCCGGCCGATTATCGCAAGCTGCGCGACCTGTTCGCCGGCGACGTGCAGGTGCGCGTCACCGAGCTCGACGGTTGGCTGGCGCTCAATGCCTATCTGCCACCCAAGGAAAAGCGGGGCCTGGTTCTGGTCGATCCACCCTTCGAGGAGCCGGGCGAATGGACGCGGCTGGTCGAGGGGCTGACAAAGGCCCACCGCAAATGGTCGAGCGGCCTCTTCATGCTCTGGTATCCCCTGAAGGAACCGCGGGAGGTCAATAGCTTCGTCACCGCTCTCAAGGCCAGCGGCATCAGCAAGATGCTGCGCGCCGAGCTGACGGTATTGCCGCCCACCGCCGGCCGCCTCTACGGCTCCGGCCTCATCCTGGTCAATCCGCCCTTCACTCTGGAGGCAGAGTTGAATGTGATTCTACCCGGGCTTGCGAAGCTGCTGCAGCAGGGCCGTGGCGGTTCCCGGGTGGAGTGGATACGCGGCGAGAGCTGAACCGGCATCATCATAGCTTGAACAGATAGTACTGGATCGTCTCGTCCTCGATCGGGTCAAGGCCACGGTACAGCGCATTTGCCGCATCGTTGTCGAGTTCGGTGCCGAGCCAGGCCTCCTCGCAGCCGAGCTCGCGCGCCCAGGTGAACATCTCGCCCAGCATCGCGCGGGCAATGCCCTGCCGGCGGTGCGTCGAAGCCGTACCGACTTCATCGACATAGAGTTCGGTCGGCTTGTCGGGGTGCCGATGCACGACGCCGGCACATTGGCCGACGACGACATTGCCCTCGAGCGCCAGCAGCAGCAAATGGCCAGGCGTCTGCAGGTACGCCGCCAGCCGCGCCCGATCGATCGGCTCATCGAAGACATCGGGGGCGATCTGCGCCAGCACCGGCTCGTCACCCGCACCGAGCCGCTTCAGGGCAATGGCCATCATCCGATCTCGGCGACCACTGCAACGACCTCGGCGATACGCTTGAGTCGCCGAAAGCGAGCGGTGTCCCGGGGGTCGCTATCGATATCCATGGACCAGACATAGTCCGATGGAATGTGGACGCCGAAGCACCCGGCCGCGATGGCCGGCACGACATCGGCCCGCATTGAATTGCCGATCATCATGGCCCGGTCGGGACCATCGCCGTGGCGCGTGAATATGCGCGTATAGACCTGCGATGTCTTGTTGGACACGATCTCGATTTCGGCGAAATAGCCGAGCAGGCCGGAGGCCGCGAGCTTGCGCTCCTGGTCCACGAGATCGCCGCGGGTGACGACCAGCAGCTTGTGCGTGGATTTGAGCGCGTCCAGCGTTTCGTGCACCCCCGGGTACGGATCGACCGGATGCACCAGCATTTCGCGCCCGATCTGCAGGATGGCGCCGACGGACGAGGACGGCAGCTCGCCGCCACAGGTGGCAAGCGCCGCTTCGATCATCGACAGCGTGAAGCTTTTGACGCCGAAACCGTAAATCGAGACGTTGGCCGTTTCGGTTTGGTGCAGCCGCTCCTCGAGCCGGACGGCGTCGACGTAGGGCGCCAGCAGCTCGAGAAACCGCCTCTTGCTGTCCACGAAGTATTTCTCGTGGTCCCACAGGGTATCGTCGGCATCAAAGCCGATCGTCGTCAGCGTGCGCATCGGTCCACACGAAGCAGGGCGGCGTCGAGCTCAGGCACCGAGCAGCGCCTCGCGGTCCTTCTTCTTGAGCCGCTCCGTTTCGGATTTGAGCTGGCCGCAGGCGGCGAAGATATCGCGGCCGCGCGGCGTGCGCACCGGCGAGGCATAGCCGGCGCGATTGACGATATCGGCAAACTTCTCGATCCGCGCCGAGCTCGAGCAGTCATAATTGGTGCCAGGCCATGGGTTGAACGGGATCAGATTGATCTTGGCTGGAATGCCGCTCAACAGGCGCACCAGCTCCCGCGCATCGGCGTCGGAATCGTTGATGTCCTTCAGCATCACATATTCGAAGGTGATGCGGCGGGCGTTGCTCAGCCCGGGATAGTCGCGGCAGGCCTGGATCAGCTCCTTCAGCGGATATTTCTTGTTGATCGGCACCAGCATGTCGCGCAGATCGTCGCGCACCGCATGCAGCGAGATCGCGAGCATGACGCCGATCTCGCGCCCGGTGGGTTCGATCTGCGGCACGACGCCGGAAGTCGACAGCGTAATGCGCCGCTTGCTGAGCGCGATGCCGTCCTCCGCCGAGGCGATCAGCAGCGCCTGCTTGACGTTGTCGTAATTGTAGAGCGGCTCGCCCATCCCCATCATCACCACATTGGTGATGGCGCGGCTGTCGCCCTCGCTGCCGCCCGAACCGCGCGGCGCCGGCACCAGCCCGCCATCGTCGGGCCGCACGCCGCCGGGAAAATCGCCCAGTCGCTCGCGCGCCATCAGCACCTGCCCGAGGATTTCGCCGGCGCTGAGGTTGCGCACCAGCGTCTGCGTGCCGGTGTGGCAGAACGAGCAGGTGAGCGTGCAGCCGACCTGCGAGCTCACGCACAGTGTGCCGCGGTCCTCCTCGGGGATATAGACGGTCTCGATCTCGACCGGCGGCAGTTTCGGGTTCTGCGGATCGCGGAAGCGGAACAGCCATTTGCGCGTCCCGTCCACCGACACCTGCTCGCTGACGATCTCGGGCCGGTCGAGCAGGAAATTGTCAGCCAGCGTCTGCCGGATCCCCTTCTGGATGTTGCTCATCCGCTCGAAGTCGGTGACGCCGTTGACGTAGATCCAGTTCCACAGCTGGCTCGCCCGCATCCGGCTCTCGCGCTCGTCGAGGCCGATCGCGGCCAGCGCCGCCCTGAGCTCGGACTTGCCGAGCCCGACAAGCGAATTCCGCCGCGGCGCCGAGGGACGCGCGGGCTGGCTCGCATGGTCGAGATTGAGGGCAATGCTCATGGCAGGTCCGGATTGGCGGCGCGGGATAACATAATGCGCGGCCGGGCGCAAAAAAGAGCCTCCGAAAGGTTTGGACGATCGGATGCCCCTCGCGGCCGATCGGCCAGGGCGCAACGCAAAACTAGCAGCCGCTGTCGATGGCGCGGCTGGCGGCCGTGGCGCCGCTCAGCGAGAAGGTCTCGTTGACCAGGATGCCTTTGGTGCTGGTGCCCTGGATGGAGAGCGACGAGCCGGCGCGCATGGCCCCCGCGAGGCTGTCTGCCTGCGACGCATCGAGCAGCCAGGCGGCATCCTTCTGCGTGAACAGGTCATAGCTCTGCCCACCGATACTGAGCGTCGCCGGCTGGTCGGGAGCGAATTCGAACCCGGCGACGAGGTTGAGTTCGTTGCTGATGTTCTCGGAGGGCCGGTGCGTCAGATAGAGATAGGCCTGCGTATAGCCATCGGGCGACGGCTCGACCGAAACCGGCTTGCTCATGGCAAAGCATACCGCCCCGGCGCCGCCGCTGGAGGCCGAGTACGCCGCCCAATCCTTGAATGTGCCGATCACCTGCACCGACTGCGCGCCGGCGCTGGTCGCAAGGCCGCACGCGGCAAGCGCGGCGAAAACAGCGAAGGCGGCAGGGCGGGCAGTCATGAAACCTCTGACGATTGGCGCATCAGCATTGCCGGCAAACTCCGCCGGCCGGGCGCGCGTTCCCTTATGGGCACGCCTTGTCGATGGCGTCCATTGCCGCCGTCACCCCGGACAGCGAATAGGTGTCGGTGGTCTTGGTGCCGCGCGACGAGGTGCCGTGCACCACGAGCTTGGAGCCCTTCTTCAGGGCCGCGACGAACCCGGGTTCGTCATCCATGCTGGCAAGCCAGGCGGCCTCGTCGTCCTTGATGGCGGTGGAGGGATCGTCGGGGATCGACTTCATCGGCCACGCTTTGCCGTCGATGTCGGCCGAATGGGTGAAGCTCGCCGAGGTCGGTTGCATCGGATAGCCGATCAGCGTCTGCACCTCGTTGCGCACCTTGCGGAACACCGGATTGCCCTTGGCGTCCTTGGCGGCGCTTCCGTCGGGGTTGATCGCCGGCGCCTTGTCGCGGTGGATGACGAGGAAATGCGCGGGATCGCGGTTGATCGGCTTGCCGTTGACCTGCGTCGGCTCCGAGCTGTCGGGCGCCGCCGAAATGAAGCAGATCTTGCCGTAATCGTCCTTGCCCTGCCAGGCGGTCCACGCCTTGAACGTACCCAGATTGGTCGGCGCACTCTGCGCCAGAGCAGGCGCCGCCGACGCCGCAAGGACAGTTGCCATCAGGCCGGGGAGGAGCCGGTACCGCGTAAAAGTCATGTCCTGAATACCCCTGAACAGAGTGGCAGC
>JAEWCE010000207.1 GCA_023390785.1 Pseudomonadota bacterium
ATCGAGGTCTGCCCTCACAGAGGCGGCACCGGCGACACCGGCGCGCACCAACACCTTCATCGAGGCCGCGCGGCGCGCGGCACAGCGGCAGACGGCAGCCAAGCCTGAAGCGGCATCGAACTCGCTGATCGGGCGGGCCCTCGCCCGCTTCCAACCCAGCGGTGGCGAGCCAGCCGCCGAAGCACCGGCAAAGCCCGTGGCCAAAACGAAGGCCGACAAGAAGCGCCTTTTGGCAGGTGACAAGCCGGCCCGCACCGAGTTCAAGGCGGAGCCGCCGCCGATGGCGCCTGTTGCCTCGCTCGAGCCCACCATTGCGGTCGATGCGCCATCGCCGAAGGCCGAGGCGCCCGAAAGCTTCCTCAGCCGGCATCGCAGGGCGATCCTGCTTGCGGCCGCCGTCGTCGCGCTCGGTTTCCTCACCGCCAACTTCATTGCGCAGCGGCTCAATACGGGGACCGCGGCGCCGGCGCCCGCCCCTGCTGCCGCCGCCGACTCGACGCCCGCTACTACCGGCGACATCAGCGGTACGCCGGTCGCTCCGGTGCTCGGCACCGAGGCGATCCCGCCGCGCGTCATCCCGATGACCGATTCCTCGATCAAGACCGGATCGATCGACAGCACAGCGGCGCAGGGCTTCACCAAGGATGCGACGCCGGCGATGCCGAGCGCCTTCGCCGCTGCAACGCAGCTCGCCAATGCCGAGCCCGCGACCACCGTTCCGGCCGTCGCGCCGCTGGAGCCAGAAACGCCAAGCCCGGTGAAGGTCGAGATGCCGCCCGAAAACGTCGGGCCGCTGGACCTGCGCACGGCCGCGGCCAATGGCGACGCGCGGGCGCAGTTCGAGGTCGCCGCCATCTACACCGAAGGCCGCGCCGTGCCGCAGGACTACAAGGCGGCAGCGACCTGGTACGAGCGCGCCGCGGCGCAGGGCTTTGCACCGGCGCAATATCGGCTGGGCAGCCTCTATGAAAGCGGCGACGGCGTAACGAAGGACCTCAACACCGCCAAGCTCTGGTACGAGCGGGCGGCGGAAGCGGGCAACCGCATGTCGATGCACAATCTCGCCGCGCTCTATGCCGGCGGCCAGCTGGGCAAGCAGCAGTTCGACTCGGCGGCCAAGTGGTTCGAGGAGGCGGCCAAGCGCGGCCTCACCGACAGCCAGTTCAACCTCGGCATGCTCTACGCCCGCGGCCTCGGCGTGCCGCAGAGCATGCCGGAATCGTACAAGTGGTTCGCTATCGCGGCACTGAGCGGCGACAAGGACGCGATCAAGGCGCGCGACGACATCGCGCGCTCGCTCGACGCCGCAACCGTGGCCAAGGTCACGACCGAGGCGAATGCGTTCAAGCCGCAGAGCATCGACCTCGCAGCCAATTTTGCGCCCATCGGCAGCTGGAGCAAGAATTTCGACCCCGGTGAGACGATCACCACGCATGACATCGTCGCCAGCGTGCAGAAGGCACTGGGCAAGCTCGGCTACGACGTCGGCACGCCGGACGGCATCGCCGGCAAGAAGACGCAGGATGCGATCAAGGCGTTCGAGGGCGCGACGGGGATGTCGCAGGTCGGCCAGATCAATCCGCGGCTGCTGGCGGTGCTGGGCAGCCAGCCGGTGTGACTTGCCCCACGTCTCATTGTCGTCGAAAGTGGCGGCGATGGTGAACGAGTGAACCATCAGGGGGCGCGGAAAACCGCTGCCCCTTCCGAGTATTCGATCCCCTCGTTCGCGGGCTGAAAACGGCCTGCGGTCGGAAGGCCCGCCTTGCAGATCTATCTGCCGATCGCCGAGCTTTCGATGAACCTCTTCTTCCTGATCGGGATAGGAGGGGCGGTCGGATTCCTGTCGGGGCTGTTCGGCGTGGGCGGCGGCTTCCTGCTGACCCCGCTGCTGATCTTTTCGGGGGTGCCCTCGCCGGTGGCGATCGCGTCGGTCACCGGGCAGGTCGCGGCGGCTTCGACCTCGGGCGCGCTCAGCTACTACCGACGCAACGCCATCGACCTGCATCTGGCGCTGTACCTGATCATGGCCAGCACCATCGGCTCGATGATCGGGGTCGGCATCTTCAGCCTGCTGCGCGCCGCCGGGCAACTCGACCTGTTCATCTCCATCGCCTATCTGGTGCTGCTCGGCTTTCTCGGCTCGCTGATGCTGACCGAGGCGGTGCGCTCGATCCTCAAACGCCGGGCCGGCGCCACGGTACCGGACAAGCTGCCGAGCCAGCACAGCTGGATGCACCGGCTGCCGCTGCGCATCCGCTTCAAGAAATCGCGGCTCTATATCTCGGTGCTGCCGGTGCTGGGGATCGGGCTGTTCATCGGCATCGTCGGCGCGCTGCTCGGCGTCGGCGGTGGCTTCATCCTGGTGCCCGCGCTGGTCTACCTGCTGCGCGTGCCGGCCAATGTGGTGGTCGGAACCTCGCTGCTGCAGGTGGTGGCGATGATGTGCGTGACGATGGTGCTGCAGATCCTGACCAGCCAGAGCGTCGACATCCTGCTCGCCTTCTGCCTGATGGTGGGCGGCACGGTGGGGGCGCAGTTCGGCGCGTCGGCGGGCAAGTATCTGCGCGGCGACCAGTTGCGCGCGCTGCTGGCGCTGCTTGTGCTGGCAGTCGCGATCCGCTTCGGGCTGACGCTGGTGCTGGCGCCATCCGACCCGTTCTCCACGGCGATCCTGACGGCGGGAGGCCTCGGTTGAGACGGCTGCTGCTGGCCCTGCTGCTTGTCGGCTTCGCCGCACCCGCCGGCGCCGAAAAGCTCGCCTCGACGGTGTCGAATTCGAACGTGCAGATCACGTCGAGCTTCGACGGCACGGTGCTGAGCCTGTTCGGCACGATCGAGCCCGATACGCCGGGCACGCCGCTCACCGGCCCCTACAATGTGATCGTCATCGTCACCGGACCGCTGCAGGACCGCGTGACGCGTCTCAAGACCAACAATTTCGGCATCTGGACCAACACCGACCAGGTGACGTTCAAGCAGTTCCCGTCGTTCTACAACGTGCTGGCGAGCGGCAAGCTCGACAACATCGCGACGCCCGACGTGCTTGCGGCCGAGAACGTCCTGCCGATCGCGCAGGCGCTCGCGACCTCGGCACAGGGCGAGACCGAAAAGGCCACCCGCTTCGGCACCGAACTGGTGCGGCTGATGACTCAGGAGGGCCACTTCGCGGTGCGCGAGGATGGTGTGCGCTTTCTCAGTGACACCGCCTATGTGGCGCAGGTGACGCTGCCCAGCGACGTCGCCAACGGCCCGTTCCTCGCTCACACGCTGGTGCTCAAGGACAGGCAGGTGGTGGCCGAGCGCTCCGAGGGGTTCACCGTGCGCAAGAGCGGGTTCGAGAACTTCGTGTTCGTCGCCAGCCGCCAGCAGCCGCTGCTCTACGCCATCGTCTGCGTGATCCTGGCGCTCGGCACCGGCTGGCTCGCGGGCGTGGTGTTCCGGCGCTAGCTTCGATTTGCGCTCTGGCCGATCGAGCGCGAAGGGCGCTCGTTCGGCCAACCGAGGTGGTGGGTCAGTGTCCCTTGCCCGGCACGAAGCCGCTGCACTGGCCGGAATTGTCGCAGGCGACCATGGTGTTCTTGTTCTGATTGAAGCAGCCGTAGCCCTTGCCGCCCTGGCCTTCGATGTTGATGCCGCCGACCTTGTCGCAGGCGGCCTTGATCTCGTCCTTGGAATGGGTGCCGCCAATCATGACGTGCTGGGCGAAGGCGGGCGCCGCGGACATGCCGGCGGCGAGAAACAGAGCCGCAACAACATAGCGGGTGCGGAGAGCGGAACGTGGGGTCATCTTGATCTCCTCTGGTCTGGCGGAATGCCGTGTTGACAGGGAGATGCTGCGCCGGAGCGGATGAGCCGGCGCTGAACATCGAGCGTCGGTTTGGGTTCAGACTCCGGCGACGAGCCGGCGCGGGCTCACCGGATAGACGCGGTTGCGGCCGAGCATGGTGACTTCGAGCGCGGTGTAGTCGAACAGCCCGTGAAATCCCGGGCCGAGGATGTTCATGCTGCCGGTGCCGGCGCCGTAGGCGGGCAGCAGCAGCAGCCGGCCGTCGTGCACGAAGCCGGGGCGGCGGGCGCCGCGGCCATTGGCGACGACGGGCGCGGCGGGATGGAGGTGGCCGGCGATGGTGGCGCGGCCGCTGCCGCGCCTGGGCTCGTGCACCAGGGTCAGGCCGCGATGCTCCAGCACATCGGCGCAGGTGCCGCCGAGCGCATGCGGCGCCGGATCGTGGTTGCCGCTGAGCCAGGTCCAGTGGGCGCGGCCGAGCAGCGCCATGAGGCGAAGCCGGTCGGCGTCGAGCAGCGTGCCGGTGCCGTCGTTGCGATGGAAACTGTCGCCGAGCGAGACGACGCGTTCGGCACGGGTGTGCTCGAGATCGCGCTCGAGACGCCTGAGCGTCAGCCCGGTGTCGTAGGGCGGCAGCATCTGGCCGCGGCGGGCGAAGGAGGAGAACTTCTCGAGATGCAGATCGGCGACGAGCAGCATCGATTCGGCGCGCCAGAACAGGGCGCCGGAGACCAGCGGTTCGAAGGTATGGCCGGCGAAATTGAGGAGCACGACCGGGTCCTCACTTTGCCACGCGGCGGCGGCCACCGCGCTGCCTGAGCTCATTGTTCCGTCCGCTCCGTTTGGGCGCTGGCGGCACCGCGGTCCGTCTGGTGGACGCCGGCGCCTGGCCCATCGCCTCGCGCATCAGTTCATCGGCGGCATCGGCCATGACGCTCTCGCGGGCCTCGCCGAAGATCGGCGTCTTGCCGATATCGAGCAGGATCGGTACCGCGAGCGGGGAGATTCGGTCGAGAGGCTTGTGCACGATGTGATCGCGGATGCGCCGCAGCATCTGCCCGAGCCGCTCGATGTCGAGCAGGCCGCGGGCGGCGTCGCGGCGGGTCGCCTGGATCAGGATGTGGTCGGGCTCGTGCTCGTAGAGCACGTCGTAGATGACGTCGGACGAGACGGTGACCTGCCGGCCGGTCTTCTCCTTGCCCGGATGGCGGCGCTCGATCAGCCCGGAGATGATCGCGGCGTTGCGGAAGGTGCGGCGCATCAGCTGGCTCTCGTGCAGCCACTCCTCGAGGTCGTCGCCCAGCATCTCTTCGGCGAACAGCTCGGCGAGCGACAGCCGACCGGTGCGGATCAGTCCGCCGAAATCGCCCAGCCCCCAGATGGCGAGGGCGTAGTCGGAGGCAACGAAGCCGAGCGGCCGGGCGCGGGCACGCTCGAGCCGCCGCGTCAGCAGCATGCCCAGCGTCTGGTGCGCGAGACGACCCTCGAAGGGGTAGCACACCATGTAGTTGAGGGTGCCGCGCGGGAAGGTCTCGACCAGCATCGAGTCCGGCGGCGGCAGGATGGAGGCTTCGTGCTGCAGGCGCAGCCAGTCGCTGACCTGGTCGGGCAGGCGGCGCCAATTGTCGGGATCGCTGAGGAGGCGGCGCACGCCGTCGGCGAGATAGGTCGAGAGCGGAAACTTGCCGCCCATGTAGGACGGGATTTTCGGGTCGGTGGCGTTGGAGCGCGAGACGTAGGCTTCGGTTTCGAACATGCCCTCATAAGCGACGATCTCGGAGCCGAAAACGAAGGTGTCGCCGCGCACGAGCTGATCGATGAAATACTCTTCAAGCTCGCCGAGCACACGGCCGTAGCGGCCGATCGGACCGGTGGCCGAGCCGGTCTTGAAGCCCCTGCCCTTGACGAGCCGCACCTTGACCATCGGGTCTTCGATGATGGTGCCGACGTTGAGACGGTACTGCTGCGCCACCTGCGGATTGGCGATGCGGAACCGACCCTCGGGCGTCTTGCGCAGCTTGGCGTAGCGCTCGTAGGCGCGCAGCGCGTAGCCGCCGGTGGCGACGAAATCGAGCACGCGCTCGAAGGTTTCCCAGCTCAGCTCGCGATAGGGCCAGGCGCGACGCACCTCCTCGTGGAACGCGACCGGGTCGAGCGGGGCAGCGCAGGCCATGCCGAGCGCGTGTTGCGCCAGCACGTCCAGACCGCCGATGCTCGGGTCCTCGCTGTCCTGCGCGCCCAGTTCCACGGCCTCGAGCGCTGCTTCGCATTCGAGCACCTCGAAGCGGTTGGAGGGCACGAAGATGGCCTTGCTCGGCTCGTCCATGCGATGGTTGGAGCGACCGATGCGCTGCAGCATGCGGCTCGCGCCCTTGGGGGCGCCGACCTGCACGACGAGGTCGACATCACCCCAATCGATGCCGAGGTCGAGTGTCGAGGTGCAGACCACCGCCTGCAGCCTGCCGGCGACCATGGCGCTTTCGACCTTGCGCCGCTGCTCGACGGCGAGCGAGCCGTGATGCAACGCAATGGCGAGGCCGTCGTCGTTGATGGCCCAGAGGTTCTGGAACAGCATCTCAGCCTGCGATCGGGTGTTGACGAAGAGCAGCGTGGTGCGGTGCTGCTTGATGATCTCATAGAGCTCGGGCACGGCGTAGAGCGTGGAATGGCCAGCCCAGGGCACGTGCTGGCCGGAGGCGAGAATGGAGAGATCGGGCCGGGCGCCGCCGGCGCCGAACAACAGATCCGTCTCGGTGCCGGGAAGCGGCGCGGCGATCCAGTCGCGCAGGAGATCGGGGCGGGCGACGGTGGCGGACAATGCGGTGATGCGCAATCGCGGCGCGTAGGTGGCGATGCGGGCGATATCGAGCGACAGCAATTCGCCGCGCTTGTTGGTGACCATCGAGTGCAGCTCGTCGAGGACAATGCGACGCAGCCCCGAAAAGAAGCGGGCACTGTCCTCGTGGCTGAGCAGCAGCGCCAGTTGCTCGGGCGTGGTCAGCAGCACGTTGGGCGGGTCGCGCCGTTGCCGGGTGCGGCGCGACGCCGGCGTGTCGCCGGTGCGGGTTTCGACGGTCACCGGCAGATGCATCTCGTCGATCGGCGTGCCGAGGTTGCGGGCGACGTCGACGGCCAGCGCCTTGAGCGGCGATATATAGAGTGTGTGCAAGCCCTGGCGCGGAGCATGGGCCAGGTCGTTGAGCGTGGGCAGGAACCCCGCCAGCGTCTTGCCGGCGCCGGTCGGCGCGATCAGCAGCGCGGAGGCGTCGCGGTCCCAGCTCGCGAGGACGTCGAGCTGATGCCGGCGCGGCGACCAGCCCTTGGCGGCGAACCAGCCGGCGATGGTGGGATGCAGGGACACGCGGGGGCACTCGGTGGAACGTCAAAGATAGTGCGTGGCGGGTGGAAAGACAAAATGGAGGGGCGATCGCGCCGGTGGGTGGGCCGCCCCCTCCACCACGCTGCGCGCGGCTCCCCTCCCCCGACGTCGTCGCAGGAGAGGAGTGCGCTGACTGCTAGTCCCAGCAGGCGCGGGCGATATCGCGCAGCAGCAGCGATTCTTCCCAGCGGTCGGTCAGGTCGCGGCCGTCGGGGCCGGCGATGGCATAGGGTTGCGGGCCGAGCTCGCACAGGAATGTGAGCTCGGCATCGGAAGCGGAGCGCCGGCGCCAGTCGGCAAAGCCGTGCCGCCACCAGCGGGTGAACTGTTCCGTCCACGGCTGCGCCCAGGCGAAGCCCAGCGGAAGCTGCACCTGCTCCGAACTGGCGACACGCCCATGATAGGCCTCGGCTCGCGCCAGCACTGCCTTGATCTGTGCGTCGGTCTCGTCCGACACCGGCAGCTCGATCTCGCGGCCGACGACGTAATGCGAGATGTCGGCGGTCAGCCTCAGATTCGGCAGTGCATCGATGAGGTCGAGCATTACCAGCAAGTCGTTGGTGAGGCGGCCGCGATGCGTCTCGACATTGACCGGGAACGCTGCCTGTTCGGCGAGGCGCTGCCAGCCCTCCAACGTGGCGATGGCGTCGCGCATGCGGCGCGGCCTGGTGTTGGGCTGGACGTTGAGATGGTGCAGGCCGAACTCTGCGCCCCACTCCAGCGCCGGCTGCAATTCGTCCACTGTCGCCGGGAGCGCCAGCCCCTCGACGACGAGGCCCTGGTCGCGGGCGATCGCAGAAACCTCGCGCGCACCGGCGCGGTCGATCCACAGGGTGCCAATGCCGTCGAAGCCGGCGGCCGCGATACGCGCGACGGCGGCGGCAAGATCCGGCTCGGGGCCTGAGCGCAGGTTCTGCATCGCCCACAGCGACTGGAGGATGAGCAGCTTTTGCATTCCGCCCTGATACCACGTAGTGGAGCGGCATGGAGCAGGAACCGCAATCCATGTCGTTGACACCGGACGCGGCGCTGGCGCTGCTGCGGCGCGAGGCCAACGCCCTGCTGGCGCAGCCTGGCCGGCGGGTGCTCGGCATTGCCGGCGGGCCCGGCGTCGGCAAATCGACGATGGCGCAAAAGCTTGTGGCGGAATTCGGCGGCGCCGCCGCCTATGTACCGATGGACGGCTTCCACATGAAGCACGCCAAGCTCGAGAGCCTCGGCACCGCGGCCGACAAGGGCATGCCGCACACTTTCGAAGGTGGTGCCTTTGCCGATTTTCTGGCGAAGTTGAAAGCCGCCACCACGGACCTCGCCGGCCCCGGATATTCGCGCAAGATCGAGGACGTGGTGGACGACGCGTTCGTCGTTCCCGCAACTACCCGGTTGCTGGTGGTCGAGGGCAATTACCTGCTGCTCGCCACCGCCCCATGGTGGCGGGTGAAGCCGCTGCTCGACCGCGCCGTATTCCTCGCGGTGCCACGTGAGCTGGTACGGGCGCGGCTGATGAAACGGCATGCCGAAGAGGGCCTGTTCACCGAGGAGCGCAACCGCGCCCATGTCGAAAGGGTCGACCTCGTCAACTACGATACGGTGCTGCGGTCGCGGCCGCGCGCCGACATTGCCATCGACATCGTCACGGCGGACTGAGATGACACGGCCGACTTTCCCCTTCGAGGTGACCAGCCGCGATGTGTTCCGCATCGCCATCCCGGCCTCGCTCGCCTTCATCACCGAGCCGCTGGTCGGCTTCACCGACATCACGGTGATCGGCCGACTGGGCGACGCCGACCGGCTTGGCGGGCTGGTGCTGGGTGCACTGGTGTTCGACTTCCTGTTCTCCCTCGCCTACTTCCTGAGGATCGGTACGGCCGGCCTCACGGCGCAGGCGATCGGCGCACGCGATCCGCGCGAGGGCCTGCTGCATGCGGTGCGGGCGCTGGTGCTGGCGAGCATCATCGGCGTGCTGATGATCGTGCTCAGTCCGCTGCTGCTGTGGATTGCCGACGTCTCGCTGGCGCCACAGGGCGGCGTGCGCGACGCGCTGGCGCTGTACTTCCATATCCGCATCTGGGGCGCACCGCTGGTGCTCATCAACTACGTGATGCTGGGCTGGTTCTACGGTCGTGCCGCGGCAACCACCGGCATGACCATCCAGATTCTGCTGCACGGCGTGAACATCGTTGCCTGCGTGGTGTTCGTCTATGTGTTCCACTGGGGCGTCGCGGGTGCGGGGTTCGGCACGCTGCTGGGAGAGGTGGTGGCGACTACAGCCGGGCTGGCGCTGTTCGTGCGCAAGTTCGGCGGGGTGCGGCCGCTGCTGGCACAGATCAAGCCGGGCGAGCTGCACGAAGTGCAGGCGCTGAAGCGCCTCGTCGGGCTCAACCGCGACCTGATGATCCGCTCGGCGGCATTGATGACGGCCTATGCCTGGTTCGCGGCGCAGGGCTCGCGCATGGGCGAGATCCAGCTCTCGGCCAACGCGGTGCTGCTCAACCAGCTCATGATCATCGCCTATTTCCTCGACGGCATCGCGCAGGCGGCCGAGCAGCTCAGCGGCAAGGCGCTGGGCGCCAATTGGCGACCGGCGTTCGAGCGCGCCTATGCCCTCTCCTTCCGCGCCGGCCTGCTGATCTCGGTAACGCTGGGGCTGCTGTGGTATTTCGGTGGCGATGCACTCACTGCGCTGATGACCACAAACGAGGAGGTGCGGCAGGCGGCGCATCAATATTTATGGATCGCGGTGCTGGCGACGCTCACCTTCATGCCCGCCATCGTCTACGACGGGCTGCTGATCGGGCTGACGCAGAACGTGCTGATGCGCAACGGCATGGTTGCGTCGCTGGTGGTGTTCATGGTCGCCGTGCTGGTGCTCAAGGTGCCACTGGGCAATCTCGGGCTTTGGCTGGCGCTGCATCTGTGGTTCGTGGCGCGCGGCGCGTTCTATTGGTGGTCGCTGGAGAAGCGGCGGGCAAGGCTATTTGCGTGATGCCCACTCGTCGGTCCGGCTGCCCACCAGCTCGCCGATATTGCCCTTGCCGGCGTTGCGCACGGCCGCCGTCAGGCCGCGCTTGATGCGATCGAGCAGGTCGAGCCCGCCGAACACCAGCGCCGAGTAAAGCTGCACGGCGTTGGCGCCTGCCTCGAATTTGGCGAGCGCGCTGTGCGGGGAATGGATGCCGCCAACGCCGATGATGGGGAGGCTGGTGCGTTGCCGCATCTGCGCCAGGCGGATGGTAGCGAGATCGAACAGCGGCTTGCCGCTGAGCCCGCCGCTCTCGGAGGCGTTCTCGAGCCCGGCGACCATGTCGCGGCGGATGGTGGTGTTGGAGACGATGAGGCCGTCGAGGTCGGTGGCGGCCACGACCCTGGCGATGCCATCGAGGCCGGCTTCGTCGAGATCGGGCGCGATCTTGAGGAACACCGGAACGCGCACCGGAGATTTCGAGCGCACGGT
Source organism: Pseudomonadota bacterium (assembly GCA_023390785.1). Lineage (GTDB taxonomy): Bacteria > Pseudomonadota > Alphaproteobacteria > Rhizobiales > Devosiaceae > Devosia_A. Next base: position 10,621 of record JAEWCE010000207.1, read on the forward strand.
CAGCACCGCATGGAGCAGCCGCTGCAGCGCCTCTTCCTGCTGCAGGTCGCGCAGGCCGGGCGTATTGGGGGAGGAGATGTTGACGGTCAGGTAGTCGGCGATGCGGGCGAAGCGGGCGACGCCCCTGGCGTAGTCCGCGGTGAAGTCGGCGCTATCCTTGTTGGCGCCAATGTTGACGCCGAGAACGGCCGGCACGCGCACGGCGCGCAGCCGGCGATACACGTCGTCGTGGCCGGCGTTGTTGAAGCCCATGCGATTGACGACGCCCTCGGCACCGCCGACACGGAACAGTCGCGGCTTCGGATTGCCGGCCTGCGGGCGGGGCGTGACGGTGCCCACTTCGACCATGCCGAAGCCCATCAGCGCCAGGGGGCGCGGCACCTCGCCGTTCTTGTCGAAGCCGGCGGCCATGCCGACCGGATTGTTGAGCTCGAGGCCGGCGAGCAGCGTCTTCAGTTCCGGCGGATCGGGGTCGGTCTGCTCGGGCGCGAGGCCGAGCCGCAGGGCGTTGATGGTCGCGCCATGCGCCGTCTCGGGGTCCATCTTCAGCAGGCTGTCGCGGGTGAGGCTCGCGAGCAGCGGCACCCGGAGCAGCGGCGAGAGCGCCGAGAGGATCATGCGATCCAGTCCGGCAGGACGACGGGGCCGTCGGCAGGCACCGAGACCTCGGCCTGCCGGCCGATGGCAGCAGTGCCGAGCGGGCCGTAGTGATGCGGAAACAGGTCGCCGCCGCGTGAGGCTTCCCAGCGCAGGCCGTCGCCCATGTCGGCGGGGCGCACGGCGAACACCACCAGGCCGGACTGGCCGGCGAAGTGCAGCCGCAACGTCTCACGCAACTGCGCGGCGGTGGAAAAGTGAATGAACCCGTCCTTGAGGTCGATCGGCATTTGCGGAAAGGCGCCGGCCTCCCGGGCGGCCTCGAAGGCGGCGCGGGTGACGATTTTGTAGACGAAGTCCGGATCTTGCATCGCGTCGGCGTCCCAATAGTTCCGGGCGGGAGGCTTAGCCCGCGCGGCGGGACGGCGCAAAGCCTTTACAGGGTCGCAAGCACGGACTAATACATAGGACTTCTGTCTCCGTGTGGAGACTATTTTCCTCAAGCGGTGCGGAAATGCTGTCGCACAGCGCCATTTGGGACGCAATCGACGCGCTTGCCACGCGCCACGGCTTCACGCCGTCGGGGCTGGCGAAGCTTGCCGGGCTCGATCCGACGGCCTTCAACCGCTCCAAGCGCATCAGCCGCGATGGGCGCGAACGCTGGCCGTCGACCGAGAGCATCGCCAAGCTGCTCGACGCCACCGGCGAAAGCTTCGATGCTTTCCTTGCGGCGGGCGGCGCGTATCTGCAGACGGCAACCGCCGGCGGGGTGACCGGGGCGACGGTGCCGCTGCTCGGGCTGGCGCAGGCCGGCGCCGGCGGCTTCTTCGATGCCGCCGGCTTTCCCGTGGGCGAGGGCTGGGATGAGGTGCACCTGCCGGCGCCCGGCGAGCCGGGCATCTATGCGCTCGAGGTCACCGGCGATTCGATGCTGCCGCTCTATCGCGACGGCGATCGCATCGTAGTGTCGCGCAACGAGCAGGTGCGGCGCGGCGACCGGGTCGTGGTCAAGACGCGCGACGGCGAGGTGATGGCCAAGATCCTGGCGCGGCAAACCGCCAATCTCGTCGAGCTGCATTCGCTCAACCCCAACCACGCGCCGCGCCTCATCGACATGTCCGACGTGGAGTGGATCGCGCGCATCATCTGGGCCAGCCAGTGATGGCGCAGGCAAAGGACGGCTGGTGATGGAGATCGTGCTGCCGCCGCAGGGCAAGGGGCCGGGCGTACTGGTGGCGCATCCCTGGTGGGGCCTCAATCGGACGATCCGCGACTATGGCGCGGCGCTGGCGCGGCAGGGCTTCGTCGTCGCCCTGCCCGACCTGTTCGATGGCGCGGTCACGGCCGATCCGGCCGAGGCGGAGACGCTGGTCGATGCCAACTGGCCGGCCGCGGTGGGGAAGCTGACGACGGCACTCGGCGAGCTTGGCCGTCATCCGGCGGTGACGCAGCCGGGGCTCGGCGCCGTCGGCTTTTCCTTCGGCGGCTTCCAGCTGCTTAGGCTGATCGGCCCCGAGGCCCCGAACCTGCGCGCGCTGGTCGCCTATTACGCGGCGTATGTGGGCAATTTCAACACCGGCTCGACCAAGGTGCTGGCGCATTTCGCCGAGAGCGATGCGTTCGACGGCCCCGAGGAACAGCGCGACATGGCCGACGCCCTCGCCACGGCCGATGCCGGGGTGACGCTGATGCATGCGGGCACCAGGCACTGGTTCGCCGAAGCCGATCGCCCGGAATACGACAAGGCCGCCGCCGACCTCGCCTTCGGCGAAACCGTGGCCTTTCTCAAGGCGCACCTGTAGCGGCGAAAGCGTCAGGCCGGGGTCAGCAGCTTGCCGGCCAGCGCGTCTTCGATCAACCGGCGTGTCTCGTTGACGCCGTAGAGCGCAATGAACGAGCCGAAGCGCGGCCCCTGGTCCGCGCCGAGCAGCACGCCGTAGATGGCGCCGAACCAGTCGCGCAGTGGCTCGAACTGGTGGGCCTTGCCGACCTCGTAGACGATGTTCTGCAGTTCCTCCGCGGAGAGGGATTCCTTGCCGGCAAGCTGATCATGCAGGTCCTGGAGCGCTGCGCGTTCCTTGTCGGTGGGCGCGCGGAAGCTCTTGGTCGGCTTCACGCGGTCGTTGAAATAGCGCACGGCATAGGTCGCCAGCCGGTCGAGCTCGGGATGGTTCTGGGGCGTCGCACCCGGCAGGTAGCGCGAGATGAAGCCCCACAGCACGGCGGTGTCGTGCGCGTTGCTGGCCGAGACGATGTTGAGCAGCAGGCCGAAGGTGATCGGCGGCGTTTCCGCCGGCGGATGCCCGCCGTGGATGTGGAACGCCGGATTCTCGAGCCGCTCGGCCGGCGTGCGGTTCTGGAACGCCGTGACATACTGGTAGTACTCATCGACGGCGCGCGGAATGACGTCGAAATACAGGCGCTTGGCCTGCCGCGGCTTCTGGAACATGTAGAGCGCCAGACTCTCGGGCGAGGCATAGGTCAGCCACTCGTCGATGGTCAGGCCGTTGCCCTTGGACTTCGAGATCTTCTGGCCGACATCATCGAGGAAGAGCTCGTAGACGAAGTGCTCGGGCGCCTTGCCGCCCAGGATTTCGCAGATGCGGTCATAGATGGGCGCGTTGGTCTGATGGTCCTTGCCGAACATCTCGAAATCGACGCCCAGCGCCGACCAGCGCATGCCGAAATCCGGCTTCCACTGCAGCTTCACATGACCGCCCGTCACCGGCAGGGTCGTCTCGGTCCCGTCCTCATCGTCGAAGGTGATGGTGCCGGCCCTGGCGTCGACGTGCTTCATCGGCACGTAGAGCACACGGCCCGAGCGCGGCGATATCGGCTGGAAGGGCGAATCGGTGGCCTGCCGCGCGGCGCCGAGCGTCGGCAGCATCACGGCCATGATGGCGTCGTACTTCTCCGCCGCCTTGATGAGCTGCGTGTCGAAGCGGCCGGACTTGTAGTACTGGGTGGCGCTGGCGAATTCGTAGTTGAAGCCGAAGGTGTCGAGAAAGCGGCGGAGCATGGCGTTGTTGTGATCGCCGAAACTCGGATAGCTGCCACCAAACGGGTCGGGCACGCTGGTCAGCGGCTTGTGCAGGTGCGGCTCGAGGAAGGCGCGGTCGGGCACATTGTCCGGGATCTTGCGCATCCCGTCCATGTCGTCGGAAAAGCACAGGAGCCGCGTCGGGATTTCGTCGCGCGTCAGGAGGCGGAAGGCCGTGCGAACCATGGTGGTGCGCGCCACCTCGCCGAAGGTGCCGATATGAGGCAGGCCCGACGGGCCATAGCCGGTCTCGAACAGCGCCTCCTTCTTGCCCGTTTTCTGCAACCGGGCGACGAGCTTGCGAGCCTCCTCGAATGGCCAGGCCTTGGCGGCCTGGGCAGCATCGAAGAAAGCGGGATCGAGCGCAGGAAGCGGGGCGGTAGACACGACAGTTCGGCCTTTTGCTGAGAGCAGGCCTTCGTTGCCGCATTCGGCGAGGCAAAGTCAATGGCCGCGCGGCTGGACAAGCGGTGCCCCGCTCCCTAGGTATGCGGGGCTTTTCGAGCGGAGACGTATCCAAGATGACGCTGAGATCCCAGGACGCCCTGATCTATCTGATGGTGGTGGCGGCGACGTCCGACGCAAGGGTGAGCGATCGCGAGCTCGAAATCATCTCCAGCCTGGTCGGCCGGCTGCCGGTGTTCGACGGCTTCAACCGCGACAATCTCGGGCAGGTCGCCGCCGAGGCGATCGACCTGATCAAGGACAGCTCCAATCTCGACAAGGTGCTGGAGATGATCTTCGGCGCCATCCCGGAGCGGCTGCGAGACACCGCCTATGCCCTGGCGGTCGAGGTGGCGGCCGTGGACCTCAGGCTCGAACAGGAAGAATTGCGCCTGCTCGAAATGATCCGCGACGGCCTGAGGCTGGACAATCTCGTCGCCGCGGCGATCGAAGCGTCGGCGCGCGCCAGGCTGCGGCGGGCCGAGTAGCGCTCGGGCGTTTCAGTAAAACCCTATCGGAAACCAGCGCAGATAGAGTTCGTCCAGCGTGCCGTCCTTCTTGAGGCGGGCGAGGCTGTAGTCGATGGCCTGCCGAATGGCGTCATGGCCGGTGGCGACCGCGATGGAAAAGCCATCGCCGAACAGGTCGGGGCGAAAATAGGGCTGGCCGGCGAAACTGCAGCAGTCCGGATTGTCGATGAACCAGAAGCTCGCGCGCATGGCGTCGCCGAAATAGGCATCCGCCTTCTTGTCGTGCACGGCCTCGAGCGCCGCGGTCTCGCTGTCGAATTCGGCGAGCTTGGCATCGGGCAGGTAGCGGCGCACGAACTCCTCATGCGCCGAGCCCTTGCGGACCGCGACGGTCTTGCCCGCCAGGGCTCTGGGGTCGAAATTGGCGGCGCCATCCTTGGGCGTCACGAAGCGGCCCGGCAGCATCAGATAGATGTCGGAGAAGTCGTAGAGGGCGCCATTGGCATTGGTCATCGCGAGCCCGGCGATGAGGGCATCGCCCTGCCCGTCCTCCAGCGCCTTGCCCGCCTGCTCCCACGGCCAGGCCTGCATGGTGCAGGTGATCTTCAGGTCGCCGCAGATGGCGCGCGCCAGATCGACATTGTAGCCGACCAACTCCCCCGACTTGTCACGGTAGTTGAAGGGCGGAAAATCCGCCGTGGTCAGGAAGCGGATATTGGGCACTGCCGACAGGTTCGGCACGATTTCGCGCGCCGTGGGATCGGAATGGTAGGGCAGCGTCTGGGCCGAGGCGGCGTCGAGGCCGAACGCCAGCACAATCAGGGCAAGGAGCGCGCGCATCATGGTCCGCAAAAGGTGTCGGCCGCTTATGGCGCAATTCGGTACGGCTGGCGAGAGGCGGGGCGAGGCTGAAACAGCTTGCAAATGCCGGCGGTCGGCGTACCGATATACGCATTGATACTTAGGCCATTGTTTTACTGAAGAGGCGGACTGCCCGGGAGCGCAGCCCTTTGTCTCATCCGGACGAGGCGATCGCATTATTGCGCGCCGTCCTCCGCGAAAATTGCACGACGGACCTCGCGGCACGACGGCATTTGAACATTGCAAAGCAGATGGGCGTGGATCCGCTGGATTACTGCGCGCATCGCTTCGGGCTGGGCAATGCGGAGACCTGGCGACGTGTCGCTGCCTGGGCGGGCACCCAGTTCGCGGGAGTCACGCCGTCGCGCCTGCCTGCCCCGCCGATCGCGCGGCTCGGGCATCTGGGCGCTGTGCGGACGCTGCGGCAGCAGGTGCTCGGCGAAGCGGTGCTGTTCGTTGCGCCGGCCTTCGCCGAAGCGATCCGGCTGCGCGTTGCGCCGGACGGTCTGAAGCGACAATTGCGCGTCGTCCCGCCCGAGGCGATCGAGGCCGGGCTGGCACGCGCGGCAAGCGGGCAGTTGATGGACGAGGCGAGGCAACGTCTCACGCGCCTGTGGCCACGCGCCAGCGCGTCACAGGACTTGCCGCGCCACGCCCGCATCGGCTTTGCCCTACTGCTGGTCGCGGTGATCGCGGTGGTGATGATCTCGGGGGTCGTTGCCCGTCCGGTGCTGATCCCACTGGTGATGCCGCTGCTGATGCTGCCCGGGCTGCTGCGGCTGGTCGCCGCCATCCCGCACAAGCCGGGGCGGGCAGCGCCGCGGCTGTTGTCCGACGCGGAACTGCCGCTCTACAGCGTGCTGATCCCGCTGCGGGACGAGGCCGCGATGGTGCCGCTACTCCGTCGCGCCATGAGTGCGCTCGACTATCCGCCGGAAAAGCTCGACATCCGCTTCGTCGTCGAAGAGCGCAGCCGCAAGACGGTGGCGGCGGTCGAGGCCGTGCTGTCCGACCCGCTGTTCCGCATGGTTCTGGTGCCGGACGGACCGCCACGCACCAAGCCCAAGGCGCTCGACTACGCACTGCCGCTCGCGCGCGGCAAATACCTCGTGGTGTTCGACGCCGAGGACATGCCCGAGCCGCAGCAGCTCCGTCTCGCTGCCAGCCTGTTCGAGGCCGATGCCGGCGTCGCCTGCCTGCAGGCCGAGCTGGTCCCGGAAAATGCCAGCGAAAATGCGCTGACTGCGCTGTTCGCCGGCGAGTATGCCGGGCTTTTCGGCCGGCTGCTGCCGGCGCTGTCGCGCTGGCGGCTGCCGATGCCGCTGGGCGGCACCAGCAACCATTTCCGGTTGTCGGTGCTCAACGACATCGGAGGCTGGGACGCCTTCAACGTTACCGAGGACGCCGATCTGGGCGTGCGCCTGGCGCGCCGGGGCTACCGCACGGAATGCTTTGACAGCCGCACCTATGAGGAGGCGCCGTTGACGCTCAAGGCATGGATGGCGCAGCGGACACGCTGGATGAAGGGCTGGATGCAGACCTTCGTTGTCCACAACCGGGCCCCGCGGCAGTTCCTGCGCGAAATCGGCTGGCGTGGATTCCTCGGCTTCCAGGTGCTTGTGGGCGGCATGATCGTCGCCTCGCTGCTGCATACGGTGTTCATCGCGTCGCTGCTGGCCCGGCTGCTGCTCGAGGGCGTGGTCGGGCTGGTGCCACGCGACTGGTGGGACTGGACGGCGATCGGCATCCTGGCCTCGGGCTATGGCGGCGCCATCGCCATCCAGGTGAGCGGCCTGTGGCACCAGCGCGCCTGGTCACTGCTGCCCCAGCAATTGCTGCTGCCGGCCTATTGGCTGTTGCATACGCTGGCTGCGGTGCGGGCGGTGCACGAGCTGATCGTCGATCCGATGCACTGGGCCAAGACCACGCATGGGGTGACGCGGCTCAGTCGCGGCCGCGCCACCGGCAACGAGGGCGACCCGGTGCTTACGCCGCGTACCGGCTGAGATCGAGATCGGTGACGTCGATGTCAGGCGCCTTGCCGGCGACGATGTCGGCGATCACCTGGCCGGAGCCGGCAGCCATGGTCCAGCCGAGCGTGCCATGGCCGGTGTTGAGGTAGAAATTGCCATAGCGCGTGCGGCCGATCACCGGCGTGCCGTCGGGCGTCATCGGCCTGAGCCCACACCAGAAGGTGGCCTTGCTCACATCGCCGGCGCGGGGGAACAGGTCGCGCAGCGAGCGCTCCAGCGGGCCGCGGCGATGCGGCCGGAGCGTCTTGTCCCAGCCGGCGATCTCGGCGGTGCCGCCGATGCGGATGCGGTCGTCGAAGCGGGTGGTGGCGACCTTGTAGGTCGCGTCCATCACGGTCGACACCGGTGCGACGGCCGCATCGGTAATCGGGACGGTGAGCGAGTAGCCCTTGATCGGATAGACCGGAAGAC
>JAEWCE010000211.1 GCA_023390785.1 Pseudomonadota bacterium
GTCGAGGTCTCCTTGCCCTGCTGGTGCTGGCGATAGTGCCGGCTCACGGAGCCGTGCGCCGCCTCGGCCTCGACGATCTTGCCAACGGGTGTCATCAGCACCGAGGTCATGAGCCCGAGCGAGCCAAAGCCCTTCGCCACGGTGTCGGATTGCACGTCGCCGTCGTAGTTCTTGCAGGCCCAGACATAGCCGCCGCTCCACTTGAGCGCCGAGGCCACCATGTCGTCGATCAGGCGATGCTCGTACCAGATCTTCAGCTCTTCGAACTTCGCCTTGTACTGGCTGTCGTAGATCTCCCGAAAGATGTCCTTGAAGCGCCCGTCATAGGCCTTCAGAATGGTGTTCTTGGTGCTGAGGTAGCACGGCACCCGGCGGTTGATGGCGTAGTTGAACGAGGCATGCGCGAAGTCGGCGATCGACGCATCGAGGTTGTACATGCCCATGGCGACACCGGCGCCCGGCGCGTCGAACACCTCGTGCTCGATGACCTTGCCGTCCTCGCCGGTAAACTTGATGGTCAGCTTGCCCTTGCCCGGGAACAGGAAGTCAGTGGCCTTGTACTGGTCGCCGAAGGCGTGACGGCCGACGATGATCGGCTGCGTCCAGCCCGGCACCAGCCGCGGTACGTTCTTGCAGATGATCGGCTCGCGGAAGATCACGCCGCCCAGGATGTTGCGGATGGTGCCGTTGGGCGACTTCCACATCTTCTTGAGCTTGAACTCTTCGACGCGCGCCTCGTCCGGCGTGATGGTCGCGCATTTGATGCCGACGCCGTACTTCTTGATGGCGTTGGCCGCATCGACCGTGACCTTGTCCTCGGTCTTGTCGCGGTTCTCGACGCTCAGGTCGTAATACTCGATCGGCAGGTCGAGATAGGGGAGGATCAGCTTGTCCTTGATCGCCTGCCAGATGATGCGGGTCATCTCGTCGCCATCGAGATCGACGACAGGGTTGGCGACTTTGATCTTGGACATGTGGGCAGTCTCCTCGGAAATTGTTGGTCGCGCTATAGCACGAAACGCCCGCGCTGGAAGTCGGAGCGCAGTGCCCTTGTAACGGGCAAAATGGCTAGGACGCCTTGCGTGAGAAGCTGCTGTCTGGCTCGCGCTGGGTGCTGAGTTCGGCCACGCAGTTATGGAGCTTCATTTCGCGCCCAGGAACCATAAGGACATCGCACGACAATGCTTGAGCGGCGAACAGCCATCCATCCTGCAACTCGCTAGATAGAAGAACAAGGCGGCCGGAAGTTACCTTGAAGTGCCCTACCGCCTCAAAGCCTTCGACGTCGGACTTGTTCCCACCAACCGACCACATCTTCACCTTGCCATGGGGCAGGAAACAAATTTCGTGGGTGTTGAAATAGCCCGCTCTCTCGAACCGCTTTTCCAATGATGTGATTTGTTGCGTCCAGCAGCCAGACAGCAAAGTGGCCATCTCTTTGTCACTCGCCGACCGGATTTCAGCTGCACCGGATTCGGCCGAGGTCGCCAGTGTGAGTGCAGCCAAGGCTAGAAACACCGCCCGCATGGCGCATCCTCCTGAATACATCTTGTCAGGACCAACAAGCGAAGTCACGCGATCTTGACACCGTGTAGTTACACACTATCTGTCGCGCCATGGCCGACGATTTCAGCCAGTGCCTGGTGTCCAATTCGCGCATGGCGGCGCGGGCGATCACGCGCCGCTACGACGCCTATCTGAGGCCGTTCGGCATTACCGCGACGCAGTTGTCGTTGCTCGGCGCGCTCGGCGACATGCCGGGCGCCACCGTCAGCGCGCTGGCCGAGGCGCGCGGCTTCGACCGCACCACGCTGACGCGCAATCTCGATAGGCTCGAAGCCATGGGCCTTGCCGCCTCGCGCCACCCCGATCGCGGCAATGGCCGCATCCCGGAGGTGACGCCGAAAGGTGCGGCGCTGCTCGCCGAAGTGCTCCCATCGTGGCGGCAGGCGCAACTGGACATGCAGGCCGAGCTTTCCAACCCAGTCTTCGACGACAGCATCAAGATGCTGCAGCGTCTGGCCAAAGTCTGAAAGGGATTTTGATGACCGACACCGATCCGATTGTCGTTACCGGCATGGGCGCCGTCTCGCCGCTGGGCGTGGGCGTCGACGCGAACTGGCAGGCGCTGCTGGCGGGCCGCAGCGGCATCGTCACCAATACCCGCTTCGACACCACCGCTTTTGCCTGCAAGATCGCCGGACTGGTGCCCGGCAAGGAGCAGCCCAACGGCTTCGACCCGACGGCGGTGATCGATCCCAAGGACATCAAGAAGATGGATCTGTTCATCCAGTACGGGCTGGGCGCGGCGGCCGAAGCGCTGGCGCAGTCCGGCTGGATTGCCGACACTCCGGAAAAGCAGGCGGTGACCGGCACCATCATCGGCTCGGGCGTCGGCGGCTCGCCGGTGATGGCCGAGGCGGTCAACATCATCAACGACAAGGGGCCACGGCGGCTCTCGCCGTTCACGGTTCCGAGCTTCCTCGCCAATCTCGCGGCCGGCTGGATTTCCATCAAATACGGCTTCAAGGGACCGATCGGGGCGCCGGTCACCGCCTGCGCGGCCTCGGCCCAGGCCATCGGCGACGCCATGCGGCTGATCCGCACCGGCGAGGCCGAGGTGATGGTGTGCGGCGGCGCCGAGGGCTCGGTCGATCCCATCTCGATCGGCGGCTTCGCCGCGAGCCGCGCCCGCGATACCAGTCACAACGACACCCCGACCGAGGCCTCGCGCCCGTTCGACAAGGGCCATGCCGGCTTCGTGCTGTCTGAAGGTGCGGCGGTCATCGTCATCGAAAAGCTGAGCCACGCGCTCGCCCGCGGCGCCAAGCCGCTCGCCATCGCGACCGGCTACGGCACCTCGGCCGACGCCTACCACCTGACGGCCGGCTCGCCTGACGGCGCCGGGGCGCAGGTCGCCATGAACCAGGCGATCCGCAGCGCCGGCCTCCGGCCCGACGACATCGGCTACGTCAACGCCCACGCCACCTCGACCGAAGTCGGTGACAACGCCGAGATCAACGGCATCCGCGCCGTGTTCGGGGACCGAGGGCAGTCGCTGGCGGTGAGTTCGACCAAGTCGGCCACCGGGCACATGCTGGGCGCCGCCGGCGCCATCGAGGCGGTGATCTCGATTCTCGCGCTGCGCCACCAGATGCTGCCGCCGACGCTGAACCTGCACGACCCCGAGGAGGTGGCCAGGCAGTTCGACCTCGTGCCGCTCAAGGCCAAGCCGAAGGCGCTGAGGCACGTGCTCAGCAATTCCTTCGGCTTCGGCGGCGTCAACGCGTCGCTGGTGTTTTCCGCGGTTTAGCCGCCCGCTTCGCGGGCTTCGGCGCCTCGATCGGCATCTGTGCTACCCAGCGCTCCGCGGTGCGCACCCAGTCGGCCAAGTCGTCGTCGTCCTCGATGGCGTCCGCGTCGATCCAGACGAAGCCGGTCATGGCCCGGTCGCGATGCATCATCTGCGTCGTGCCGGGCCGGGCCAGCGCCTCGTCATTGTGCTCGCGGCCGACGCTGAGGAGGATGCGGCCGTCCGTCTTGCAGCCGACGAGGATGTGGCCGTTGAGCAGGAAGGTGCGGCCCCCGAACATGGTCTTTTCGCTGATCCGCGGGTCGCCCTCGAGCAGCAGGCGGACGCGGTCGACGAGGTGATCGAGGCTCGAGCTGCGGGCGGCGGTCTTCATTTCGGCCGCAGCGTCTTGACGTAGGCGCGTGCGGTCGCGATCCACGCCTTGATCGCCGCGGCGTCGGGCAGCGCGGCGGGATCGACGGCGATGAAGCCGGTCATCGTCCGCGCTCCCATCTGCATGGCATAGGCGCCGGGGCGGGCAAGTGCGGCCTCCGTCTTGCCGGGGTCGACGCGGACCAGCAAGGTGCCCTTGGCCGTGGTGCCGACCAGCATGTTACCGTCGAGCATGAAGCCGATGCCGCCGAACATCGATTTTTCGACAAGCCCCTTGGGGAGCAGGGGCCGGAGACGCTCGGCCATGGCATCGGAGGCGGCGGTCACATCATGGCTCCCGCGTCGCGGTAGGTGTCGTGCTGGGGCAGGGCGGCATCGACCAGGTCCCAGTCGCGGTGGCTGCGGGCGAAGATCAGCTGGTTGGGCGCGTACCAGTCCGCAGCCGCGGCGCCGAACAGGCCGACCGGCAGCATGGCGACCCCAGCCGCGCGGCTCGATTGCGCGAACAGCGGCGTGCCGCAATTGGGGCAGAAGCTGCTGGTCAGCGT